>NZ_CP064923.1:1200000-1545833 GCF_018336915.1 Acaryochloris marina S15 | reverse complement strand
TTACTCGACGACTGTTGAGTAAAGCTTTGCTAGAAGATACGAGGGCACGGGCGATTTTGGGTCAGGTGATTGCCATTCTCTTAAACCAGGAGCCCGAAAACATCCCGTCAGAGGACTGGATCACGGATATTAGCGAAACCCTCTTTCTCAGTTTTGGCGCTCAACTGCGGACCCTCGGGTTGGAAGTGGTGTTGGATATCTTGCGATACCCCGCTGCTGAGATGCAGACCTTTGGGGCGCGGATTCTGCTGAACCATTCCACTCCGGTGACAGAACTCCCACCGGGGCTGATTGATGCCCTGATTGATTCCCCCTTCGATTCCGTGCGGGTAGTTGGGGTACGACTGCTCAGTCAATTACCCGATACCGTTCTGATGGAGCAAACAGGGCTATTGCTCACCCTGATCGCTCATCCCCTTGCCGAAATGCGTTTGGCGATCCGTCCAGCGATTCAGCGCATAGCTGCTGCCCAACTTAGCTTTAGTCAGCATCTAGCCCAACCTCTGCTGGAGGTATTGCAAGGGCCAGAAGAAACGGAAGGCATTCATCGCTTTTTAACGGAACTGCTGCGCCAGGCTCTACCGGGATGGATGGACAATATTACTCCTGAGCAGGTTCACAAACTCCTAGAATCAGACTCTCCTGCAGCCCAGGAAATTGCGGGTTATGTGTTGCAGCATCATTGCGATCCCTGGTCTGCTACCCTCCCCACTGCTGATATTGCCCAATTCACTCACCATGACATGCTGTCTGTACGCACAGCCGGATGGCAGATGTTGGAAGCGATCTTGCCTCGGTTACGACAGAGCGAATCGGATCTGCTGGATATCGTCCGGGTATTGGAGTCCACATGGGAAGATACCCGCCAGTTTGGATTTAAGCTGTTTCGCGATGATCTGAAGCCCGATGAGCTGACCCCTGCGGTGGTTATTAGTATTTGTGATAGTAATCTTCCCCAGGTTCGCCAACTGGGGCGAGATCTGGTCAGTCGATGTTTTCGTGATGCAGATGGGGAAGGTTATTTGCTCAAATTTAGTGAGCATCCTGCTACCGATATGCAGCTGTTTGCCACCCAATACCTGCAGACCTATGTGGTGGATAATCCCCAGCGACTGCAAGAGCTAACGCCGTATTTTACTCGGGTGTTAGCCCAAGTAAATCGAGGTCGGGTGACCAAGCAGCGGGTCTATGCCTTCCTGGAAGCGGAAGCAACCAAAAGCTTAACCGCAGCAGAGATTATTGCCGAGATTCTGACTCGCCAGTCCGTGACGATTGCCATTTGCGATCGCGCTCGGGCATTGGAGATTTTATTAAAAATTCACAGCGCCTATCCCCAGATCTCAGTGCCTCTACAGGTAAAGCCCGTCGCCGTGCGAGAGCCTGCTGCCTTGTCCTCAAGTATTTAACCGTCAATCCTGAAGTCGAGAGAGTTTGCATGGAGTTTAACTACAACTACAAACGGAATAGCCAGGTATCGGGACAAGGCGACCAAGCCCAAATGTCCTTCTCCCCAGACTTGACCCGCGAACCGACCTATTTTCGAGGACAGTTGCAGCAAAATATTGCTTTTCGCGAAGCCATCAGCGCCCTCCATGATGTAGTGGTTTCTGACTTGCGATTTCAGCCTCAAGATAAAACGGCTTATAAAGCCTGGGCGGCTCAGCGGGATGATATTGATTGGCAACGGGTGGCTGCTCAACGTCAAGAGGTCACCGAAAAACTCGAAGCCTTTCAAGCTGAACTCACAGACCTGCATCGCCGTAGTTCAAATCGGTTAGCTCCGTTTTATCAGGCTAGACAACAGTATTTTAACTATCTCTATCGCAAAGATTATGATGCCTGGTTTGTCCTCGACCCAGTGATTACGGTTCATCCGGATGAGGTTTTCTTTGAGTGTTTTAGCCAGGATGAGTCCAGTTATGGCCGCTTGGGTGCCAGCTATAACGTTTTTGATCAGGTCAATGACTTTGCCTGTGGCACCACCAATGTCGACTACTCAGCAACCCTGTACGACGAATTTCAAAAAATTCGCAGCTACCGGCAAACCCTTTTAGAA
Organism: Acaryochloris marina S15; assembly: GCF_018336915.1. Lineage (GTDB taxonomy): Bacteria > Cyanobacteriota > Cyanobacteriia > Thermosynechococcales > Thermosynechococcaceae > Acaryochloris > Acaryochloris marina_A. The sequence goes on along the minus strand of NZ_CP064923.1, from coordinate 1,543,777 downwards.
GTCGATCCCTCTGGCTTTGAGGTGGAAACGACGGGAACGGCTGCCTACAAAGAAGTCAAAATTGATTTGCCCGACACTTGGGTGCGAGGCTTTTTACAAGTCAGTTCGGCCATGGCCCTGCCAGCCATCCAATTCGACCTGCATCCGATGGATATTTACAACCTCTGCTTTGCCCTCCGCCGACGCCGGGAAAAGCATGGCCCTCGCAGCCTCCGCTATCACCTCACTCCTGGAGAACCGATTCGGATGGTTCTAGAACCCTGGGACCAAGAAATTGTTTGTGCCCGCTCTATTTATCAGGGGCATAAACCAGAAATGGTACGAGTTTGGGGACGACGACGATTAATGATTTTAGAACGTCTGATTCCAGTCGCCCGTAAGTTTACGGTGCATTTGTTGGGTACAGGACTGCCCTCGTTCTACGTGGCAGACCTCAACGATATGTCCTTTACGTTAGGTCTATCGGGATGGACCGCCAATGATTGGTCACGAGCAGGAAATTTTGACCTAATGGCCCCCCGTGCCCAGGTGGATGATTGGACAAAGCGCCAGGTATTTGAAGCCTTGAAACAGAATTGGGTGGAGTCGCCGGCTGATCTGGCTAGGCGTTTAGGGCTGGATCAGTCCGTGGTGTTAGGGGCACTGAGTGCCTATACCCAAGCAGGACGAGCCATTTATGATCTCAACAAGCAGGTCTACCGAGTGCGAGAACTCTCCCGCGATCCGCTCCCCATGGATAAGCTGCGCTTTAGCAATGAACGGGAAGCCCAAGCCACGCGATTCTTGGATCAAAATGCGGTGCGGGTTAGTCAGTCTTCGGTGGATGGGAAGGGTACCCTGCTGTTACAAGGCACGGTTCAGCATGGGGATAAGACATTGCAGCCGATTGTGGCCATTGATCGGGATGAGCGAATGGTTCACGGCGAATGTACTTGCAATTGGCATCAGCAAAATAAGCTCTTCAAAGGCCCCTGCGAGCATATTCTGGCTCTACGGATGCAGCATAGTCGGGCAGTTTCGTAGCGCTATTGGTATGATGCGCCAAGCAACTGCGTCTGCTTTGACTGAAAAATATCTAGAAACGGCAGAAAGTCTGATTTTTACTTAACGGTGCTGTTTTGGTCATGTTCCTAGAGGGGATGGAAAGCCATGATACGGGGCTAGTTTGGTGACGGTGGCTAACCGACTTTGCGACATGGTTCAAGCTGGTGAGGGGGATTTCACCATATCGGTAGGTTCGCCAATTTAACATCCAAATTGCCAGGGAAAGTCCGTGGGTAATTTTCAACTTTCTTCCTTATTTTTGCCGAATCGTTCATTGAATTTGGGAAAGTTGATGGATATCCCTTGAGTTGTTCGATAAATACTTCTCTCGCCATTCCTGGGTAACTTAAATCTCTAGTGATTGTGAATTTAAAAAGACAAGGACATCACTATCGTCCCTTATGGACAGTTGTTTTAGCTGTAGGGATAAGCTTGTGGCTATTCCTCGGCTCCCTCTCCCCGAGCCGAGCCATTCCAGTATCTGACGTGTCTGATCCGCGTCAAGATAATAATTGGGTCATGGATCAGGCGAATATCCTCCGATGGGATAGTGAGCAACAACTGAAGCAGATGATCGATGGGTTAGTCGCTAAGCGTGGAACCGAATTGATAGTGGTAACGGTGCCGGATATAAAGCCGTTAGCTTCATCCAGCGAGTTCGCTGATGAACTGCTGAATCATTGGGAAATAGATGAGCAAGCGAAGAGTGATTGTATATTGTTGTTGGTCTCTGAAGAGGAACCCCATGCAGCCATTAAAACAGGAAAGGATGTAAAAACCCTAGATCTTTCCCTGAGGACAATCGATAAAATTCTGACCACCCAAATCTATCCTGCTTTGGAACAAGGATCCTTTGAGGCAGGTATCGTTAATGGTGCTCAAGCAGTAATCGAGGTGCTTGAACAGGAGGACCCATCAGAGATCTACTCGCTGCCAGCCGATGTTCCGATCATTGGTGTCATCCTGATGATGTTTGTCGTGGCTCTCGGTTTCTTTATCTCTACCTTGGTTTTGTGGAGTCTCACCTTCGCGGCATTGGTTCTGATTCCAGCGGTTGTGCTGATGAGTATTGTTCGTAAAAGCCAAGTGCTTCGGGTTGCTCCAGTGGGGTGTACAACCTTGTCCAACCAGGGCAGTCGATTATGGTGGATACGGACGTCCCTACTGCATTGGTTGCGGACAGGCAAGGTAGCGGTCGGGGGAGAAGAAACTCTCCCTATCTATAAAGGAATTCATTTTACTCGCCCAATCATTCAAAGCTGGTGGATTTTCTTTGGCTCCTATTCATCTGTAGGGGTGGTGTTCTCCCATCAGACGGCAGTACGCCATGTCCATGGATTGGTCATGGGTTTTCTGGTCATTTGGTTGGGGTATGAACTGTGGTGGTGGGCTAAACATGACGATCACGGTGGCAGCGAAACCATATCGCTATTTCGTGGACTTTTTCGCAGTAATGTAGTCGCCATTATTTTAGTCTTGATATTGGCTAGCATCCTGAATATTTTTATTTATAGGACCGCATTAACCCCTTACCTCATCACTGCTTTCGGTGGTGCTTGGGCGGGAACGTTACTGCTGATGCGATCCCTCACCCGTTACACCGAAGTACACTGTCAATCCTGTAATGGCCTGATGCAATGCCTGGAACCTAAAACTATAGAGAGCTATTTAAAACCAGCTGAAAAAGCAGCAAAAACCCTTAAAAGTACCTGCCATGTGGGTTGGGAATGTCCAACTTGTCGCCCTGCTCATACAGAAACCGATGTCAGTATTCATCTATTTCGTGAAGTTGTGAAATCCGATAAGTTTGGATATTGCAGTGAGTGTGATGCCTATACGGTTCGAAATCGTAAAGCTCGGGTGGTTCAACCTGCACAATGGTTTGTAGATGGCGAAAAGCTGATCGTCGGTCGATGCGTTTATTGTGACCAGTCTTCTGAAGTTTATGTAAGCATACCCTGCTACTTACACCGACTCATAAAACCGTAGCTTCCTGGCCTCCAAGATCTATTGCAACGTCTTCTGGTGAGTTGCACTCCAATCTAATCATTCCTCCAGAGAGAGGGGCCGATTATTTCAAGAAAACTGATGTCTAATTTGCAAATGCTCTACATCATATTTTGGGGTGATGATTCTAATCTGATAGAGTGCTAAATTCTGGTATTTATGGGGCGATCGGTATCACGGATGACCCTTGCCTGAACCACGATTCAGCAGGATAGGGGCCATCCTGGGCATGCTAAAGATATCCAGAAATAGCTGCTTAAGAGCCTTAATACAGGCTAATTCAACATATGTTTGCCAACAGACTTAGACAGCGAGAGCGCACCTCGCTGACCTTCCTCTTTGCCCTGGGGTTTAGCCTGCTTCTATCCCTATCCTCACTGATGCCGAGTCAGGCCATTCCAGTCTCTGAAGTTCCTAACCCTCGCCAGGACAATAACTGGGTGATGGATATGGCCGATGTGCTCAGTCCCGACAGCGAAGCACAGCTAAATCAGATGATTACAGCGTTGGAAGCAAGGAATGGTGCCGAAATTGCAGTGGTAACTGTACCCGATACCCAACCATCTGCAACCCCCAAAGCGTTTACGACTGAACTATTTAATACCTGGGGCATTGGTAAAAAAGGGGAAGACAATGGCATTTTATTTCTAGTCTCGAAGAACGAACGCCGGACAGAAATTGAGACTGGATATGGCGTAGAGTCTATTCTCCCCGATGCGAAAGTGGGCAATATTCTTCGCACCCAGGTTACTCCTTACTTTAAGCAAGGCAATTTTGATACAGGTATCGTCAAAGGAACTCAGGCAATCATCCAGGTTTTAGAAGGTGGAACCATTGCCCCGCCGACCCGTGAAGAGTCAGGAGAGTCTGTTGATTTAGGCTGGCTCATTTGGATCTTTGAAAATTTCGACCTCATTATTAAGGGAATCGTTGGTTTTATTGCAACAGGGGTGGTGACGGCTACATCGTTTGTGCTGGTAAAAGTCGTTAGAAAGAGCCATTCCTTTAAGTTCGCTCCAGTAGGCCGCACGACTTATGAAGAGAAGAGAGACACATCACTGAATTTGATGGGTTTGTGGGTTTGGGTATTACGGTGGTTGGCAGGAGATGTGACGAGTCATGATGGACCACGACGGCCTCTTAAAACCAGACTCGTATTTAACCCGACGACAGAAGTGTTTCAAAGCTGGTGCACTTTCTTGGGGCTGGCAATCGGTCTTTGGCTAGCATCTTCGATTATTGAAGGCTATAGTGCCTTGAAATTACTACTGATCTGGGGTTGGTTTGGGTTTGAAATTTGGTGCTGTAATAAGCGTGATGAAAATGGCGCTAGTGCAGTCATAACAACCTTGAGCAAGCTGTTGATTTTTGGCCTTGTAGCCGTTCCTGTTGTACTGATTGTGGCCAGCAGTATCAGAAGCATAAATGTTTTTGTTGCTTTGTTTGCTGCGGTGGGGGGTGCCTCTGCAGGGACGCTACGGTTGTTGCGATCGCCTTCCTGCAACATCGATGTACGATGTCAATCTTGTAATGGCCTGATGCAGTATTTAGGGGATCAAACCTTAGATGAATACCTTAAACCTGCAGAGAAAGTTGCCAAAGAAATAGGCAGTACTCAGTTTGAAGGTTGGCAATGTCCAACCTGTAGTTCTGCCCAAGCAGATATGGGATTTGATCTCCATCTTTTTCAAGAAGTTCTGAATCCTTATAAATTCTCGCATTGTGATGACTGTAATGCTTTTACGGTGACGAGCACATCAGAAATCTTGGAGAAAGCGACAACCACTTCTAATGGGGAAGAACTCTTGACTCGGGAATGTGCTTGCTGTCATCAGAAAACGGAAGAACGAGTGACGATCCCGCGAGTCTCAAAAACTTCATATTCCAGTTCTAGTTCATCAAGCTATAGCAGCAGTTATGACAGTGGCAGTAGCTATAGCGGTGGTGACTATGGTGGCAGCAGTGGAGGGAGTGACTTTGGCGGAGGTAGTAGTGGTGGCGGTGGAGCTGGTGAGAGCTGGTAGTAGATCTCTTCTGGCTCACCTCATTCCTTAGATATAGCCATTATTTTTTACGCTATGAATTCTGACAGTGTTATACCTGAAGTGCTTGTCCCGATTGTTTTAGAAAAAGTGGGTCTAGCTCTATCTCCAACAAACGGGTCCCTCAGGGTATTCTTTAGAACATCTAATGGACGCAGGGACAGAGGCCCAATTCTTGCCAGAGCTGATTCAACGGAGGCATGACGAAAGCCTTAGGGCTATTGGTATGATGCGCGAAGAAACTGCCTCTGCTTTGACAGGGAAATATCTAGAAGCCACAAAAAGACTTATGTTTGGCTAGACACCGAGTGTCATATTCCTGTAGAGGCCTTGGGTACCCCCTCCACAACATCAATGAAAATTAGTCAGAAATATTACTTGATTGTCGATCTTGAAGCCACCTGTGCAGATGATAATTCCATTCCTCGCCGAAGGATGGAGATGATTGAGATTGGAGCTGTGCTTCTCAACTCACAAACGCTTCAAATAGAGCGTGAATATCAGACCTTCGTGAAGCCCATTCTTCATCCTGTGCTGACTGAGTTCTGTAAATCTCTAACATCCATTGCTCAACAAGATATTGAAAAGGCCCCACTTTTTCCTATAGCACTCAAAGACTTCCAATCTTGGTTTTACCCCTTTGGCAGTTATCTGTTTTGCTCTTGGGGAGATTATGACAGACATCAATTCAGGCAGGATTGCCAGTTGCATGGTGTTGGCTATCCCTTTCCAGGAGGGCATCTCAATTTAAAGAAAGCCTTTTCTATCCAGATCAACTCTATAAAGAAGTTTGGTATGGCTGGAGCTTTAACTAGGCTAGGCCTGGAGCTTGAAGGTGTCCATCATCGGGGTATTGATGATGCTCGAAATATTGCCCGCATTGTTCAAACTGGTTTATCTTAGCGAGTCTTCTTATACCAATTTGCGTTTTAAATCGTAATTCTCATATGAGGAAAATTGGTCATAGAAGTCAGCCTATCGGGTAAATCCATGAGTTCTTTGAGTCCCTTGCACAAGGTATCGGATACCTCATCTAAAGAATCAAAAACCTGATTGTAGAAGTGCTTTTCTTTCACCTCCTCCCAGATATGCTCTACAGCATTGAGTTGTGGACTTCGAGGAGGCTGAACAATCAAGCGTATATTGTCTGGAATGACGAGCTTCTTTCCGGTGTGGTAAGACGCTCCATCGACCTGCATCACCACAAAATAGTCTGAAAATTCATCCGCCACTTGTGCTAGGAATAAGTTCATCATCTGAGTATTGGAAAAGGGTAAGACTAAAGCACTCATCTTTCCTAACGCAGGAGCAACAGCAACATAGCCATAGAGATATTCACGGACAAGCTGCTGCCCACTTTCGGGTCGAATTCCAGGAGCACACCAAGCTCTTCTTACTTGCCCTAGACGACCAAAGCGCCCTTCGTCTGCTGCCATGATCACAATGGGACGTTGGTCTTCAGCTGAGCGATCTGCTACAGCGGTTTGGACCAGCCCCCGAAAGTTTTTTTAAAAGCCTCTCGTGCCGCTTTGTTTCCATTGGGATGGGACGGACGAGGCATGAGTTTGCGCCATCCGTGTCGGTCTAGCAAACGATAGATAGTACTGGGTGCCACTGACGTCTCCACTTTAGTCTCAAAGGCCGTTTGGATCTCTTGAACCGTTGTTAAATGACCTTGTTGAGCACGTTCAATAAACGATTCTAAAAATTCAATCTCTTCTTCGATACTCAGATAAGCACCGGGATTCTTCTTCCGTTTAGCCCTAGGAGCAATTGCTGCTGCTCCTAGGCGATTGTAAGCGGAAATCACCTGATGGACCGTTCGAAGACTAGTAGCAGTATGCGTGGCTATTTCGATAGCTGGGCGAGGATCTACCAGGGCGTTATAAATAATCATCCATTTTTGCTGACAGCGGGCAGTCGGAGCCGTAGCAATTTTGTCTTTCACCTCATCCACTGTTAGATGCGGTTTAACTGTACTAACTCGACTCATATACTTATGGAATGAACATAGGATTAGATCCTATCTAAATTACATCCCAAAACACAAATTGGTATTATACGCAGCCTTCACAACAGATGTTTAACAATCAATACCCCAGCCCAAAACAATGTTGATCGAGCCATGAGTCTAAGAACATGCTGTTTACCATTATCGAAAGTTTTTCTCCCAGTGATGGCGATCGCTGGACAAGCTACTGTCAGTGGCGAGGGTTAGCCTTCACAGAATTTGGCTCTATAGATGGCATCCTCAGACCCAGTCTTTTGAGTGATCTAGAGGGTGAAGACTGGAATCATATTGACCATGAGAATTTCAGAGTTCATTTGATAACGGATTATGACTACGCCGTCCAAAAGCATTACCAGATAGGTCAGGGCGATTTAGTGGGGTTAAAATTTAGTGAGCATGACGAGAGCGATCCACGTTTTTTGGGATTTGATTTAATTGATGGTTATTACGACGTATCCTTGCTGACCAATTGGGGAAATGATGTAGACAGCATCAATCGTTCCTTGTCCCCTAATGCGCTAATCCTGAGTTGCCAGACAGTTATGGAGATACAGCAAGAGTTATTGCGAACAAGCAATACTGATCCGCATGTCGAAGGATGCCAGATCGTGTCAATATACTGTCCCAGAGGAAATTAGCTCATCGAGGGAATATCCCTATCGGCTTTACCTGGATACTCCGTCAAAACTGACACCGTCAGATGGATGGGGTTAATATATTCACCTAACTTTTTCGCTATTGATAGAAAGCCCTTCAACTGCAAGCCTGACCTAAATATTGGGCATTCTACGAACAGAGTGTTATGATACACTAACAGTACAAAAGTACTATAAAACCCAGTCGGTTACGATTTACCCCTTGCAACCCGAATGGTGCATCGCCATTCATGTGATTAGTCTAAACGCGCATCACTGGCTTGCTCTTTACTGTGCGGGGCTTCGCCCTACTGTGGCTGTTACGGTTTAGTTTCCATGAAACTAACGAGCCACAGTAGGGCGGCCCCGCTCGAGTTGAGCAATCCAGTCCTAAGAGGTTTACGAAGAGGCACTTAACTGACCGGGTTTATTTTTTTCAAAATAGACAGCTATTCATATCATCGAGTTCACCTTCCTGACTCCATGTCCAATCAACCTCGTACCCGCCAAGAACTCTACGATCGCATCCGCCAAAGCTCCCGTGATGAGGTCATCTTAGAAGAAATGGTGCGGTTAGGATTTTGGCCCGCCGAAGGCGAGATGCCCCAAGATCCGACGAATGAGATTCGGCGTAAAGGAGAAATACAGCGGGAACTAGCGGCGTTGCGGGCCGAGAACCGCAAACTACATAACGAAGCCGCCATTAAAAAGCAGCTCTACAGGGAGCGACTCGCTGCTTCTAAGAAGAAGCGCCAAGAAACCAAAGAGCGACGAGAGCAAGAACGACAGGCTCGGGCGACAGCATGGCGAGACCGAAAAGCTCGCGATATTGTCTATCTGGGAGCAGGGGTTTCTGGGGGACTTAATCGGACCGAGTGCGATCTGACACGACTCCAGCAATATGGACTCCCTGCCTATGGGACTGCGGAAGAGATTGCCAAGGCCATGCAGATTAGCGTTGGACAGTTGCGCTTCTTAGCTTTCTCTCGGCGTACCGCCCAAATCTCCCACTATGTTCGCTTCAAAATTCCGAAGAAAACTGGGGGAGAACGGTTGATTTCAGCCCCCATGCCTCGTCTGAAGCAGGCCCAATATTGGATCGCAGAAAAACTGTTAGCATCCATCCCCCTCCATGAGGCTGCCCATGGATTTTGCCCAGGTCGCTCTATTGTCACCAACGCGATGCCCCATTTGGGGGCCGATGTGGTGATTAACCTCGATCTCCAAGATTTTTTCCCGTCTATTTCCTATCCTCGGATCAAAGGTTTATTTCGTTCCTTTGGCTATAGCGAAGCTGCCGCTACTATTTTCGCTCTGCTCTGTACGGAACCCGATGTGGTGGAAGTGGACTTGGATGGCCAGAATTATTATGTGGCCCAGTCTCAGCGCCACTTACCTCAAGGGGCACCCACCAGCCCCATCCTCACCAATCTGCTCTGTCGCCGTCTGGATCGTCGATTGACTGCTATGGCAGCAGAGTTGGGATATCTGTATACGCGCTATGCAGATGATCTAACCTTCTCGACGACAGGTCAGCCTCAGCAGCAGGTGGGCAAACTGTTGCGGCGGACCCATGCCATTGTTACCCACGAAGGATTTACGATTCATCCCCAGAAAACGCGGGTTCTCCGCAGTGGTCGGCAGCAAGAGGTGACGGGGGTGGTTGTCAACGAAAAGCTGAACGTTGACCGTAAAACCCTGAAGCGATTTCGAGCGTTGCTTCACCAAATTGAGCAGTCAGGCTATGACGATCAGCATTGGGGGGGGCAGGCGGTATCCTTTGCTGTCATCCAAGGCTATGCCAATTTTGTCGATATGGTAAATCCTGAACGCGGAGCCCAGTTTCAGGCTCAAGTCAAGCGAATTAAGCGCAAATACCCACCCCGCGTTCCAGTCTTTAAACCAGCTTCTTGATTTCACCGTAGGCGCGGTAAAATCCGCCTCGGGCGGCTTCCCGTAGGTCTTCTACGACATACCGAGCCCCTGCTTCCCGCATTTCCTTGGGGAATTGGACATTCCAGTCCGTGTGATAGCCCGCAGACTCGACCCGGACCCGCAGTTTGCTGCTGTCTTTTATACAGACTAGAATCACACCTTGCCCCGCACTAGTAGTGGTTTCTAAGGTAGACGAAGCTGCGATCGCATCTAGTTTCGGCGCTTTCACATTCACCACATCCGGCACTGTACCGGCTTGGGCAGCTTGAATGGCAGCTTCGCTAGCGTCAATACAGGCCAACGATCCATCCGTCGTCACAATATACAGACGATCTTGAATAAACTGCATGGAGAAGGCAGAACCACAGCCCGTTCCCAACTTCCACAGGCGTTTGCCTTCTGCATTAAAACAATAAATAGAAGAGGAGCTGTCTCCCGCAAAGACATATTTGCCTTCTTCCGCCGCTGCACAGGAATAGACTTGGGTATCGCACTTGAGGATCTGTTCCCGCTGGCCTTGTTTGGTGAAACAGTAGATATGGCCTCGGCTGGTACCGGCATAGACCGTGGACTCTTCCTGCCAACCAAACAAGACTGCTCCCTCTGTATGCTGGTCCCAAATCACCTGACCATCTTCCCAGTCATACATGGTCACCCCACCGGCATGGCCATGGTAGACGCCAATCTCATCGCACCGGACCATCCAGCCATGATCACCACTACTGCGTTGATTCCACTGAGATTCTTCTTCATGGTTAATGGTGGTGACGACGCCCTGGCGATCCGAGACCCCTAAAATACCGTCGTTGATATCTAGCCAAAAGATATCGACATCGTCGGCAATGGAATAGGCCACTCGGGGGATTTTACCGCTCAGGTCGTAGACTTTGCCGTCGTCACAACCGGCATAGAGCCAATCATCATCGGCCACAATACATTTAACGCCATCGGGGAGTTTAAACTCTTGGGTGACTTGGCCCTCAGGAGTCAGGGTAAAGATTTGGCCCTTTTGATTGCCCACCCAGCACCGGGATTCGTCAATAAAGATGCCAAAGGCGGATGCACCGGAGGCAAACCTCCACAACACCGGAGCACGATTGGCCGAAGAGCGAGTACTGGTAATTTCCCGTCGGGTAATGGCCCGTTTCTTTCGTACGCCTTGGACGGCGGGTTCATAGCCTTTGCGCAGCTTTGCTTTAATTTTTTTATCGGCTTCGGCTTTTGCTTTTTCGGGGGTGGCCAAAATCTTTTCCTGGGTTTGGCCCGCATTGCCAATCCGTCCATACCGGATTTTTAGCTCAGTGCCATCCACCACCACTTCATAAAACTTGTGGGCTATCCCTGCTTCTTCTGACAGCTCTAAATACGTTCTTTCTTCTGCCATGCTGATCCTCGCTAATCCTCTGTCTTATAGGATTCACCTATCAGATCCAGTTTGATGCAAGGAGGGATCAATTCTCTCAATTGAGCGGCTGCTTGTCATAGCTGAGGCCATCACCTTCACCGAAGCCTGCTCTAGATACCGATCAAACGCGGCTTGCAATTCTTCGGTACGAATGGGCTTACTGACATAGTCCTGCATCCCTACCGCTAGGCACCGTTCCCGATCCCCCTGCATGGCATTGGCGGTCAAGGCAATAATATGGGGGCGATCCTCGGGTTCCCATTCCTGTTGAATGGTGGCTGCTGCTGTCAGGCCATCCATTTCTGGCATATGGACATCCATCAACACAATGTCGTAGGTTTGGCGCTTTAGGGCCGCCAAGACTTCATGGCCATCACTGGCGACATCAGCGCTATACCCCAGTTGCTTCAGAATCAGTAAGGCGACTTTCTGGTTCACCGCCACATCTTCTGCGAGCAAAATGCTCAGGGAGTCTGGGCTCACCCGCTCCATCTCAGGCTGCTGTTCTTCTGGCTCGGTCGGTTCCCCAAAAATATTGGCCAGAACATCATGGAGCCGCGATTGCTGAATCGGTTTATTTAAGATGGCCGCAAAGTTGATATTCTTCTGCTGTTGAAGCAATTCATCTTTGCCCAAAGAACTCAACATCACCAAGGGAAAGTCCGCCAGCTGCTCCCGAATCTGCCCCGCCAAGGTTAACCCATCCATTTCTGGCATTTGCATATCCAGGACAGCCAGATCGAAGGAATGATCGGCTGTCAGCAGTTCTAAGGCGGCGGCACCTCCCTGGACGGCCTGGCTGGTCATGCCCCAGGCCTTTGCTTGCAGGGTCAAAATTTTACAGTTGGTAGGATTATCGTCCACGATCAACAGATGCTTGCCATCCAGGTGGGCAGGGGAAATCATGGGTCGCTGAGCCGGATCAGCCACGGGGACGGAAATCGTGAAGCAGAAGGAAGAGCCTTGGCCGACTTTGCTTGTGACCCACATGTGGCCTCCCATCAGCTCACACAGTCGATGACAAATGGCTAACCCTAAGCCCGTACCGCCATATTTGCGGGTGGTGGACGCATCTACTTGGCTAAAGGATTTAAACAATCGATCCATGCGATCGGCAGGAATGCCAATCCCCGTGTCTTTAACCACAATCTGGAGCATATGGTGTCCTGCTCGGACTGGGGTGGGACTATCGGCCGTAACGTCTTCGATATAGACCACCACTTCGCCAGTCTCCGTAAACTTGATGCCATTGGTGAGCAAGTTTACGATAATTTGCCGCAGCCGGGTCACATCTCCCACGATCCACTCAGGAGTCTCGGGTTCAAATAGGTACGCCAACTCTAAGGATTTATCCACCGCTCTCGGGGCGACAATGCGGAGGGCCTGTTCGATACAAATCCGTAGGTCAAAGGGCTGATTCTCAAATTCCAGCTTCCCAGCTTCTATTTTGGAGAAATCTAAAATATCGTTGATCAGGCTTAACAATGCATCCCCGCTGCTGCGGATGGTTTCCACAAAGTCTTCTTGCTGCACATCCAAATCTGTATTCAGCAGCAGACCGGTCATGCCAATCACGGCATTCATGGGAGTCCGCAGCTCATGGCTCATATTGGCTAAGAACTGGGATTTAGATTGATTGGCCGTATCGGCCTCTCGCTTGGCTTGTACCAGGGCCGTATTGTTGGTTTCTAAGGCCTGGCGCTGCTGTTGCTCTTGCTCTAAGAGTTGGGCTTGGGCAATGGCAATTCCCACCTGACCCGCCACGGCTTCTAACAGTTCGATATCTGCTGCAGACCAATTGCGGTTGCGATCGCACTGATGTAGCACAATTACCCCATTGGCTTGGCCCTGATAGGAGGTGCGAGTCGCCATCAAAGACTTGAGCTGGGCCTGTTCACAAAACTGGATTTCCCCCTCAGTCATCTTGTCCCGATCTAGTTCAGGAATAGCCCATACGCGATCATGACCAAAAATTTCTGACAGCAAAGGATGATTGCCCATCTCCAGTTCCAGGCAGGAGGCATAATCTATCTCTAAATACTCCGCCAGATCAGAGTCTGCAGAAGTCTGGATTGAATAGCTTTGAATAAAGCAGCGATTGGTTTCTAGGGTATAGCCCAACTGATCGACGGTGGTTTGGAAAATATGCTGGGTATCGAGGCTGCGACGAATGTCTTGGGTAATCTGCTCAACCAGTAGAACCCGTTGAATTTGCAGATTCAGATTCTGATTGGCGGCCTCTAAGGCAGCAGTCCGCTCTTGAATGACCTGTTCTTGTTCCGCTGTCTGTCGCTGCAGCTGTTGGTTCACCGACTGTAGTTCTTGATTTTGATCGGCTAACTGCTGATCTGTCAGATAACTCTGGACCGCAGCGGAAATGGTTAACTTCAAATCGTCTGACTGCCAGGGTTTGGCAATGTAGCGATAGAGATCGGCATGGGTAACGGCATGTGCGATCGCATCTACGTCTGCCTGCCCCGTCAGCATCACCGTGATCGTCTCGGGGGATTTCTCATGAATGCGCTGAAGCACCTGATCCCCCTTCATGCCAGGCATGATGTAGTCAGAGATCACCACCGCCACTTCATATTCATCTTCTAGGAGTTCATCCACAATCTCTAGGGCTTCTTCACCCCCCTGAGCTGTTTCAATGGCGCAGTCCTGGCCGATGGATTTGCGTAATTCAATTTTGAGGGACTCTAGAACGGTAGATTCGTCATCCACACAAAGGATAAAAGGCTTACTCATAGCGCTTCCAGGTTTGACTTCAGCAGTTCAATTAATTCGCTTTTACGCCAAGGCTTATGGATAAACCGATGGAGGTCTGCCTCTTCTTTGGCCCGTTCAATGGCTGCCTGATCGGCTTGCCCAGAGAGCATAATCTTGATAATACTGGGATGATCTTGATGGAGTTTGACGAAAAACTCGTCGCCCTTCATCCCTGGCATCAGCCAATCACACAGCACCAACACTACATCTACGCCCTCTTCCTGCAGCTCTTCCACAATTTCTAAGGCTTCGTTGGCATCGATGGCCGCTTCAACATTGCAGAGGTCGCTCAGTTCTTTCTTAATCTGTATTTTGAGACTGTCTAAAATAACTTTCTCATCATCTACACATAGAACCACTGGCTTAACCATCACCTTTATCCATTGCTAAACGGCTACTCTATCCCTTGCCAGCATTAAGCCAGGGGGATCGACACTGTAAATTGGGTTTTTCCGGGTTCGGATTCCACTGAAATATCTCCCTCATGCTTCTTCACAATCTTTTGGACAATATCGAGTCCTAGACCGCTCCCTTCTCCAGGGGGTTTAGTGGTAAAAAAGGGTTGGAATATCTTGGGCATGACTTCAGCCGGTATCCCCTGGCCGCTGTCGGCAACTTTGACTTGAATCTGATTTTCCTGTTGCTGGACATCCAGAGTTAAGGTGCCTTGATAGTCCATCGCCTGTAGAGCGTTATGAATCAGATTGGTCCACACCTGACTCAGTTCGTCGTGGTAGCAGGACACCGTTGGAATGGGCTCATAATTGCGAATGACCTCCACCCCATTCTTGAGCTGGCTTTGGTAGAGAGTCAAAACCGTTTCAATATCGTAAATGAGATTTGTGGGTGCCTTGTTGCCCGTATGGTCAAAGTGGGAGTAGCTCTTCAGGGCAAAGACCACTTTGGCTGCCTTATCCGTGGCGGTTCTGATCGTCTTAGTGCTATTCAGCAGGGTTGAAAATTGATAGGCCATATCTAAGGTCTGGCGTCCTCCTACCGACTGCAGCCGGGGGACAAGAACCTCGATCTCTTCCAGATAATTCAGCTCCGCTAAGGTATCCGCCACATCATCAGCCTGATCGATCCCTTCCGCTTCCAGAATGCGGATATTTCCCCGCTTCAGTTTGCGTTTTTCGCGACTACTGAGGATCACCAGATCCTGGTTGGCCGAGTCCAGCAACTCTGCAAATAATTGATGGCACTCCCCCGTTAAATCCTGGAAAAAGCTAGGGAGTGCCCCTAAATTGCGTTCTAAAAAGTCAGAGATATTTTCTACGGAGGATCGGATAGCGCCCAACGGTGTATTGATTTCGTGGGCAATTCCGGCAATTAACTGGCCTAAGGATGCCATCTTTTCCGATTGAATTAGCTGCTCCTGAGTAGTTTCTAATTGTTTGAGGGTTACCTGCAAGTTGTTATTTTTCTCCTGAACCACCTGCAAGGTCTGCTCTAATTCGGTTTGTTTGGCCGCTAACTCCTCTGCCATATGGGTGGTATCAGTCAGGGCCGTGGATCGAGCTTGTAGCAGATAGAGAAAATCTGATGTGGGTTCATGGGTGGCAAAGTCCTGCAGCTTTACCCCATAGTCTTTGAGGTCGGAGAAATCTGTGACCCAGAGGGAGCCGATAAAGAACATCACCTCCTCTGACTCAATGGGCATCAACTGGCCCTTTAACTGGAATCCCTGGTGAATCGATTCGATTAAAAAGAGTTTTTTCGACTTTTTCACCAGGGCATCAAAATCTAGCGCCACTTTTGGACGCTGGATCTGAAAAAAATCATCTACCTGCCCGCCAATCAACCCTTCAGGAGAAATGCGTTGCAGAACCTTGCCCGCTTGCAGAATCTCTAAGTTGCGATTGAAAACAAAATGGAAGGGGAAAACCTGAGCAAAACTTTCGGGGGGTAAACTGCGCTCGATCGGATTAATGGAAGGGGCACTTGACTTTGTATTTAACTGAGAACTGATCATGATCGGCGCCCTCCTCGCGGCTGTGGGTCTGGTTGATATCTACCTCTGTTTCAAAACGTTCTCCCAGCCCTTCTACCAATCCCATGACCATGGGGGCTAGTCCGTCTCGTTCCGAGTGATAATGCAAGGTTAATTCCTCCTCATCCGCTTCATCGCAGTCAAAGGATGGGGGCTGTAACTTGGGAAACATCACACCGACACGGGCATGCAGCTCATCCAGATTCTCCAGGAATTCGGGTAAATCTTCCCCATTCATTTCCATCAGTTCTCCATACCCTTCTTTGGCCGTGAACTGAACCCAATACTTACCGAAGGCATGCATAACTGCTGCGGGAGAGAGCTTTAATACTTCACTAGCAGCCCCCACCAACCGGTAGGTCAATTCATCGGGATAGCCTTCCATACTGATAAAAGCTTCTGTTTTGACCTCAGCTTTTTGTTTGATCGCGTCCCAGGTTGCATCACTAAAATGGCTGCGCACCATCTCTTCAATGGCTTTATTGACTAGGCCATACATGAGAGTCTCCCCAACGATCTAAATTTCAACAGCTCTAGGGTTCCCCATCTGCCAAAACATGTTCCAAGGCGTGAAGTTTATTTTGACCATTTTTATCTTTATAAAGACTAATAATCCCGCTCTCTAGCTCGAAAAAAGATTGAAATCCAAGGAAATTTTTTTAGGAATATTTGCTGAAGAGAATAATTTCTAGATCAGCAGAGTGTCTCTATACGAGAATCTGTAATTACTTAAGGTGGAAAGAATATATGTTTAAGGCTGTGAGCATTCAAAATTCAGGAGTTGACCTTTCTTTATTAAGTATTAATAATTAATTAATAATGAGTTTTTTAAGTTTATTTTTCAATAATATTGAAATGAGTACTCGTTGAAATAATCAATTCCCAAACCTCAAGACATGCGTGTAACCACTCAAAAAAACCTTATCTATGGGTGTTTCCGTGCATTAAAGTTACGTGATTACACTGATGCGACTCCTAGGCAGACCTAATATTCTCTGATTTATCGTTGAAAATTAAATCAGTTTTTAATGATGAATTGCCCCAATCAAAACAAGCTGAACATTTCTCCTTAAAGATATTTATGAGCTGATGCCTATATTTTTTCATCACAAGTAATCGGAGATAAATCCACATAGGTAGCATTGTCTATCTCTTGGATGAAAGGGTATCTAAAGGCACTGTTTCTACGGTAGTGAAAGCTATGTAGAGAATATTCTCTATGGCAAAAATACTAAAATATTTTTTGTGGAAAAATTCAGTTGAGTAGTCAACAACATTAGGCGGTGATTGGTTAATGACTAATCCTAGGCATGATCGAAAAAGTGGATATTTCCCCCTATCCATTCATTCCTTCTCATCTCTATCTGAAGTAACAGCAGATCATATATTTATGCCAGATTTTCGCTGAAGTGTTACCCAATCTTTCATTTGTGTTGTTCATCCATTTAGGACCCAGAAGAATACATGATTACTGCCAATAAACAAGTAACCCAATCCCTGTACAACGATACAGCGGCTCGATGGGTTCGAGGTGGCCCCAGTTCTCTCTCTGATTTCACAGCCCGTCCCGCTATTTTGGAGATGTGTACCCCTGTTTCAGGACAAAAGATTCTGGATCTCGGATGTGGCGAAGGGTACTGTAGTCGCCAACTCCGACAGCTGGGGGCAGCCTCCGTTTTAGGCGTCGATCTCTCCCCGCGGATGATTGAAGCCGCCCAGGCTCAAGAACAACAAGAGCCTCTGGGGATTACCTATCAGGCGGGATGTGCTACGGACGTCCGTCATTACACCCAAGACCGGTTTGACTTAGTAGTTGCTGTTTTCTTGTTTAACTACCTAACCGTTGCCCAAACCCAGGCTTGCATGGCAGAAATCTTTCAAGTGCTGGAACCCGGAGGGCGGTTTGTGTTTAGCATCCCTCACCCCTCCTTTCCTTATATGCGTCAAGCTGAGTTCCCCTTTTATTTCGAAGTGGATGGCAATAACTATTTCAGTGGACGTGACCAGCAATGTCCAGGGCGCATTTGGAAGCGCGATGGTTCCTGGCTAGAGGTCCAGCTGATTCATAAAACCCTGCAAGATTTCTTTGAAGCCTTGCAAATGGCTGGTTTTTCTAGCATGCCAACTGTACGTGAATTACGGGTTTTACCTGAGCACGTTGAACTTGACCCAGACTTTTTCGGACCGTTAGTTGATTACCCCTTACATATGGCGATTGAGGTGCACAAATGAGAACGATCACTGTTAACTCTATGGATTCTTTTCGCAGTCTTACCGAACGACATCCCCTCTGGAGACATCCTGTTCTTGAGCAATGTCGGGCTGGAGAGCTGACATTGGCAGAAGTGCGTGTTTTAGCGGTTCAGATGTACAAATTTTCCCAAGCCTTTAATCGCATCCTGGCCAGCATTATGTCTTGTTGCCCCGATGAGAGTGCCCAGTTGGTGATTATGGAAAATCTCTTGGATGAAATGGGACAGGGCAACTTGGCTCATGCTCATCCAGAATTATTCCGGCGCTTTACCCGTTCTTTAGGGATTGATGATGGGACGTTAGAACTGACGCCTCCTGAGCCAGAAACCCAGGCCATGATTGATACCTATCTTTCTCTATCCCATAAATATGGTTATTTAGCCGCGTTGGGAGCTGTTTGCTTCGCATCAGAAGGAATTGTGAATTCCCTATATACCCAAATTCGTCAAGGCATTGTCGGGGCATCCCCTTTTTCCTCGGAAGCACTGATCTTTTTCGAAGTACATATTGATCTAGATGATGACCATGCGGCTCATTTGGAAGCGCTGATCGAACCCCGATTAAGGACGGTGGAAGACTCCATCTGTTTGGATCGTGCGATCAGGAAGGCGATGGATTCTCGACTGAAATTCTTTAATGGTATTCAGCGAGCTTCCGAAGCTGTGTCTTATGCTTGGGCCGCCTAAGGGTGTTCTTGCTTTGAGCAAGGTGTTGTATTTTGAAGCGCCTCACCCTATGAGGCTTCAAGATGTCTGGCAAATGCCAGGTGTGCCGATGATCAGCGCTGCTATCTGCCCCAACTCTTTAACCGCCCCCCTACGTCTCAATCGAATCCGATTGCCATTGTCATGCCACTTCTCACTTCTACGGGTCATATCGAAGACTTATCTTCGGTGATGATCAAGGCTAAGTCACAGCCTAGCTGGACTAGCACAGGCCTAGAAACCAATCCTCACTGGAAAATTACGCTCCCAGAGTCCATATTGTCCTCGGTTTTAGTGTTGAATCACTGGTTGGAGGCGAGGGGATATACCTGGCAGTCTCCTGAAGCAAGGGGGATGAAAATCCAGAATCTTGACCTGCTGGCGAATGTGATGCGCTATCACCTCACCCAAACCACGGGCGTTGTCTTACTGTCTGGGTTTAATGTTGCTGAATATGGCGAATCCGCTAGCCGACTTCTTTTGCTGCAACTGGGCTATGCCTTAGGGTCTGTTTTAGATAAACGTGGCCTGTTGTATGACGTCTGCGATCGCGGCCAGGATCACCGTAAAGCGAATGTCCTCTTTTCTAGTACCTGTACATCTCCTGGGTACCATACGGACAGCACGGATGCGGACCTAATGCCGGGGGTTGTGTCTTTGCTTTGCCTGAAGACAGCTCGGGAAGGAGGTGTCAATCGTTTAGCGAATACCTTCACGGCCTATCAGCGACTGCTCCAATCTCAACCGGAGGTATTACGACGGCTTTGCCAGAATTTTATTCGCGACAAAATCATTGTCGGTGAGGTCGGCACCCGATCCCACCTGGATCGATTACGGAACTCATTTCCTGTGTTTGAATGGGGGCACTGGTATCCAGGGTTAACCTGTCGGTATATGCGCTATTGGATAGATGCAGGACATGACAAAGCGGGATTGCCTCTATCAGATGAAGATCGGTTCGTTTTAGATCAATTTGAAGCGACCCTCAACCAAGAAGATCTAACTTATGAGCTTCAGCTCCAACCGGGCGACATGATTTTCCTCAATAATCATCTGATCGCTCATGATCGGACGGAGTATATAGATTGGGAAGAGCCCGAAAAGAAACGTCATCTGGTTCGCATGTGGGTGGGGAACGATGCCCTTCAGAGTGATGCTCCCAAACCGGATGATATGCACTTGAGCCATATCTAAAGCTACTGTCTTGAGTTGGAGCAGGATGAATATCACGGAAAGTGGGAGTTCAGTACGATTCAATTCGTCTTTTTGCAGGGCGACTCATGGCGCCCTAAAATCTGTAGCTCAATCTAACTCTTTAAAGAAATCGGGGAAGTCGTGGCGACCACTCAAAACTCTAAGAACTTCGATACCATCATCCAAAAGCCTGTAAAAGATGATGTAATTCTCCAGAGAGAGTCCTCGAAGGTCTGGATGAATGGGGGCATAGCTTTTGCCACTATTCGGGAATGAGACAAGCTGTTGGCACTTACGATTAAAGGCAAGAAAGAATTTCTCACCCGCTTCAAGGTTATGTTCAGCAAAGTAGTCAGCAATTTCATTAAGGTCTTGGCTAGCAAGAATATTGATGACGTAGCGGCTCATGCCGAATTAGCCTGCTGAAATCGCTCTACAATCTCATTCACAAAAGTTTCGCCATCCACTGGAGGAGTATGCTGGGACGCTTCGATTGCTGCATCTATTTTCTGACGGACGTCTTCAACCCAGTCGTCATCAGATTGCTCATATTCATCTAGCAGCCGCAAAGCAAGTTCCAAAATTTCTTCGGCAGAGCGATATTTCCCAATTTGGAGCTTCGCTTGGATAAAACGCTCTTGATCTGGGGTAAGACTGATGTTCATAGGAAACCTCTATTCAGGTTCGTCAACGGTTAGCTGCTCCTTAAAGTACGCTTCTTAAATTGTAGACCGTGAAGATAATGAACATCTCTTCATTGGGCCATAGGAACTGTAATAAGATTTGGGTTAAGGCGACACAAGTCCCCTCCTATCGTTCATTGCAGAGTCCTACAGGTTATGTTTCCCACCCATCGCCCGCGCCGTCTTCGCAACCATCCCCAATTGCGCCGCATGGTGCAAGAAACCGTTGTTACCACGAACGATCTGATTTATCCCCTGTTTGCCGTACCAGGTGAAGGTGTAGCCCAAGAAGTCTCATCCATGCCGGGGGTCTACCAGCTTTCCATTGACAAGGTCGTAGAAGAAGCTAAGCAAGTTTATGACCTCGGGATTCCAGCCGTGATTCTTTTTGGGATTCCGACTGAGAAAGATACTGACGCCACTGGAGCTTGGCACGATCACGGTATTGTCCAAAAGGCCTCAACCGCCGTCAAAGAAGCCGTGCCCGATCTGATGGTGATTGTGGACACCTGCCTGTGCGAATACACTCAGCATGGGCATTGTGGTTATTTAGAAACGGGGGATTTAACGGGCCGAGTTCTCAATGATCCGACCTTAGAATTGCTGAAGAAAACAGCCGTATCCCAAGCAAAAGCAGGGGCCGATATTATTGCCCCTTCCGGCATGATGGATGGATTTGTACAAGCGATACGGGCTGGGCTAGATGAAGGCGGCTTTGAAGATATTCCGATTATGTCCTACGCCGCTAAGTATTCCTCCGCCTACTATGGGCCGTTTCGAGATGCCGCAGAATCCGCGCCTCAATTTGGCGATCGCAGAACGTATCAGATGGACCCTGCCAATTCCCGCGAAGCGATCAAAGAGATTGAACTGGATATTGCTGAAGGGGCAGATATGCTGATGGTGAAGCCTGCCCTGGCCTATATGGATATTATCTGGCAAGTGAAGCAAGCCTCTAACCTACCCGTGGCGGCCTACAACGTCTCCGGTGAATATTCGATGGTCAAAGCCGCTGCCTTAAACGGTTGGGTCGATGAAGAGAAACTTGTGATGGAAACCCTAATGAGCTTTAAGCGCTCGGGTGCCGATATGATTCTCACCTATCACGCCAAGGACGCGGCTCGCTGGTTGGCCTAGAACCTGATTTAAGCTGATTTGGAGAAATGGCCTTTCCTGCAAAGGTCATTTTTTTGTCCAGGCGTTGCTGAATTCGTGGCTAGACTTACCAAACCATCAAAAACTGGCGTTGCTGCCAAAGCATGAGCACACCGCTCACCGCAATAAAGATAAAGGTGACTTGCTTAAACAAGTCATTACTCATACGGCTAAGCACCCACTGCCCTAACCAATTGGCAGGAATTGCAGCAGCCCCAATCACCACCCCATAAATAACGTACTCTTTGCTCAAGGTTCCCAAGGAGGCATAGGCGCACAACTTGATTACGTGGGCCAGAATAATGTTGGCAGCTTTGGTCGCAACCATTGCTTCTTTCAATAGCCCGTAATTAATATAGGCCGGGTTCATGATCGGTCCGGTACTGCCAATTAAACCTGAAGCAAAGGAATTGCCAAATCCCAGGGGTAAAAATTGCCAGGTCTTGAGATTAAAGGTATTTTCCTGATTGCCAAACCAATAGTTTGCCACCATCAGCAGCAAAGCGATGCCGATAACGATCTGTAGCCCTTCTAAATTGATGTAGTTAAGGGTAAAAGCACCCAAGATAGAGCCAATAATTACTCCCGGTAACTGCCAAAGAGTCACTTCCCAATCAATATCTTGCCAAAAGTAAAACAGTCGCTGGATATTTCCTAACAACATCCCCGTCGTAATGACGGGAGCCACCGCCTGAGCGCCATACATAAAACTGACGAGGGGAATCAATACTAAGGGGCTACCACCGCCAGCCACCATGCTGACGAACCAAGATAGAAAACTCACCATTCCCAAAACGACAAAGGGCATGGGGTTGAAGCCTTAAACGAACCGCAACCCGATTTTAACCCTTTATTAACTCTTGTTGCTGAAATATAGAAGCGTCACTGCTTAGCCAGCTAGGAAGACTGCTGCTCTATAAATTTAGCGACGGTTTGCACATCTTTATCTCCCCGACCAGAACAAGAAATGACAATTCGGGGACTGCCTTCTAACTGAGGACAGAGGGTTTCCAGATATGCGATCGCATGACTCGTTTCCAAAGCGGGAATAATCCCTTCCAACTCCGTTAGTCGCTGAAAAGCCCCGACCGCCTCCATATCCGTGACGCTGTAATATTCACAACGGCCACTGTCTTTAAGAAAACTATGCTCAGGCCCGACACCAGGATAATCCAGTCCCGCACTAATGGAATGAGCTTCTAAAACTTGACCATCTTCATCTTGAAGTAAATAACTCATGGCCCCATGCAGCACCCCAGCCTCTCCTTGGGTGAGCGTGGCCGCATGTTTATCGGTATTCACTCCAGCCCCGGCAGCCTCTACCCCAATCATGCGGATTTGAGTATCAGGCACAAACTCATGAAATAGGCCCATGGCGTTAGACCCACCCCCCACGCAGGCGAGCAAAATATCGGGAGTGCCATTCCACTTTTCCTGACATTGCTGACGAGTCTCTTCGCCAATCACCGCGTGAAAGTCTCGCACCATCATTGGGTAGGGGTGAGGGCCAGCGACAGAACCCAAAATATAGTGGGTGGTCTCCACGTTAGTGACCCAGTCACGGATCGCTTCAGAGGTGGCATCCTTCAAAGTGCCTGTCCCCGCTTCCACAGGATGAACTTCTGCCCCTAATAGCCGCATCCGAAATACATTGAGAGCCTGACGTTCCATATCCTGGACCCCCATATAAATCACGCAGTCAAAGCCAAAGCGGGCGCAGACGGTTGCTGTTGCTACCCCATGTTGTCCGGCTCCGGTTTCGGCAATGATCCGCTGTTTACCCATGCGCTTGGCCAGCAAGGCTTGAGCTAAAGCGTTGTTGATTTTATGGGCTCCCGTATGGTTGAGGTCTTCTCGCTTTAAATAGATCTGAGGGCCACTACCATCGGGACGGGCATAGTGGGCGGTAATCCGCTCTGCAAAATAAAGGGGGCTAGGCCGACCCACATAGTCTTTGAGTAGTTGGCTGAGTTCAGTCTGAAAATCTGGATCGTTTCGGTATTGGGCTAAGGCTGACTCTAGTTCTGCTAGGGCGGGCATTAGGGTCTCTGGAACATACTTCCCGCCGTAGGGACCAAATCGACCCAAGGCGTCGGGATATTGTTGTGCGCCAGAGGATTGGTCAGCAGATGATAAGGGAGTAACAGCCACAATAAATACCCAAACAGATGATCAGACAATCATTATAGAAAAAGATGGTGTGTCCCTGGATGATTCTTTATGCGTAATCAGCCTCTCAACTGAGAGGCTCAGCAGGGGGGGACATATTCTAATCCTGGTTGCATAGCGAACTGTGTGGTTGGACATCATGGATGTTGAGCTGGGTATCAAGGCCCCAAGCTCCTTATCCTAAGAGCAGGTTGGCAATATGCTCCGGCATCAAGCCTTGGATTCTGTGATGCAGGTAAGCTGTTAGATTTACACGCTTAAGAAATTTTTGAGCCCTTGTGACTGGTACGTTAGATCCCTCTGTAATCAAGATTTATGCCCATTATTAATAAAGCAGCTCCATTAATTATTGAGATTCCCAATATTTTGACAGTCAAAGAATGCGATGAATTAATTGGAAAAATCAATCAGCTTAACCCTAGTCTGGCAACGGTTCGTAATGATGGAGAGGCCGAGGTTAATACCAATGTACGCAATAATGAGCGAGTGATTTTTAACGATTCCTCCCTTGCAGAGAAATTATTTTTAAAAGCACAAGAGTACGTCCCATCAACAATGCAGGGAAGAGTCTTATCGAGCGCTCATGACCGCTTTAGATGCTATCGATATAAAGTTGGCATGAAATTTAGCCCTCATTATGATGGTTCACTTGAACGGAATGGAAATGAAAAGAGTTATTATTCATTTCTGGTCTATTTGAACGATGATTTTGAGGGTGGACAAACAAATTTCCTAACCGAGTTAATACACTCAATTACGCCTCGAAAGGGTTTTGGCCTTTTGTTTCAGCATCTCATTCTTCATGAAGGGGCTGAGGTGTCTAGAGGTGTGAAATATGTAGCAAGAACCGACCTAATGTATCAAAGATAAAAAGCATGGAAGGCCGTACTTTGACTGTATATGTCTAGAATTTATAGGGCTTAGAGAGTGTCACCTGCTACCTTTAGTATTGCTCTTGAGTATGAGAGATGGATGGAATCCTTACCTGAGAATTCTCCAAGTGAGGTTCTTGCTATCACTGAAGTATGGGGAAAATTGGAGAAAATAGCCAAAGACAAGAGGCTAACCAAGTTAGATCATTTCGTTATAGAAGACCCTGCATTTTACGAGGATGCGTTAAATGCTCTAGATGAACTGGACATTGCTGATGCCTTGGGTGAACTTAACACTACATATGAATTAGATAGAGCTGAGCTTGAGGCTGATCGACAATGTTTGCGAGCTAAATTGCATGAACTGGAAGGGCAGGCTGACTGGTTTAGCGCTGCCGATGCTGGAATTGCCATTAAAACGATACATGAGCTGATCCAGCACTTGAAGGATAATCCTGATGTACTTGCCCACCCACAGATACAGAATAGTGATGAATTGTTAGTGGATGTCCTTCAAGATCTCCATGACCTCTCAACGTTTTTAGGTAAAGTTGAGTCCAGGAATATTCGATTTAGATTTTGGATTGGTTAATTATTCGAGACCGATGCCATCTGGAGTTTCGCAAAAATCAATGCTTTGATGATATGGAGCAGCTAGCTTTCTTCGCCACTGTTTCTTCCAGACTGTTGATGAGACAGGCTGCGATTGTTAACCATAGAATCGGACCACGCTTTGGGGTGAGGCAGCCCTTTCTCCTAGGACGAGTGCTAGATTGTCATACAACCTTATGACATCTATGCCATGCGCATTAATGCCCGACTTGATGACGAATATGCCTTCAAACTGAATTACCTTCAGCGGCAGACCGAAAAAAGTGTCACAGAGATTATCAAATTGGCGTTAGATGCTTATTACCAAGAATATGCCCCGCAGCATCCCATCGATCTCTTAACGGAAAGTGGATTTATTGGGTGTGGAGAGGCCGAAGATAACCTATCGACCCATTACAAATTGGACTATGGCGATAGCCTAGAAGAGAAATATGGCCTAACCCAGTGATTATCGTCGATACAGGATTTTAGCTAGCTTTAGCCAACCGACAAGACAGTTATCACTCCCCAGCGATTCAAGCGTTAACCCAAGTTCAAGAACCCCTGATTACCACCTGGCCAGTCGTCACAGAAACCTGCCATTTTCTGCTGAAGCGTTTAGGGGCCTCGGCTCAAGAACGGTTTATTCTCAACTTGTCTCAAGAAGCATTCATTGTCTTTGAGCTGACCCTTGCCCATAGCGCACGAATACACGAACTCACTTGCCAATATCGAAATTTGCCCATGGACCTAGCTGATGCCTCTCTCGTGGTTTTGGCAGAGCATCTTGGACATGGCCGAATTTTGTCCGTTGATGAGCGTGACTTCAACACCTATCGCTGGAAAAATACGCATCCTTTTGAGAATCTACTGCTTAGAACGATCTGAAATGTAGGTCTTATACCAATTTGCGTTTTAAATCGTAATTCTCATATGAGGAAAATTGGTCATAGAAGTCAGCCTATCGGGTAAATCCATGAGTTCTTTGAGTCCCTTGCACAAGGTATCGGATACCTCATCTAAAGAATCAAAAACCTGATTGTAGAAGTGCTTTTCTTTCACCTCCTCCCAGATATGCTCTACAGCATTGAGTTGTGGACTTCGAGGAGGCTGAACAATCAAGCGTATATTGTCTGGAATGACGAGCTTCTTTCCGGTGTGGTAAGACGCTCCATCGACCTGCATCACCACAAAATAGTCTGAAAATTCATCCGCCACTTGTGCTAGGAATAAGTTCATCATCTGAGTATTGGAAAAGGGTAAGACTAAAGCACTCATCTTTCCTAACGCAGGAGCAACAGCAACATAGCCATAGAGATATTCACGGACAAGCTGCTGCCCACTTTCGGGTCGAATTCCAGGAGCACACCAAGCTCTTCTTACTTGCCCTAGACGACCAAAGCGCCCTTCGTCTGCTGCCATGATCACAATGGGACGTTGGTCTTCAGCTGAGCGATCTGCTACAGCGGTTTGGACCAGCCCCCGAAAGTTTTTTTAAAAGCCTCTCGTGCCGCTTTGTTTCCATTGGGATGGGACGGACGAGGCATGAGTTTGCGCCATCCGTGTCGGTCTAGCAAACGATAGATAGTACTGGGTGCCACTGACGTCTCCACTTTAGTCTCAAAGGCCGTTTGGATCTCTTGAACCGTTGTTAAATGACCTTGTTGAGCACGTTCAATAAACGATTCTAAAAATTCAATCTCTTCTTCGATACTCAGATAAGCACCGGGATTCTTCTTCCGTTTAGCCCTAGGAGCAATTGCTGCTGCTCCTAGGCGATTGTAAGCGGAAATCACCTGATGGACCGTTCGAAGACTAGTAGCAGTATGCGTGGCTATTTCGATAGCTGGGCGAGGATCTACCAGGGCGTTATAAATAATCATCCATTTTTGCTGACAGCGGGCAGTCGGAGCCGTAGCAATTTTGTCTTTCACCTCATCCACTGTTAGATGCGGTTTAACTGTACTAACTCGACTCATATACTTATGGAATGAACATAGGATTAGATCCTATCTAAATTACATCCCAAAACACAAATTGGTATTACAAAGCTTTGAAAAGATTCCCGCTTGACTGCAACGCCTCAGAACGCTGTTTGCTTTTACGCTATCTGCCATTGTGCAACAAACTTGAACTGCTCCAATGTGGGACAAAAAAATTTCATTAAATCCTGTGCTTCGATTTCGATCAGGTTTCATATTCGTCGCAATGTTCCTCTAGCTCTTGCCGAGGGGAATACTAAGGGACTAAGAGATTACATGCCAGCAATGTGGTTGTTGAAAGCTGACCATAAATGAGCGCCGGCCCAACAATAAACCTGTCCATAAGAGATTTGTAAGTATCGAGATATTGAAAGATGGAACTCTCTAACCCTGTAGCTTCAGAGCTTGAAGTAGATAAGCCTTTACAGACTTCTAACCCCAAGCCTGACGAGATTCAGGATGCAGCAGTACAGACTATTCCCCCGATTGAAGATGCAGTAAGTCTTCTGGAAAGTACTCATGAGTTAGAACCAACTCATGAGTTAGAATCCACTGATGATTTGGATGCGAGACTGGCAGAGGGGCGTCGTAGCAGAGCAAAGACGTTTAGCAAAGTCACCAACTTATTCAATAAGATATTCGCTGAATAATATTGGGGGGGTTTGACGCCGATTTACCCAAATGCTCCTTCTTCAGCAATTCTAGGGGGATACCCAGTAACGTTTGGATGATTATCCTTCAGTTTCAGCTTCTACCTCTCGCATGGACGAAGTAATG
Organism: Acaryochloris marina S15; assembly: GCF_018336915.1. Classification (GTDB taxonomy): domain Bacteria; phylum Cyanobacteriota; class Cyanobacteriia; order Thermosynechococcales; family Thermosynechococcaceae; genus Acaryochloris; species Acaryochloris marina_A. Next base: position 1,515,559 of record NZ_CP064923.1, on the reverse strand, counting down.
ATTGAATGAGGGGTCGATAGACGCCATCTTTGGGCTACCGCTGAGGGTGAAAACCTATGCTCAGTGGGCATCATAAGTAAAAGTACTGAAGTTACAAAAGCCTTACTTCCCCTGCAATTTTTTTGTAGGGGATTTCTTTATTCCAATTCCCCATGTTTAGGGCTCCACCACCGTCCTTTACTTTGAAAATAGACGGCATCTTTATGCTTCTTGTTAGCTCTGGCTTTGGGATCTGAGCATCGAAGCATTTGCTTGGCCTGCCCCTCCTTTTGGTATTGGTAAATCTCCATTTTCTGGTTACAGGCCGGACAAGGATAATCAGTGAGTTCTGCAGGCTGATCAGACTTTGCCTGGGGGACTTGCCAATTCTTATCCCTATCGGACCAGAACATCACCAAACCTCGCCCATCGTCCGCCGTGCAGCCGTTTTCGCATTTGAGGAAATACTTCTTCTTTACCTTTTGGCTGGGCACTTTGGACATGGGGTTACTGCAACCCGGACATTTGGTTCTAGACTTTTGTAAGTCTTTACCCCCATAGCTGCCAGTAGCTTCAGGTAAATCTTTCAATGCCTTAGCTAAGGCCGGAGCAAAATAACTGCGGTTCCAGTCGATCAGATAGTTTTGCCATTCCTGATTCCCTTGTGCGATCGCATCCAAGGAACTCTCCATCTGGGCCGTAAACTTAGCCTCCAATAGCTCCGGTAACGCACCCTCCATAAACTGATCCACCTCCATGCCAATCGGGGTGGGCTGGAGTTTGCCTTTGATCAAATCGACATAGCCCCGAGTCTTGATGGTCTTGATCGTGGGAGCATAGGTGGATGGCCGACCAATCCCCTTTTTCTCCATCAGCTGGACCAGCTTCGGTTCACTGTAGCGAGGGGGGGGCTGGGTCTGTTTCTGCTGGGAATCGGCCTGGGCTAGGGTGAGGATCTGTTGAGGCTGCAGGGTAGGGAGTTCTGTATCGGCTTTAATATCTTTCCAGTATTTCGAGTAGCCCTTGAACTCAACTAGATTGCCCTTGGCCTTCCATTGAACCTCGCCAGACTGGCTGATAACGATGGTTTTACGGATCTGAGCAGGTTTGCATTGGGAGGCTAAAGCTCGGGTCCAAATCAACACGTATAGTTTGAACTGATCATCCGGGAGGGATTGCTTCAGTTCAGCGGAGGGTTTGAAAATATCCGTCGGGCGGATGGCTTCATGGCCCTCCTGAGTTTGCTTGCCCCCTTTTTGCTTAGCGACTGTTTTAGGGACATTGTCTACGTCATTTTGCTCTAGCCATTTTTTGGCGGCACCACAGTAGTCTGGGGACAAGATCACCGAATCCGTTCGCATGTAGGTAATCAGACCCGCTTCATAGAGCTTTTGGGCCACCTGCATGGTTTGCTCAGGACTGAACTTGAGACGCGATCCGGCGGCTTGTTGGAGGGCCGAGGTGGTAAACGGGGCGGGGGGCTTTTTGGGAGTGATCTTCCCTTCTATGGAGAGGATGTGGTGAGGATTGGTTTGGGCAATTTCAACTAAGGCATCGGCGGCAGCCTGGGAGGTAACTCGGGTGGATTCTTCGGTTTTGGCCTCTGAACCCGCATCTTCAATGGTGGTTTCGTCTGGCTCGTTTGCTGCAGTACTACCGTGGTAAAACCCTTTGAATCCTTCGGCATACTCGACAAACACCGACCAATAATCTTGAGGCACAAAGATTTGAATCTCGCGTTCACGCTGACAAATCAGGTGCAGGGTCGCGGACTGGACTCGGCCGACGGATTTCGCGCCGTTGTTCAAGCGCCAGACTAAGGGAGAGCCCCGATAGCCCACGAGCTTATCCAGACAATCTCGACAGCGACCGGCCTCCACTAAATCCATATCCAAGGACTTGGGATGGGCAATGGCCTGCTGAACGGCTCGTTCCGTAATTTCTTGATAGACCACGCGCTTCGGTTTCTTAATCCCCAGCACCTGGGCAATATGCCACCCGATTACCTCCCCCTCTCGGTCCGGGTCGCTGGCAATAAAAATCTCGTCGGCCTGTTTGGCAGCGGTTTTGAGATCGGCGATGGTCTTTTTGGCCCGGTCGTCTCGCGGTTCATAACTACAGTTGATGTGGCCATTCTGCACCTCAAACCCTAGGTTACCCGTGCCCGTATTGGCGAGCTGTCTGATATGGCCTACGGAGGCCCGGACATTCCAGCCTGCACCTAGAATCGATCTGAGCTTCTTGATTTTTCCGGGGGATTCGACGATCAGTAGGCGAGGCATGTTCAGTTCTCTAGTGATGCGTGAATAACTGACGCAGTCTTAATGGGGATTTATTTAGGGGGACTGGATTGGAAGATTATAGTACATTTGTTTTTGTTTTCGCGAGGGGTATGGAGGGTGCGATCGCAAATCTAATGCATCTTGGCAACAGAGATGACGAGACAATAATCACCCTAGATTATTCGCTGGCTCTAAAGTTGATTTGATTAGCCCCATGAGGTAGCCGGAGTCTATATCGGTTAGGCGTTATCAGCAAATTCCCGACAAGCATAGGTAGAGAAATATCCCATCTTTCGGGTCAATGACATAGATGATTTGGATCTTGCCTAAAGCCAAACGCTGATCCCACCCATGAGAAAACGGATGGCATCCAAAAGATAAGCCACCCGTTGATTTGTAGGTATTGAATGTAATTGAAATTTAATAGAAAGTCGATGAGCCGTTGGTCTCCTCATCGTACCTGAGACTATAAGGGCATTTTGGATGCCAGCTCCATGAACTAAGCCACCTTGTTCAAATGAATATGCTTGCGACCAACCGTGATTTCAAATTCATCTCCAGGCTCTAATTCCAAAGCTTTGGTATAAGTACGTCCCACTAAAATATTACCGTTGGACTGCACACTAACCTTATAACTGGCTTTGCGCCCACCTCGACCATCTCCATCAGAGGAATGCCGATCTAAATTCACTCCTTCTGCATCCAACAGAGCATTGAGGAAGGCCATCACTTTAATTCGTTCCGAGCCGTCTGACTCATTAGACGTATATCCACAGGCTTTGGCTTTCTCTTCACGGGTCAAGTCACTCAGTTGTTTGACCTTCGTAATTAACGCCTCACCTGTTATGGGCTTAGTTTGCTTACTTTTCCTAGCCATAAATCAATGAATCTCTCTATAAATATCACCTGAATGTATTAATACTGCCATATTTTTTTGAGTTATGATCAATAAAGAATTAAGAAAATCAGCACAGATTGAAGTTGTTTACTATGTATTTCTGGAAAACAATCAGAATCAAACAACGCCTGAGATTATTAATAATTAGTTCCCAGATTTACGCATTTCCTTTTTCTTGCTCTCGATCCCTAGGTCTTTGAGTTCTACTAGCCCTATATAAACTCAAATTTGTGAAAATCATGGGAATAGTTTAGAAGCCGTTATTTTCTCCCATGTCACAAGTTGTAACCTGCAAGACATAAACGCATCATAGGTAAAAACACATGCCTTCCTCAGTCAATAATATTCCTGTGATCCGATCTTGAGAACTAGCCCTGCTCTCCATCATTACCAATATTTAGATTGAGTATGGAGTGATAAAAATGGTAGGAAATAGGATCCTCAATTTCCTGCTTGTAAGGGATTGGAATGTTAGCTTTTTGGGTTAAAAATATGGTCCTCACAAATCCAGTGGGAGTGCCAGGATATCCCCCCCTTGATTTATGGCGATCATAGATTTTTGATATCAATAGCCCATGTCAGGAGGCAATTGAGAGGGCCATTTTGAGATAAAACTTGAATGCTTCCAATCATCAACACTTCTGAATGTAACCTACCAGAATATGCATCGAGCAATCTGCTATTTCAAACCCTGATTTTCTGAATATTCCCAATTCAAATGAAGTGGACTCACATCAGATACGTTCGATAGGTACGTTCTGATCAACCCACCTTGTCTAAACTGACTTACCATCTTTAGCAACAATCTGTTGTCCTTATTGGCGAAGAAGCACGATATACTCCGTGGGTGTTGACTCCCTAGGACAAGGACATGATCGCGGTAGCAATTTTGGCAGCGGGTAAAGGCACACGCATGAGGTCGAACCTGCCCAAGGTACTACATCAGTTAGGGGGTAAGAGTCTGGTTGAGCGGGTATTAAGCAGCACCCAAAACCTCTCTCCATCTCGCCAGATCGTGATTGTGGGCTATGCTGCCGATCAAGTGCGGACGGAGATGCAAGCCTGGCCCAACTTAGAATTTGTGGAACAAACGGAGCAATTAGGAACCGGCCATGCCGTCCAGCAAGTGCTGCCTGTGATGCAAGGCTTTGAAGGAGACTTGCTTGTTCTCAATGGTGATGTCCCCTTGCTCCGACCCGGGACCTTGCAAAAAATGCTGGCAACCCATCAAGAACATCAGAATGCGGCGACCATTTTGACGGCTCAACTTCCCAATCCCAAGGGTTATGGTCGGGTCTTTTGTGATGCTCAAATGCATTTGCAGGAAATTATTGAAGATCGAGACTGTACGCCTGCTCAGCGTCAAAATCAACGGATCAATGCGGGGGTCTATTGTTTTCGTTGGTCGGCTTTAGCCGAAGTGTTGCCCAATCTCAAAGCCGAAAATGACCAGAAAGAATATTACCTGACCGATGCGGTTAACTACCTAGACCCAGTAATGGTTCTGGATGTCGATGATTATCAAGAAATTCTGGGCATTAACGATCGCAAACAATTAACGACCGCCTACACAATTTTGCAAGATCGGATTAAGGATGATTGGCTAGCCGCAGGGGTAACCATCGTAGACCCAGATAGCATTACCATCGATGAAGCAGTCGAATTGGGGACCGACGTGATTATCGAACCCCAAACCCACCTACGGGGCAATACCAAAATTGATACCGGTAGCCGTATCGGTCCTGGAAGTTTGATCGAGAATAGCCAGATTGGTGCAAATGTTCAGATCCTTTATTCCGTTATCTCAGATAGCCGAGTGGGCAGTAACTCTCGGATAGGGCCATACACGCATCTGCGGGGGAATGTACAAATTGGCGAGAAATGCCGGGTCGGTAATTTTGTCGAAATGAAAAAAACGACGATTGGCGATCGCACCAACGTTGCCCACCTGTCTTATCTAGGGGATGCAACGTTGGGAACCCAGGTCAATATTGGCGCAGGTACGATTACTGCCAACTATGACGGAGTGAACAAACACCTGACTCAGATTGGCGATCGCACTAAAACTGGTGCAAACAGCGTCCTAGTGGCTCCAATTACGCTAGGGAAGGATGTTACCGTTGCAGCGGGTTCCACTATTACTAAGAATGTCGGCGATGATGCCCTGGTCGTAGCTCGTCAACGGCAAAGTGTTTTCCCAGGATGGCGACCTATTTCCTCTAGACAGACGTAAAAATCATGCGTTAGTCCACAATTTACAGGGCACTCTAAACTGGGGCAGATTGATTTTCTCAAAAAATGTCGTTTTTTGACTGAATTTCCCCCATGCTCTGTTCTGTGGTGGATCATCTCTCATGCTCTCCGTGTTGGCAACGCTATGTTTAGGCTGTCAAACTGACCTCAATATTCCAGAGGTTCAGGAGTTATCGATCACTGACCCTCCTGTGATTCAGCAGCCGTTATTGTTTGCAGGCCCCTATGGGTTGAATCCCAGTTTGCATCAGCCTATTGTTCAATCTGGTCGTTCTCCACAAAAGCCAACGAGTCCCCAGCATTCTACCCAGCCTTTTCCGCCATTACCGGCCATTACTCCTACCAGCCAGTCTCAAGCAGGCCCCAAAGGCGGAGCTACGTTTCCTACTGATGTGAATATCCCCACAGGGACGGGGGGAGTTCCACCCTTTGAAGATTCTCAGCCATATTCTCCGGCTCCAGTCCCTCCCAACTCCCCTCTACTCATCATCAGTCCGACTGCCCGGCCCTCAGGCCCTGGTCCTCGGCAAACAGAAGTCCCTAATCTCCCTTCATCACCAGATGATTTTCAGGGAGGGGCTACAACCCCTACCTATCGTCCGGCTGCTCGCCCCTCAGGTCCTACTCCTCGGCAAATTGCCTCACCCCTCCCCTCATCAGATGATTCTCAGGGAGGGACTGTGACGCCTACTGACAAACCTCCTACCTATAGTCCAGCTGCTCGCCCTTCAGGTCCAGCGCCTCGGCCACAAGATATTCCTCCTCGCTCCTCACCAGATGATTTTCAGGGAGGGGCTGCAACACCTACAGATAGAATTCCCGTCTATAGTCCAGCGACTCGCCCTTCAGGTCCAACGAATATCCCAGCGCTCCCCTCCTCCTCCTCCCCCCAAGATTCTGTCGAGGGAGGTGCTGCAACGCCTGTTGATAGAGTTCCTACATCTAGTCCAACGGCCCGTCCTTCCGGTCCCGTTCCTCGGAATCTACCTTCCTCTACTCCACTCAATAATTCTGTTGAAGGAGGCGCTGCAACGCCCGCTGAGCAGACGCCTAATTCTAGCCCTGCTGTCCGTCCATCAGGGCCGCCACCGCTAGCACCACTAAGGTCCCAACCTACTGTGCCAGAGGCCTCTAGGAACAACCCATCCCCTACCTCTATCCCCCGTTTCCGATCGGTTCCCTCCCCCCGTCCGCAGCAAAATATTTCACCTACATCTCAGCCTGTTCTTGTGCAAGATACACCTAAAGTTCCTGCACAAACGACCGCTCAATCTCCTACAGTGCCTGCAGATATACCGATTCAACAGCCTAAAATTACGCCTCAAAATCGGTTGCCAGCTGACTTAACCCCGATTGGAGCCGCTGATGATCCACAGGTATCTTTTATTGTCTTAGAGAATTCAACGACTGACTTCAAGCTTGATTTCGATGAATTTGGCAAAGAAAACTTAAAAATTGAAGAAGTGGTTACGTTCCGAGTTCGGAATGGAGATGTTGTCACGTTTACAACAGGGATGAATACCTATAGCCAGGATGGTCAGGAACCCGTCAAAAATATTCCACTAATTTTAGGGTGGGAGACTGAGGTCGGAGAGGTTTCCATCAATGTGGCAGCGGGTGCCGAAGTATTTAACCGTTTAGCTCCTCAACCTACGTTTAAGGTGGGAGCGAAGACGTCCCTCTTTGGCCAAGTCCTAGTCTCTGGAGAAGTCGAGCATGGCCCCTATAAATTCAACACCACGACTTTAGAAAATGACATTAGCTATTGGCGGATTCGTCCCAGTGTATTTTGGCAAATTGACAGTAAGACTACATTCTTTGGCCTGTTACAAGCTGGATTCTTCAGTGATGGTAACCAAGAAATCCAGTCTTTCAGCCGCTTAGAGCGAAAAATAGGGCCATTTTCTGTCGCAGCTAACGTATTTACCTGGAATTTTGCGGAAGACTTAGAAGCCGAGAGTGGTTATTTTTCCCCCCTAGGCTTTTTACTCTATAACGCTGAAGTGGGTTGGAAAGGGAAAATTTTTGATCCTTTAACCTGTCAATTTGCTGCCTCCATTGGTAACCAAGTAGTAAATGGGGGTAAGAGTACCGGTCGAGGGCTACAAGCAAAATGTACAGCGTCTTTGGCTGAGAATGTAGAGCTTGATTTTGGTTATGTTCTCACCAACATTATTTCGAGTGGGTCTGGAGCCAGTAATAGCCATATCTTTTCTGGGCAATTGAGAATAGATTTTTAGTTTTTTAAGAGTGTTAAACCGATTGTTAAGTTGGGAATTCTAGAGCAGGCAAGTCTCTTTTAACGAAAGAAAGTCCATCTTAATTGATTGTTATTGATATTTTTTTCTAGTTTTCAAAAATCAGGAATACTTTCTCTAGGCGATTGTCCTAGCTATCAATCAATATTGTCTAATTACTGACTATTGCAGTCATTATTCCAAGTGGGAGCAGTCATGAATTCTAATTTCGAAATGCCACCTAAAAAACTTGCTTTTCTCACCTATTTAGGTGGTGTAGTGACAGCTGTCGCTGCGATCGCAGGTTTAGAAATGCTATCGGGTAATCTTTCCCAAAAAAAATCAACTAAAGATTCTGCCCCTACCACCACGGCTACCGCCCCCAGCTCAACTACATCTGCCCCAGACAAAACGAAACCTAAAGCTAAGCATGAAAAGCCTGATTCCCGCTCTATTAAATTTCCAGGCGACCGGGTGAGTCAATCAGAAATTGCAAAGACGACAACGCCCTATGTCCCAGCTCATGTCGGTAAACTCTCCCCTGCTGAGCTAAAGGTCGCCAAGCAAGCCTGGAGCTATTTTGAGACCAATATTAATCCAGAAACAGGCTTGGCTAATTCGGTTGATCAATTTCAATCGGTGACCCTTTGGGATCAAAGTGCGGCAATGGCGGCTCTGGTCAGTGCTAGAGAATTGGACTTGGTTTCGGAAAAAGAATTCAAAGCGACCATGAGCAAGATGCTGACCACCCTTGCCAAGTTGGAATTGTATAAAGGGGAGCTTCCCAATAAGGTCTACAATTCCCAAAATCTAATGCCGGTGAATTATGGTTCCCTAGATAAGCGGGAAGAGATTGGCTGGTCAGCGATTGACCTGGGTCGAATTGCCCTATGGCTAAAAATTATTGCCGCCAAATATCCCGAGTTTGAACCCCAAACCACAGCAGTGTGGAAAGCCTGGGATGTCAAACGGTTGACAAAAGGTGGCCAAATGTATGGCACCAGTATCAAAGATGGTCAAGAGCAATATAACCAAGAAGGACGCTTAGGGTACGAAGATTATGCGGCCTATGGTTTGAAACTCTGGGGGCTTAATGTTGATAAAGCGTTAGATTACAACAACAAATCGGCCTTCGTTGAACTCTATGGCCACAGCATTCCTTTTGATGTGCGCGATCGCGAAAATTCGGAAGCGAATAACTATGTTTTAAGTGAGCCTTTTTTCCTCGATGGCATCGAAACAGGATTCAAAGCGCTCCCTAAAGCTTATGCAGACCGGATGCTCGCCGCCCAAGAAGCCCGCTACAAAGCCACTAAGCAATTAACGGCTATCACTGAAGATAATTTGGATCGAGAACCCTATTTTGTTTACAACACCTTATATGTGAATGGTAAACCCTGGGCAACGATTAGTGATACCGGAGAAAATTATAATCATCTCCGCTTTGTGAGTACCAAAGCTGCGATCGGTTGGCATGTTCTTTACAACACGGATTACACCAAAAAGTTATTTGCTTTTGTGCAAGAAAAAGTTGGTTCGAAAAAAGGTTGGTACAGTGGTTTTTATGAAACCTTAGATGAGCCTAATGCCGTATTGACAGCTAATAACAATGGCATTATCTTAGAGTGCTTATTATTTAAGAAGGTTGGCAAACCTCTAGCTGTTTGGGCTGGTGTTTCTGAGCTAGGTACCTAATAGGATTTAGCCCTATTCACCTGCTCACCAATAACAAGGTTTGTGTTTCTTTTGCATTGTTTGACTGGGGCCATCCTACCTGATGAATCGACGTCGTTCTCTACCGATAGTTAGACTGGTTGCCTGTCTGGCAATTGGCATCTTTTCTCCTCCTTTGTGGCTACCGTTTACCACAGAGAAGGTTGCCCATGCCCAAGAAGCCAATGAGTGTGGGGCGATTACGAATCCTTTAACACCAGAGGAGGAAACTTACGCCCGCACCGCTTGGCAATATTTTGTCAACAACTATCAGGAATCAACGGGATTTACGAATTCATCGGGGGGATATCCCTCCGGTACCTTGTGGGATATGGGCAACTACCTCATGGCCCTCAATGCCGCTCGATGGATGAACATCATCCCCCAAGAAGAATTCGATCAGAAACTCAATAAATTCCTATCTTCACTAGCAGGGTTAACGCTGTTTGAGGATAGCTTGCCGAATAAGGTGTATAACGCTGCCGATGGAGCCATGGTGGATTATGGCAACAACCCCATCGAACGAGGGATTGGCTGGTCAGCACTAGATATTGGGCGTGTTTTGGCTGCGTTTCATGTCCTGCGGACCTGTCACCCTCAGTATGCAGATTGGTTGAAAACCATTATTGATCGTTGGGCGGTGGATCGTTCCGTTCAAGATGGCTATATGTATGGGGCTACAGTCCTTGAAGATGGCCAAACCTTGCCAGTGCAGGAAGGCCGCCTCGGGTATGAGGAATATGCATCAAGGGGATACCAACTTTGGAATTTTCAGGTTCCCAAGGCATTGTCCTTTGAACCCTACAAGATGGTTGAAATCTATGGGGTACAAATTCCTGTAGATACTCGTAATTATCAAGACACCAATGCTAATAACTATGTCGTTAGTGAGTCCTATATCTTAGACGGCATTGAATTTGGTTTCTTGGGCGACCAAATGCGGGACTATGCAGCTCGGGTCTTTGAAGTTCAGAAGCGGCGTTATCAGGCCACAGGTCAATTGACAGCCGTGACTGAAGATAACATTGATGGTCCGCCCTACTTCCTATACAACACAGTCTTTTCTAATGGAGTGGCCTGGGCCACGATCACGGAAAAAAATGAACTCCATCCCGATAAACGCAGTATTAGTACGAAAGCCGCCTTTGGTTGGCGCTATATTTTTCCAGATGATCCCTATGCTCAACAACTCTTTGAAGTAGCCAAGAGCTTAATGAGCCCGGATGGAGGGGGATTTTTCGCGGGCCAATATGAGGAGACTCAACAACCCAATCAGTCTCTGACCGGAAATACCAACGGGTTGATTATGGAAATCCTCTATTACAAGGCGAGAGGGAATCGCCCCCTAATTGGAGGGGATGGCGTTAGTGCTTCAACTGGAGCCCCTGAATCAACCGTTGTTATGGAAGGTTTTCCTGCGCCTGAAACGGCTCAAGTCCCCGCCGCCCCAGCACCCGCCCCAGCGCCAACGCCCGCTCCAGCACCTGCCCCCGCCCCATCTCCTACACCTGCGGCGGCCCCTGCCCCTGCCCCTGCTCCAATTTCTGCACCACCCCCACCCCCCACCGATAATTCCTGCGGCGGTATTACCAACCCTTTAACACCAGAAGAAGAAACCTACGCCCGCACTGCTTGGCAATATTTTGTCAATAACTATCAAGAAGCCACTGGGTTTACCAATTCATCGGGAGGATATCCTTCTGGTACCTTGTGGGACATGGGTAACTACCTGATGGCCCTCAATGCGGCCCGGTGGATGAACCTAATCCCGCAAGATGAATTGGATCAAAAATTGAATAAGTTTTTATCCAGCCTTGCAGAACTCACCCTATTTGAAGATAGCCTGCCGAATAAGGTCTATAACGCTGCCAATGGCGACATGGTGGACTATGGTAACAACCCTATTGAACGGGGAATTGGTTGGTCGGCTCTCGATATTGGTCGAGTGCTGGCGGCTTTCCATGTCCTCCGAACCTGCCACCCCCAATATGCTGAATGGTTGCAGGCTATTGTTGATCGCTGGGCGATTGAACGTTCCATTGAAGATGGCAATATGTATGGGGCTACAGTCCTTGAAGATGGCCAAACTCTACCCGTACAAGAAGGCCGCCTAGGCTATGAAGAATATGCAGCCCGAGGGTATGAATTATGGGGGTTCTCCGTTCCGAAAGCCCTATCCTTTGAACCCTTTCAAATGGTTGAAATCTATGGGGTGCAGATCCCGGTAGATACTCGGGCATACCAGGAAACCAATGCCAATAACTATGTGGTCAGTGAATCTTATATTCTGGATGGCATTGAATTTGGTTTTCTCGGTGACCAGATGCGAGACTATGCAGCTCGGGTCCTAGAAGTCCAAAAACGTCGCTATCAGGCAACGGGGCAGTTAACGGCTGTGACGGAAGACAATATTGACGGCCCGCCCTACTTCCTCTACAACACGGTTTTTTCCAATGGCGAGGCTTGGGCCACGATTACAGAAAAAAATGAACTTCATCCTGACAAGCGCAGTATTAGTACCAAGGCTGCCTTTGGTTGGCGGTATATCTTTCCCGACGAACCTTATGCGGATCAATTATTTGAAGTGGCGAAGGGCTTGATGAGTCCAGATGGGGGTGGATTTTTTGCCGGATTGTATGAGGAAACTAATGAGCCCAATCGAGCCCTGACGGGTAACACGAATGGGCTGATCATGGAGATCCTCTATTACAAAGCCAGAGGATATCGACCGCTGATTGGGGGAAATGGTGTTAATGCCTCTACTGGAAATCCCCAAAACACGATAGTTGCGGAAGGTTACCCCGCTCCAGATAATGTAGCTGCGGCTCCAGCACCCGCCCCGGCTCCAGCACCCGCTCCGGCACCTGCTCCAGCACCCGCTCCAGCTCCAGCCCCGGCACCTGCTCCAGCTCCAGCCCCGGCACCTGCTCCAGCTCCAGCCCCGGCACCCGCTCCAGCTCCAGCCCCGGCACCCGCTCCAGCTCCAGCCCCGGCACCCGCTCCAGCTCCAGCCCCGGCACCCGCTCCAGCCCCAGCTCCAGCACCCGCTCCGGCTCCAACGCCTGGCCCAAGTGCAGCGCCGCCTCCTAGCCCTGTTGTTGCTCAATCTCCCACTCAGCAAACGGTATCTCAACCTAGCGCTGTTGATCCGAACCTAGTTGTTTGCTGCCAATTTATTGAAGGTGATGGCGCAAGTCCTAAATTTCCACCGGGTCAAACTACGACATCTTTGCCTACCTCTGCGCCTGCAACAGCTCCAGCTCCTGTGGTTGCATCAGCACCGGCTCCACCCGAATCAATTGGCAAGATAGAACAGCCTGAACAGCTGAAGCAGCCTGTTCAGTTGGCTGTGGCTCCAATTCTGTCAGGTGGTAAACCCAAAAATTCTTCTGTCTGCGAAGATTTAACTCGCCGACCTCACTTGGCTGAGAAACGATATGCCAAAGCAGCCTGGAAATATTTTGAGGCCAATTATGATTCCAGTACGGGATTAGTTAGCGATCGCAGCGACATGAAAGTCGCAACCCTTTGGGGGATGGGAGATTATATCGCCGCACTCCAGGCTGCTGAATCGCTGGATGTGATTACCATCGAGGAATTTGATCAGCGGGTTCGGTTATTTTTAGGTGCAATAAAACGGCTGCCGTTACATGGTGGCGAATTGCCCCATCGTAACTATGATATCCGTACCCTAGAATCGGTTGATTATGGGATGAATCCGTCCCCAGAAGGAATTGGCTGGTCAGGTTTAGACGTGGGTCGTTTCTTGTTAGCGCTGCACAACCTCAAGGGGTGTCATAAGGGATATACCGAAATTATTGATGAGATTGTGTTGGACTGGTCGTTCCTGCGGGTCGTTCGAGATGGCCGCATTCATAGTGCTTTTGTAGAAGCAGACAGCAATGGCCGTCGCTTAATCCGAGTGAAACCCGATTCACGGTTGGGCTACGAAGAATATGCAGCCCGAGGATTTCAGCTTTGGGGCTTTGATGTGACGGAAGCGGCTGTAGGCGGGGATTATAAAACCGCAGAGTTAGAAGGGTTCCAAATTCCGATTGAGCGAGATCGTCCTCGGAAGAAGCCCGATACCGATCAACAGATCGTTAGCAATCCATTTATGGTTTATGGCTTAGAGCTAGGTCTAGATCCACAAATGCGGCGATTAGTTCTACCGATGTTGCAAGCTCAACAAGAACGGTATAACCGGGAAGGGGTACTGACTGCAGCTGGAACAACCCTGTCGACTAAGGCCCCTTACGTCATTCATAGCAGTCTGATGGATAAAGATAAAAAAGCTTGGGCGGCTTCAAGTGCGAACAAAGCACTAGAGTCTGAGCAACGGGTCATCAGCAGTGCTGCAGCCTTTGCCTATCACGCAATTTTTCCCGACAATGACTACGCTCAAGAGCTGTATCAGTCAGCATTAGACCTGTATAACCCCGTATTGGGTTTTTACGAAGGGGTAAACGAGCAATCGGGCCAGTCTAATCCTGGTTTTAGTGGCTCCACCAATAGTATTGTCCTGCAGTCAATCTTGTATCGTTTGCGCGATCGCCAACCGTTACTCGTCGCCGATATCTCCCGTAGCTCCCCCTGGTGGAAAGCCGTTGCCAACGAAGAAATTGGTACGGGCTTACCCCCTACCCCCAAACCTAAATTGCAGCTTATTACTGATTCGACCGGGACCTATTGGGGAGCCCCAAACAGCGCTCTGTCCAAAAACAATAACAAATAACTTTTCTGATAAATGGATACTCTCCCTATAGCAATAGATGGCCTCAAGCCGACTTCACAGCGATCTCAAAATGAATGTTTTGCGAGATGTTGTGAGAATGAGCAGCTAGGTGTCAATACTCAACTTAACCGCAACGCTACTGTGGTGATTCTCAAAAATATTGTTCATAGAACTCAACATCATCACTCTTTAGTCAAGCAGTAAGGATACACAGTCTCATGACTAATGCCGTCCCCATTATTGAAAATACCCCTGCCTTTTCTGGCAATATTCGCATCAGACTCAAGGATAGAACCCTACTCTTTCGGTTTCTGGTGATCATAAACCTCATTTTTGGGGGCTGGTATTTACAGTGGCGAATCCTGAATTCGGTCAACTTCAATGCCCTATGGATAGCCATTCCACTATTACTCGCTGAAATATATAGCTATATTGGCGGCGTCATGTTTTTTATTGGTCTGTGGCGACCCATTATCCGAGATGCCAAACCCCTCAGACAAATGCGCCCCGCTTTGCCAGAGGCTAAATGGCCGAGAGTAGATGTATTTATTACCTGCTATAACGAACCGGTTGAGATGGTTCGGGAAACGGCTAAAGCGGCCTTGAGCATGGACTATCCTGCAACAAAGCTGAAGGTCTATGTACTGGATGACGGCAACTCCCCTCAAATGCGGCAAATGTCGGAGCAATTATGTATTGGGGATTTGCAAACACCACAACTTCGTGCGGCAGCGGATGAGATCAACTCGCAACGTCTACACCTCAAAGCGCAGCTGCAGCATCTCCAGAGTCTCGTCTCAGAAATTGCTGCCGGAGAGGAGCAATTAAAGTCTCATACCTTAACCCTAGAAACCAAACGGGAAAACGCCCAGGCGGCCCTGGACTGGTTTGGGCAGCTTCAGCAGCCTCACATTCCCATGAAACCTTGGTTAGAGCTGCAAACGGTATTGGGTGAGGGTGTGGATAATGTCTTGAAATATGCCCATAAGGATCTGCCCCACACCACGCCGATTGACTTGGAGCTCAACATTTCCAGTAATGTTTTAGTACTGCAAATTTGGGACCGAGGTCCAGGTCTAGACAACCCTGACAAAATTTTCAAATCTCTGGAAGATGTGGATCTGATGGATGAAGGGGGGAGAGGCTTTGGCATCATGAGCCAATTCACTGACTTTGTCAGCTATAACCCCACTCCCGATAAACGTCAGTGTTTAATTGCCATCAAGTTCTTTGCGCCAGAAGCAACTGGCGTTCAAGATCAAAATCAGCAGTTAGTGGGTTATCTCCATAGCCTCCAACAGAGTACCCGTCTGCTCAATCATCAATATGGCTCAGTGGCTGACTATCTAAAAGCAGAAGTCAAGGTCTTACAGCGCACCATTGAGCAAAAAGAACAGGAATTAGTTGACCTAGCGCGCAGCCGATATATTGCCCGTCCTAAGCCTAAAGGGAAACCCCATCATGCTAAAGCAGGCAATATTAACTATGCCTTGTTTTCTGGAGAAACAACCGGCGATCTGATCTTGACCCTAGATGCCGACCATATTCCTAAACCTCATTTTCTTCAGCGAGCACTGCCCTATTTCTTTGATTACAGTATGCAAGAGGGGGCATACAAAGACAGCGATATTGCCTTTGTCCAAACCCCACAAGACTTCTATAATCTTCCTCCCGGTGACCCTTTCGGTCATCAAGCTCGATTGTTCTATGGTCCAATTCAACAGGGCAAGGATGGCATGAGTTCAGCCTTTTACACGGGCACAAATGCTGTTTTACGTCGCGAAGCATTGGTTACCACCGGGCTACAAAATTTCGCGGATGAATATATCGCCGATCAAAAACGCCTAGAGGAGTTTGAGTTGGTGGGGGGTGTCTCCAGTGCCAGTATTACGGAAGACATGAATACAGCCATGCGACTCCATGCTGCAGGATGGAAGTCAGTGTATCACCATGAAGTATTAGCGGTTGGCTTAGCACCAGATGACCTGAGCTCTACCCTAAAACAGCGACTTCGATGGGCACAGGGCACTGTTCAGGTCCTGTTGCAAGAAAATCCCCTGGCAAAAAAAGGTCTTACCGTTTGGCAGCAGCTGCAATATTTCCAGACCATGTATAGTTACTTCTCTGGATTTTTTACCCTGATCTTCATTGCTTGTCCGCTGATTTACTTTTTTACTGAAGCAATACCCGTACAGACCTATGGCTTGGCGTTTGCCATCCATTTTGTACCTGCCTTCATTCTCAATCGGATTACCTTTATGGCCGCCGCTTGGGGCATTAAGAAGAATGAGTTATGGCGAGCAGAACAATTTGCCATCGCCCTCTTTCCACTCTTTATTAAGGCAGTTTGGAGTGTATTCACAGGGAGACCTGTTAAGTTTCAAGTTACTCCTAAACAACGTCAATCTGGCATGTATGTTGGCCTGGTGATACCTCAGATCACGGTTGTTGTTCTGACTGTATTAGGACTTTCCGTGAGTCTAATTCGATATGCAATGGGTGATTTAGATAACCCTGGCCTTCATCTTCTTAACTCTGCTTGGGCCATTTATAATGTTTCTCTGATTTGGGCTTTGATCAAAGCTGCTATCTGGCAACCCCCCACAGCAAAATCAGCATCTGCTGAGCTAGTTAATACCTGAAGGTAAATCAAGTATATGTTGCTGCTCGATCGCCTTTTTCTTAGGACTTCATGCTAGCTTGGCGAATGCTGTGAGCTGATGAATTGTTTTATGATCAATGGCAAGTGTCTTGCTGCAGAATTACTAGCCCTTGTCCATATTGAGACCCATAGTTTTCAGGGGGGCTACTTAAGTACCTAAACCATACCTCCTAAAGGCTTATAGGCATCTCATAAAACTCTTGCTTTCAAGCTGGACGAGGTTTATGTCCTGCTTGCCCACTTTATAGCAATAATACTCTCAAGACTTTATCTGTCCTATTTTAGTTGATGAATATAGGTGAATTAAACCTATATGCCAGAGCCATATTTACATTCTTATATATAGTTTTAATTGCTGTTTACAGTAGTTGGAATAGCACAAGAAAAGTTTTTCAGATAGATTACAATAGTAACCGACATTCAGCAGGTACTAACCATCAAGGGATAATTTTGAGGTTGTCTCTCAACGCAAGTCCATGTATTCACCTCAAGAGATAGACGTTCAGGATATTGACCATCTCGGTATTATTGCCGGTATCGTCGATGAGATCGGCATTGTCGAAATAGTGGATCGATTATTAGGTACTCACGAGCAAGAGAATGTTAGTTGTGGTCAAGTTGTCAAAGCCCTGATTCTAAATGGTATGGGCTTTTTGAGTGCTCCATTGTACTTATTTAGTGAGTTTTTCGAAAGCAAAGCAACCGAGCACTTACTCGGTCAAGGTGTACTGCCAGAGCACCTCAACGATACCCGTATCGGTCGAGTCCTCGACAAGCTCTATGCCTATGGTGTGACCCAGATATTTATCCATGTGGCAATGGCAGTCGTTCAGAAATTCGATGTAGCTCTAAGGTGTGCGCATCTAGATGCGACAAGCCTTAGTGTTGAGGGGCAATACTTAGATAAACCACAGGTTGAGGCGTCAGACGAATCCCCCTCTGCACCTGAGTCCCCCTCCCCTGCACTGGCTGAATCAGAGGAGCCGATACCCGTGAAAATCACCTACGGCTACTCACGGGACAATCGTCGTGATCTCAAGCAGTTTGTATTGAACCTACTGGTGAGTGGGGACGGGGGTATTCCTTTATTTTTACAAGTGGGCAACGGTAATGATGCGGACAAAAGTACGTTTGTGCCTATCATCCATGAATTTAAGCAACAGTGGAGTCAGCAACAGCCAGAGGTGATTGTTGCTGATAGTGCCCTCTACAGTGCCGACAATCTGCAAGCATTAGGAAGTACATCTTGGATTAGCCGAGTTCCAGCAAGTTCAACGGCAGCCCAAGACTTATTACAAGGGCTGCCGGGTTCACAGTTTCACCCCAGTGCTCTCAACGGCTATAGCTTTGTCGAAGTATGTAGTACCTATGGAGAGATTCAACAACGGTGGCTGGTGGTTGAAAGTAAAGCTCGCAGAGACTCTGGACTCAAACAAGTGCAAAAGCGGATTGATCAGGCGTTTAGCCAAAAAACTACTGCACTTAAAACCCTCTGCAAACAGACCTTCTTGTGCCCTGCAGATGCTTTAGCTGCAGCCCAAGATTTTGGCAAAATCCTCAGGTATCACACCCTTGACGATCTCAAAATCCACAAAAAACCTCATTATTCAAAGGCTGGACGACCGACAAAAGCAACGGTTGTGACTCACTACACCTATTCTATTGAGGCTACCTTAACCCTCAATGAGCCAGTCATCGAACGCTATCGGCGGCAAGCAGGTCGTTTCATCTTAGCCACCAATCTCTTGGAACAAGAGCAATGGAGCAATGATGATATTCTGCGCGAGTATAAGAACCAGCAGGCGTGTGAAGGAGGCTTTCGCTTTATCAAAGATCCACTCTTCTTTGCCTCTAGTGTTTTCCTGAAGACACCTCGGCGTATCGCTGCCTTAGCCATGATCATGGCCTTGTGTTTGATGGTCTACAGCTTAGGACAACGACAGTTAAGAAATGCACTAGAACAAGTACAAACAACTCTCCCTAATCAGAAGGGGAAACAAACTATGAAACCTACGTTACGTTGGATTCTCCAATGCTTTCAGGCCGTCCATTTAGTTTGGCTTGATGGTGCCAAGCATCTCATCAAGCTCAACAGCAGGCAGCAACTTATCTTGCCGTTCCTTGGGAAGGGCTGTAAAAAATATTATCTGCTCTGCTAGCTAGCCTGCTGAATGTAGGTAGTAAGATATAGCAAGCGCCATTTTATTCAGGACATAATAAACTAGAGATACTGTTATGTCTTTCAATGGATGCCTAAAATCTACAGCTACGATTTACGTTGCAAAGTGATCGATGCTATTGAACTTGATGGCATGCCTCCCTCAGAAGCGAGTGACACCTTTCATATCAGTCGTAACACCATTAATCTATGGCAACGTCTCAAAGCAGAAACAGGTGATCTTCATCCCATCCCTAGACAACACCTTGGCCATAGCCACAAAATCACAGACTGGGATAAGTTTCGAGCTTTTGCTCAAGAACATCGCTATAAAACCCAAGCTCAGATGGCCGAGTTGTGGGAGGGGCAAATCAGTGAGCGTACTATTTCAAGAGCGCTGAAGAATATTGGATTTACTCGAAAAAAAAGACCTATGGCTACCGCCAACGTGATGAGCACAAACGGGCTGAGTTCGTCCAAAAGTTAACAACAGTAGACCCAGACGATATCGTCTATGCTGACGAGTCAGGGATGGACAATCGAGATGAGTATGACTATGGCTATGGTCCCAAAGGTGAGCGGGTCTATGCTTTAAAGTCTGGTAGCAGAAGTGGACGAGTCAATATGATTGCAGCTTTGAGAGGAAAGCAGCTCATGGCCCCGTTCACGATTGAAGGGGCTTGCAATCGCACCGTATTTGAAATTTGGCTTGAGACTTGTTTGATACCGATGCTCAAACCGGGGCAGAAGTTAGTCATTGATAATGCCACCTTCCATAAGGGAGGGCGAATTGAGCAACTGGTAGAAGCCGCAGGATGTGAAGTGTGGTACTTGCCACCCTATTCTCCTGATTTGAATAAGATTGAACGGTCGTGGGCTTGGATTAAAAGTCGAATTAGACACCAATTAGAGCACTTCGGTTCACTTAGAGAAGCAATGGAACATATGTTGTACCTAGCGTCCTAATTAGAGTGGCGACTGCTATACCAGGAAATCTTTGATGATTTTTTGAGGTTTTTGTGCGTATTTAAACTTTAATTGATCAAAAAAATATAAATTTCAGGCATTTATCTATATAGGAATATATTGAAATTGTATTTACAAAGACAAGGCACCTGAAATTTATATACATACACCGACAATCCCGAACAAATAAAATCACATATGTATCAAAGGATAAATCTAATAAATTTAAGTGTTAGAGGGTACTACAAAACAAAAACGTTTTTATTTATCAGAATATTTATTTATTGAATACGAAAAATAATTGCGTTTCTTCTTTTTAGAGGCAGAAAAAGTATAGCAATTCAAACTAAACTTACATTTGATTCATACTAAATCAGACTTTATCTTACCGTCCTGCTAAGGCTAAGGGCCTACAATAGAATTACATTCATAATTATTACTTTTGTATCAATTAATACTACTGAGATAGCTATGAGTTTGTTACTCCTAAGAAAATGCGACAAAAAGTAGTCGAATTTTAGGCTATGGATTTAGGATTAGCTCCCATTCTGAAAACAAGGAAGATATTATTAGTATATAAAGCATTTTTACGCTTAATCCAAAGCTAGAAACGTTATAGAGTCTCGTGTAGCTTCTAATACTAAATTTTATCAAAATCATAAGAAAACCAAATTAATGGTCATCCAGTTGATTCAAGTCACATTCAGTCTTCCCCTTACCTCATATGCTTCTTAAAGGCTTGTTCTTGAGCGCCCATTGCTATCAAACAATGTGATCACATTTCCTTAGAACGGCCTAGCCGCCTTGTGTATTCAAGTTCATGTGATCTGAGTCAATTGCAACCCCCCACAAACAGGTTATTCTAAAGATATATGAAATTTTACTAAGCCCTCATTCCTTGGTATCTGCAGTCTGACTTGAAACTCAGGCGATGTAAAAAGTTTGGCATTAGTTTAAGTTCTTTACTTACCCCCCCTAAAAGGCGATGAAACCTAGCCCTAACTCAAAAATGACGAGACTACAGCGACTGGAGACCGTTAAGGAAACTCCTACTCCAGCGCTAACTCTTCTTCCTCAATCTTTTCAAGCAGGTGTAGAAGAAGAAGGAGGTCTGAATCTTGGCCAGCTTTTTGGGGCTATTCGTCGGCGCTTCCCCGTGGTCGTTTTAGTGACCGCTGCTGTTGCCGTTTCAACTTTATATTGGAGCCGGACGCGACCATCTTCTTACCAAGGTCAATTTCGCATCCTGATTGAGCCTGTCACGGCTGAAAGTGAGGTTGTGTCTTCACTTAGCGGCAACAATACCTCAGTTCAGGATCAAGGCTTAGGAAACTCTCAGGCTTCCCAAACGGTTCTGGATTATCCTACACAGATCCAAATCCTTCTGAGTCCTCAAATTCTCCAGCCCATTGCGGACAAATTGAGCCCTCAGTATCCCAACTTGTCTTACAAAAAGTTGGCAAAAAATTTAACCATTGAGCGAGTTGCTGAGAACAAAGCTCCAACCAAAATCTTGTCAGTTAGCCTTGATGCTGCCGATCCTGAGTCTGCGAAAGTTATTGCCGCTGAAGTGGCTCAGCAATATACAGACTACAGTGTCAGTGAACGACAAACAAATTTGGGCAGAGCGATTCAGTTTGTTGATCGAGAACTCCCTAAAGCTGAGGGCCAAGTCCGTCAGTTTGAGCAACTTTTGCAGCGGTTCCGTGAACAATATCAGCTCCTCGACCCTGCGACCTTCGGTGGGCAGGTTTCCTCTCAAGCTGGTGCCATTCAAGGCCAATTAGCTGAAAACCAAATTCAGCTCATGGAGACTCGGCAGCTGTATACAACATTGCAACAGCAACTGAAACTGACTCCATCAGGTGCTGAAGCTGCAACTGTTCTGACCGAATCGCCCAGCTATCAGAAATTGCGGACGCAATTGCAAGAAATTGAGTCTCAACTCGCCATTCGGTCGGCGGAACTCACCAGTAATCACCCTGAAGTCGTAGATTTACGAGAACAGCGTAATAAGCTGTTGCCTTTAATCAACCAGGCGGCCCGCAATAGCCTAGGCCGAAATTTGTCCAGTACGATTCCTGATACGGCAGCACTCCCTTATCAAAACTCCCTCCGGAAGGGGATGAGTCAGCAATTTGTTGATGCTTCGGTACAGCTGCAAGTTTTAGAAGCAAAACGACAGGGGATTCTGAGAGCCCAAACGTCTCTTCAACAGAAAATGGGGCAACTGCCTGCCATTACCCGCCAATACGAAAATCTGCAGCGGAAACTGCAGATTGCCAATGATACGTATCGCAAATTTCTGGAGAAGCGAGAAGAACTCTTAATTAATGCTGCGAGAAATGAGGTGCCCTGGGAGTTATTAGGGGAGCCTAATGTAGCAACTATTACCGATGCTAATCTACCGCGTGACTTGGCTTTAGGCACTATGCTGGGGCTCTTACTCGGTGTTGGCATTGCAATTCTTCTTGACAGAACCAATGATGCCATACACTCCTTGCAGGATCTTCGAGCTGAATTAAAGCGTCCTATCCTAGGTATCATCCCTCAGCAAAAGCAGCTAGAAGAAACTCCCTTTCTGTCTTCGGAAGGTGACTTCCTTAAGAGTGAAATGGGACTCGCTCTGCTTGAGCAAAAGGAACAGCCTTCATTGCTGAATAACGAGCAATTCTCTTTGGCTAGTTTGAGTAACTTTGCCAATAACAAGAAAGCCTCAGAGTACTCCTATTCACCGTTCTTGGAGGCCTTCCGCTCCCTTTACTCTCAATTGCACCTCCTTAATCCTGACTTACCGATTTCTTCTCTGGTTATTTCATCCTGCTCACCCCAGGAAGGGAAATCGACTACCTCGATGCACCTTGCTCAGGCGGCAGCAGCCATGGGAAGAAGAGTCTTGTTGGTCGATGCTGATTTGCGGGCTCCCAGTCTTAGCCGCGTTCTCAATTTACCCAACAGCCCTGGATTGAGTGATCTGATGGCAACGGAAGGCAATCTTCAGTCCACGATTCATCCACTACCGGGTACAGAGAACCTCTTTGTCCTGACGGCAGGGATGTTGCCGTCCGATCCGACTCGCATCTTGGCATCTCAAAAGATGCAGAAGCTGATGGGCGTGTTTGCTGAACAGTTTGATTTAATCATTTACGACTGCCCACCCTTAAACCTCGCGGATCCAACGATTATTGCGCCTCAAACAGATGGCTTAATGGTGGTTGCACATCTAGGGAGTGTTCCCAGAAGCCTCCTGAAGGAAAGTCTCCGCATGCTAGAAATTGCTCAAATTCCTATCTTGGGCGTTGTTGCCAACGGGATTAAGAACTAAGGGTTACCTAGCTTTCAATTCTGTTTGAGGATAGAGGCTGAGGGAAACTACTTAGGTGGATTGAGCGATAGCGCCTTGTCTATCTAGACTTAGAACCTGAGTTTTTACTGAAAGGTTGGCTGTTTGCCACTGGTTGCGGATGGCAGATGCGATCGCATCTGCCGTTTCGCTATCACCCAGTGCCAAAAGGGTCGGACCAGCCCCACTGATGACCAGGCCGTAGGCCCCAGCATCTAGGGCAGCCTTATAAGCCTCTGCAAATCCAGGAATTAGCTTCAGCCGATAGGGTTGGTGCAATTTATCATCAAGGGCCGTTTTGAGGAGGGTTGGATCGGCTTGCTCTAACCCTTTCATCAAAAAGCCGAGATGAGCCATATTAAAAATCGCATCACCATACCCACAGGTCTCGGGTAGAGCATTGCGAGCCAGATCGGTCTTTAGTTCAAAGTCCGGTATGGCGACAATGGGAACCACCTCGGGGGACCAATCTATCGGGCAGACTTGCCATTTGTCATCCAAGTCTTTGGCGGCGAGACAGCAACCTCCCACCAGGGCAGGTACGACATTATCTGGGTGGCCTTCTAGGTCAATGGCTAGCTGCAGTAATTCTGATTGGCCTAAAGGTTGGTGGGCCAGTTCATTGGCTCCTATCAGACCCGCAATAATGGCTGTGGCGGAGCTGCCTAATCCTCTCGCTTGGGGAATATCTAAATGGATATCAATTTCGATGGCGGGTGGTGTTTGACCTAGATGCTGATACGTGGCCGCAAATGCTCGATAGACCAGGTTTTGGGCATCTGTCGGGAGTTGATCAGCACCAGTTCCTGTAGCCCGGATGATGGGCGATTCAGAATGATCTGGAAGACGGGTAAATTGAAAACGATTGTAGAGAGAGAGGGCTGCCCCTAAACAGTCGAAGCCTGGACCAATATTGGCTGTAGTCGCAGGGACCTGGAGGGTTAGTGTTTGTATATTCGACATGGGGAGGGAGCGCCGAGAAGGTGAAAGATAGAGAGGGGCTGGAGAACGGGACTTCCTGCCGTCTTGTAGACTGATATATAGTAACTTCTCACAGAATCGTTCTAGATCAGAGAAATAGAGTTTAGTTTTTTCTTCCAGTTCGGTCTCCCTTTTATAGTCTTGTTAATCAATGCAAAACTTTAGAAGATCCATTCCCTTGTCCCTCATGTCTTAACCATCGTTGATGTGGTTTAATCACAATCCTGCTAAGCGTTGGCAGCCTGTCCAGACCAGAGGGGCAGCCCATCCCGTCAATCAAACTTGTTTAGAGAATGGATTAACGGTTCTGCATCAATACCTACCGTTCACGCCAGTCGTGACCGTTGATATTTGGGTCAATGCAGGGGTCACCAGGGAGCCTGAGGCAGTACCTGGATTGGCTCATGTTTTAGAGCATATGATTTTCAAGGGTACTGAAACCGTCTCACCCCAAGAATTTGATCGGCTGCTGGAGTGCCAGGGTGGAATAGTCAATGCGGCCACGGGCTATGATTATGCTCATTTCTACATGGTGACCTTAGCAGATCAGCTTGAACCTTGCTTTGCACAGCTGGCTGAACTTTTAATCCATGCAGCGGTTCCTGAAGCTGAATTTAAGCAGGAACAAGAAATCATCCGTACAGAAATTGATCAAGCCTATGACAATCCCGACTGGGTAGTCTATCAATCGGTGCGTCAACTCGTCTTTCCCAACCATCCCTATGGGCGTCCAGTGCTGGGTTTGGCAGAATTGCCCCCGTTTCTCTCTGCGGCCCATGTACGGGACTTTCACCATCAGCTTTATCAGCCCGAGAATATGACGATCGTCTTGGTGGGCGATCTGACCCATGAACAAGCCATAGACCTGGTACATCGGCATTGTGATTGGCCCCATACCCCTGCTTCTAGAGACCTGCTGTCATCCCCCAGCCCTCTGAACCCTGTGGACCAACGCCGTTACCATGCCATGGAAACCCCAGGGATCGACCAAGCCCGGTTGACCATAGCCTGGTTAGGACCGGGTGTAACCGAGAAAGAACAGGGGTATGGATTTGACCTATTGTCGGTGATATTAACTGGAGGACGCACATCTCGGTTGGTCTCAGATTTATTAGAACAACGAGGCTGGATTTATGATGTCCACAGTGAATTTTTTCTGCAGCGAGAAGGGGGATGTTTCACAATCTCTGTTTGGCTAGATCCGAAGTATCTAGAGGTGGTAGAAACGGTCATTCGTGAGCATATGTATCAGTTGGGGGAAATCCCCATTCCAGAGGTCGAGCTGCATCGATGTCAGCAATTGGTGGTCAACGACTTTATCTTTGGGACAGAAATGGTCAATCAGTTGGCCGGATTATATGGGTATTACAGTATATTGGGCGAATTGGAACAAGCCTTTACCTATCCACGGCTGATTCAGGCCATTGACCCCAAAACCTTGCAAACGCTTGCCCAAAAATACCTTTCCCCTAGCCACTACGCGATTACTACGTTGCAACCCTGCTCTTATTGAAT
The DNA here is from genome assembly GCF_018336915.1 of Acaryochloris marina S15. Classification (GTDB taxonomy): domain Bacteria; phylum Cyanobacteriota; class Cyanobacteriia; order Thermosynechococcales; family Thermosynechococcaceae; genus Acaryochloris; species Acaryochloris marina_A. Next base: position 1,489,837 of record NZ_CP064923.1, on the reverse strand, counting down.
GCTGCCTCTTCCCTCTCCCATTACTTCAGTTCCCGTCACTTCAGGGTTACTCTGCCAGAAGTTTGCGTTAGCCAATGGGCTGGTGGTGCTGATCACAGAGAACCCCATTGCTGATATTGTTTCGGCTCGCATTTTTGTCGGGGCAGGCAATACTCGTGAACCCTTGGGGCAGGCTGGAGTAGCCTATTTGATGGCGGCCACCCTCACCAAAGGGACGCACCGATTGTCCTCGGCTGAAATTGCCGAACAGGTGGAATCGGTCGGGGCCAGTTTAGGGGTAGAACGAGCGCCTGACTACTTCTTGCTCAGCCTGAAAACCGTGTCTGAGGATTTCTTAGATATCCTGTCCCTGGCGGCTGAGTTACTTCAATATCCGTCTTTCCCAGCATCTGAAGTAGAGTTGGAAAAGAAGCTGGCTCTACAGTCCATTCGTGCTCAGCAAGAGCAGCCCTTCACCTTAGCCCTGAAGGGACTCAGACACTCCCTTTTTCCCCCAGGCCATCCCTATATTCAAACAGGGCCAGGAGACCCTGACCAGATTGCTCAGCTTCAACCTGCAGATCTGCACCAGTATCATCAGACCTATTTCCGGCCTGACAATATGGTGATTAGTCTCTCAGGTAATCTGAAGGCTTTTGAGGCAGTGCAATATTGCCAGCAAGTATTTGGAGATTGGCCAGTCCCTGAGCAGCCATTGCTTCCGCCGGATGGGTTACAGCCAGTGGAAGCAATGGCTGCCTCGATGGGATCTAGCTCAAATATTTCCATAACGACGCAACCGAGCCAGCAGAGTATTGTCATGTTGGGGCATCTCGCCCCTTCAGTGCAGGAGCCAGACTATGCTGCTCTGAAGCTGCTGTATACCTATCTTTGTAGCGGTCTGTCTAGTCGTTTGTTTGTGGAGCTGCGAGAAAAGCAGGGACTCGCCTATGAAGTTTCGGGATTCTATCCCACTCGATTAGGGCCATCGCATTTTGTCGTGTATTTGGGGACGGCTGCGGATAATACTGCGATCGCACTGGCGAAACTCCAAGCTGAAATTGATCGCCTCAGCCAACAGCCCCTGGCAACCGAAGAGCTAGAAACAGCCAAGAGTAAGCTCCTAGGACAATATGTCTTGGGCAAACAAAGTAATGCTCAATTGGCTCATCTGATGGGCTGGTACGAAGCCTTGGGATTAGGTATTCACTATGATCAGAATTTCCCCAAACAGATTGCCAGTTTAGATGTTGAAGCCGTCTATCAGGCTGCTTGTCAGCACCTACAGCAATCCCATATTTCCTTGGTTGGGTCGGACACTGCTGTGCAACCGTGGCTAGCTCCCTCCTAATCGGCGGAGTCTACTTTTTCTAAATATTGACTACTGAGTAAATAAGCCCCATTCTCCATGCGCACACTCCAGTAATCACCTGGTTCTCGACTGAGGACTGTACCTTCTTCACCCACATGGATCACATCTGGAGGCCGTAACATCGGCATCGGCTCAGCGGTTTTGACATAGGGTGGGAGGGAGACAATGCGAATGCGATCGCCAATATCAATAGATTCAGACATAGTTAAGGACAATTTCTTGAGTATGAATGGTCAACCGAGATAGAAAATTGACCCTTAGGTTAAGACTATCTCGAAATTTAAGGTAAACCTATACAATCGAGAAGCACTTTTAACCGCATCAGAAGGACATGACCGATGCCTGTTGAGTCTTCCAAGCTGCTGGATGGCAAGGGACTAGCCCAAAAAATTCAAGGGGAGCTGACCGCCCAAATCCAAATTTTGCAAGCCGAAATAGGTCGTCCGCCCGGATTAGCTGTTCTGATGGTGGGAGATAACCCGGCGAGTGCAGCCTATGTTCGCAATAAAGAGCGGGCCTGCGAACGGCTAGGGATTGCTTCTTTTGGTCATCATTTCCCTACAGAGGTGGCCTTTGATGAAGTGAAGCAAACGATTCATGACTTAAATGCTAATCCTCAAGTCGATGGCATTCTGGTGCAGTTGCCCTTGCCCCCCCATTTAGATTCCACGGCCCTACTCTACGAGATCGATCCGGATAAAGATGTGGATGGTTTACATCCCTTAAGTTTAGGACGACTGGTGCGTGGTGAGTCTGGGTTGCGCAGCTGTACCCCCGCAGGGGTGATGCGATTGTTAGCTGCCTATGATGTTGAGTTGTCAGGTAAGCATGCGGTGGTCATTGGCCGCAGTATTTTGGTGGGCAAACCTGTATCTCTGATGCTGTTGGCAGCCAATGCCACAGTGACGATGGCCCATTCTCGCACCCCTGATTTAGCCGCTGTTACCCGCACTGCTGACGTGTTGGTGGCGGCTGTCGGCAAGCCAGGACTGATTACGGCAGATATGGTCAAACCTGGGGCTGTCGTAATTGATGTGGGGATTAGCCGACAAGAGGTTGAGGGTAAAGCCCGATTAGTGGGGGATGTAGAGTTTGCCTCAGTTCAGCCTCAAAGTTCATTGATTACTCCTGTACCGGGGGGCGTGGGTCCGATGACTGTATCCATGCTTTTGGAGAATACGGTGTGGAGTTATAGGCAACGGCACAAAGGATCATACAATAGTTGAACTAGCCTCATGGTTGAGATCGCACTAAATCAATGCTGTCAACAACTAGAGGGCTTTTTTTGCCCGACTTAGAGTGACCATTTCATCGTCAAAGATCACGAAGGATCACCAGGATGATATCCGCTGAAAACCCTCAGAAAACCTCATCTACCCAAGATTTGTCTGGTTCAACCCCCTCCAATTTCAACCTTGTAGACTATCTCTCTCAGCGGCGAGAACTGGTGGAGGCCGCGTTAGATGCCTCTATTCCCGTGGTCTACCCCGAAAAAATTTATGAGGCGATGCGGTACTCCTTAATGGCGGGAGGAAAGCGTCTCCGACCTATTTTATGCTTGGCGGCTTGTGAACTGGCTGGTGGCACCATTGAGATGGCAATGCCCACAGCTTGTGCCCTAGAAATGATCCATACGATGTCACTGATTCATGACGATCTACCCGCCATGGATAACGATGACTTTCGTCGGGGCAAGCCCACCAACCACAAGAAATATGGCGAAGATATCGCCATTCTGGCAGGCGATGGGTTGTTGGCCTATGCCTATGAGCATGTAGCGATTCAGACCCAGCAGGTTCCGCCAGAACAGGTTTTGAAGGTCGTTGCCCGTCTGGGACATGCGGTGGCTGCTACGGGTTTAGTGGGGGGCCAAGTCGTTGATTTAGAGTCCGAGGGAGCGGAAGATGTCACCCTCTCGACTTTGAACTTTATCCATGCCCATAAAACCGGGGCATTGCTAGAAGCGTCGGTTTTATCGGGAGCAGAACTGGCAGGTGCGGATCAAGAACTCTTGGATCGATGCTCCAAATATGCCCGCAATATCGGTCTTGCATTCCAAATTATTGACGATGTATTGGATGTGACGGCAACCAGTGAAAAGCTAGGAAAAACGGCAGGCAAAGATGTAGAAGCCCAGAAAGCGACTTACCCCAGTCTCTGGGGCATTCCAGAGTCAAAGCGACAAGCCCAACATCTGATTGAAGAAGCGAAAGCAGAGCTAGCCGTTTATGGTGATCAATCGGCTCCATTACAGGCTCTGGCTGATTTTATTACTTCTCGTCAATCCTAGATTCTGTAAAATGCTCTCCTTGTCTAAGTCTCGACGATAAATATGCAGGATTTTGGCAATATTATCAACAACCAGGTTTTGCTGGTTTCCTTGGCAGCAAGTTTGCTGGCCCAAAGCCTCAAGATCATTATTGATCTCGCTCAAAACGGCAAAATCAATTTCCGGGTACTGGTAGAAACAGGAGGCATGCCCAGTTCCCATTCAGCGTCGGTGACGACCTTGGCCACCTGTGTGGGGCAAGTCCATGGATGGGATAGTACGGAATTTGCGATCGCAACGGTTTTTGCCATCATCGTCATGTATGATGCAGCCGGCGTGCGCCAGGCAGCAGGCAAGCAGGCCAAGGTCCTCAATCAGATTGTGGATGAAATGTTTCAAGAGCATCCCGAATTTAATGAAGACCGTCTCAAGGAACTTCTGGGCCATACGCCTGTACAAGTGATTGTGGGCTCGATCTTAGGCGTGGGTATTGCTATCCTGCTCGGTCCAGCGGGGTTGCTATTCTAAGGCTCGGTTTTATGCCTTAATCCATCACGAAATAAATTATTTTGCCAACGCCCTGCGATGGGGCAAGGTTGTCGTTCAGGGAAACTGTCCGAAACTCTTCTGCTAAAACCCCTGAAAGATCATTAAGATTTAGGAAGAGACGTCAACCGATTTTAGGCTGCACAGATGGCACGGATAGTTCTGATTGCGGGATTTGAGTCCTTTAATATCGATTTGTATATCAGAGCTGCCGAGCTGGCACAAGCCCGCTGTCCGGGTTTGGAAGTGCGGATCTTTAGCGATCGCGATATTAACGCTGACCCAGATGCTGTCACCGCTGCCTTACAAGGGGCGGATGTCTTCTTTAGCAGCTTAGTTTTCGATTACGACCAGGTCCTGTGGCTGCAGGAGCGGGTGCAGGATATTCCCATTCGCTTGGTATTTGAATCGGCATTGGAACTGATGAGCCTGACCCAGTTAGGCAAGTTTGTGATTGGCGAGAAACCCAAGGGCATGCCCAAGCCCGTCAAATTTATTCTGGATAAGTTTGGCAGTGGCAAAGAAGAAGACAAGCTGGCCGGGTATATCAGCTTTCTCAAAGTTGGACCTAAGCTGCTCAAGTATGTCCCTGGCAAAAAGGTTCAGGATCTCCGTAACTGGCTGATTATCTACGGCTATTGGAATGCCGGGGGGCCTGAGAATGTAGCCGCCATGTGTTGGACCTTGGCCGAAAAATATCTGAACTTACCCCTCAACGCTGAAATTCCCCCTCCCATCGAAACCCCCAATATTGGCCTGCTCCATCCAGACTATGAAGGCTTTTTTGATTCCCCTCAGGATTATCTAGACTGGTATCGCATCGATCGATTGCCCTTCCTCTGGAAGGCCGGGGCGACGTCAGCAACCCGCCACATCCATTTTGACCAACCCCCAGTGGTGGGAATTCTGCTGTATCGCAAGCATGTGATTACCAAACAACCCTATATCCCTCAAATGATTCGCAAGTTTGAGGAAGCGGGACTAATTCCCTTGCCAATTTTCATTAACGGGGTGGAAGGCCATGTGGCCGTGCGAGATCTGATGACCACCCGCCATGAACAGGCGCAACGCCAGCAGGGCACTAAGGAGATCTTATCCTTATCTGAGAAGGCGGCTGAAGTAGATGCCATTGTCTCGACGATTGGCTTCCCTCTTGTGGGCGGCCCTGCAGGCTCCATGGAAGCGGGACGGCAAGTAGCGGTAGCCAAGCAGATTCTCAGCGCCAAGAACGTGCCTTACCTTGTAGCCGCTCCTCTGCTGATTCAGGATATTTATTCTTGGACCCGTCAGGGGATTGGTGGTCTGCAAAGTGTGGTTCTTTATGCCCTGCCCGAACTGGATGGGGCCATTGATACGATTCCCCTCGGCGGGCTAGTCGGCAATGACATTTACATCGTGCCAGAACGGGTGGATCGATTGACCGGACGGCTAAAGCAGTGGATTTCCCTGCGCCAGAAGCCTATGGCCGAGCGAAAGCTGGCTGTTCTGCTCTATGGATTTCCACCGGGGTATGGGGCAACGGGAACCGCAGCCCTTTTAAATGTTCCTAAATCTTTGCTGAGTCTCCTTAGGTCCCTCAAAGCCCAGGGCTACAACGTGGGGGATCTGCCAGAGGATGGTGAAGAAATTATCAACTGGGTGCGAGAAGCAGATAATGGCTTAGGCGATCCGGCCCAGATGAATGGCCATGATGGATCGACCTCTGTCAATGTTCGTCAGCTCGAACGGTGGTTGGGGTATTTGCTCACCCACCGCATTGAAAAGCAATGGAACTCTCTGACGGGCACCGGGATTAAAACCAATGGTGAAGAATTCAGCGTCGGCGGCATCCAAATGGGGAATGTCTGGATTGGCGTCCAGCCCCCCTTAGGCTTATCCGGCGACCCCATGCGTCTGATGTTTGAGCGGGATCTGACGCCCCATCCTCAATATGCAGCCTTTTATAAGTGGCTACAAAATGGCTTCCAGGCCGATGGGGTAATCCACTTTGGGATGCATGGCACCGTGGAATGGCTACCGGGAAGTCCCCTGGGGAATACCGGCTATTCCTGGCCGGATGTGCTGCTGGGGAATATTCCTAACCTCTATATCTACGCTGCCAACAATCCCTCTGAGTCGATCTTGGCCAAGCGTCGAGGATATGGGGTTTTGATCTCCCATAACGTCCCCCCCTATGGTCGAGCGGAACTGTATAAAGAGCTAGCCGCCTTACGAGATCTGATTCAGGAATATCGCGAAGACCCTGAGAAAAATGCGGTGTTACGGGAAGCCATCTGTAAAAAAATTATTGATGCGGGCATTGATGCAGACTGCCCGTTCCAGGAAGCCAAACGGGGAGGCATTGAATTCACCCCTGAAAATGCTCGCATGTTTAGTGCCGAGGCCTTTAACCACTATTTAGTGGAGCTATACGAATATCTGCAAGTGCTAGAAACGCGGTTATTCTCTTCGGGGCTGCATGTATTGGGCGAATCCCCCGATGCTGAAAAGCTAGAGAGCTACCTTGAGGCTTACTTTGGGGAGGAGTTGCCTGAAGCTGCGATCGCAGCCGTTGCTACGGGCGAAGCATCCGATCAGATCCGCCAACGGTTTGAACTCAATGGCAGCACTCCCAAGCTAGAAGAAGCGCTACAAATCCGTAGCCTACTGGCTCAAACTAGCGATGAACTCACCAACCTTCTGCGGGGGTTAAACGGAGAATATGTGCCCCCGGCCCCTGGCGGTGACCTACTCCGGGATGGCCCTGGTGTTTTACCTACAGGCCGGAATATCCATGCCCTCGATCCCTACCGGATGCCTTCTCCAGCTGCCTATGAGCGAGGTCGGGAGATTGCCCGCAAGATATTGGAGCAAAACCTAGAAGACAAAGGCACCTACCCAGAAACCGTAGCGGTGATGCTGTGGGGATTAGATGCCATTAAGACCCGAGGGGAATCCTTGGGCATTCTTTTGGAACTCGTCGGGGCAGAACCCATCAAAGAAGGGACAGGGCGGATTGTTCGCTATGGTCTCACTCCCTTAGATCAGCTAGACCATCCCCGCGTGGATGTCTTAGCAAATCTATCCGGTATCTTCCGCGATAGCTTTGTCAATATCATTGAGCTGTTGGATGACCTGTTCTTACGCGCGGCTGAAGCAGACGAACCCCCAGAGCAAAACTTTATTCGCAAACATGCCCTAGCCCTGAAAGAGCAGGGGGTCGAGAATGTCTCGGCTCGCCTCTTCTCTAACCCTGCCGGAGATTTTGGTTCCTTGGTCAACGACCGAGTCACAGATTCCAACTGGGAGTCTTCCGATGAGTTAGGGCAAACCTGGAGCGATCGCAATGCCTTTAGCTATGGCCGAAATGATAAAGGCCAAGCCCGTCCTGAAGTCCTGCAAACCCTGCTTAAAAGTACAGAGCAAATCGTCCAAGAAATTGACTCGGTGGAATATGGTCTGACGGATATTCAGGAATACTATGCCAACACAGGTGGCCTGAAATTGGCGGCTGAAAAACAGCGGGGCAGTAAGGTTAAAGCCAACTTTGTTGAAAGTTTTTCTAAAGACACGACTCCCCGGGATTTAGATTCGCTGTTGCGGATGGAGTACCGAACTAAGCTGCTTAATCCCAAATGGGCGGATGCGATGGCGGATCAAGGATCTGGCGGAGCCTATGAAATTTCCCAGCGAATGACGGCCCTGATTGGTTGGGGCGGTACGGCTGATTTCCAAGAAGGTTGGGTTTATGACCAGGCTGCAGAGACCTATGCCCTAGATCCAGAAATGGCTGAAAAACTACGCCAATCTAATCCTGAAGCCTTCCGTAATATTGTGGGCAGAATGCTAGAAGCTCACGGTCGCGGCTTTTGGAGCCCCGATCAGGATACTCTAGATCAACTCCGTGCGTTGTATGAGCTAACGGACGAAGAGCTAGAAGGGGTTAAAGTTTAAAGGCTTGAACATCATCTGGGATCTGTTGCTTTAGCCATTCAATTACATCTGGTGACAACGATAGGCCACCTATCTCCGAGATCTTCTCAAAGCCGAGATGATTGATGGAGACAGTGCCTGTAAATGAGGACTGTGGCGTGCTTCCAGTAGCGAATTAGGCAGATATGTTTACCACTGTTATAGGTCATGTATTGGCCGTTTGTATTGGTCTTAGTTTGGGCCTGATTGGTGGGGGCGGTTCCATCTTGGCGGTTCCTATTTTGGTTTATGTGATGGGAGTGGGAGCTAAGGTTGCGATCGCAATGAGTCTCGTCATTGTGGGAACAGTGAGCCTGGTGGGTGCGATTCCCCATGGGTTACAGGGAAATGTCAATCTCAAAATGGCTCTTGTCTTTACGCCAGCAGCAATGGTGGGGGCCTATCTGGGTGCACGTCTAACGGCACTGCCCTCGATCACAGAGACCATCCAGCTAATCTGTTTTGGCGTGGTCATGGTGATTGCCAGTGTTTTAATGATTCAAAAAAGCAAGACAGAAATTGTCGATGCTGCCCTCATAATCGAGGAGCAGGGTGCATCATCCATCCAGCATTATGGGTGGATTATTCCATTAGAGGGCCTAGGGGTTGGCGTTCTGACCGGATTTGTCGGAGTGGGGGGAGGATTCTTAATCATCCCGGCTCTGGTGCTGTTCGGCGGGATTCCGATGAAAGAGGCGATTGGCACCTCTCTAGTCATTATCGCGGCCAAGTCAGGGACTGGTTTTTTGGGGTATATCCATCAAGTCACAGTGGATTGGGCATTGGTTGGGTCTCTGACGGTGGCTGCGAGTCTGGGCACGCTGGTGGGATCGTATCTAACCCGCTTTATCAATGATGAGGATCTACAAACAGGATTTGGCTACTTTGTCTTTTTGGTTGCTATCTTTGTGCTGATCCGTCACTAGTCGGGGACAGGGCAGTAGAAATCGGCCTAGTTTAACCTGCAAGAGCCTGTGGTGGAGACCCGCATTAATTTCCTCTTGATACCCTAGAGCACGGCGCTAAGTCAGAGGTTAACCATCGCGTTGAGATAGGGCTAGGCTTCGTCGCGATCGTCGAAACGAATTTACTCCTAGAATTGGGTAATCTTCATGGCCTTTTCCCGCGATCAAAAGGGTATCGCTCGATTCCGAATGTGCGATCGCAACGTTGTTAATTCATGACTAAGGATTTTAGGTATGAGTACAGATACTGGGTGGCAACGGTGACCTTTTCCCAACGATGTTTTTCAACTTGTTTATTGAGTTCGGCTACCGCTTTTGCATATTGAGGATCCGATTCCGTGCCTAGTTTGCTTGGGTTTTGAAAAAGGTCGCCTCGTTGTTTGTCGGTGAGTTTGACTTCGATATCGGGCTCAATGCCTTTTTTATGAATATCTCGACCATTGGGAGTCATATATTTAGAAACGGTTACGGCTAAAGCAGAGTCATCCTCCAAAGGCATTACAGACTGAACGAGTCCTTTTCCAAAGGTCTGAGTTCCGAGCAAGATTGCGCGCTGATGATCTTGCAATGCCCCGGCCAAAATCTCACTGGCACTGGCAGACCCTCCATCCACCAGAATGACAAGAGGCCTATCCGTTAGGGTGTTTTTATCAGAAGTGAGTTTATCTTCGCCCCCTTTTCGATCCACAGTGGCCACAATCGTCCCTTCCCCCATCCACATCCGGGCGATTTCAGCACTGGAATACAGTAATCCACCCGGATTTGAGCGCAGGTCTAGAACGAATCCGGTCACCCGTTGTTTTTCCAATTCTTGAATGGCTTTGCGCATTTCAGCAGTGGCGTTGTTGCTAAATTGGTTGAGGCGGATATAGCCAACTGTTCCTGCTGGGGTCGTTTGAGTGGAAAATCGAACAGGATGGATTTCAATGCGAGCCCGCTTGATCTTAAAACTCAACTGCTCCTGACCCCGTAAAACGGTGAGAGTCACGTTGGAGTTAACGGGACCTCGAATGAGGCTGACCGCTTCATTCAAATCCATCCCTCTGATGTTCGTATCATCCACTTGAACGATCACATCTTTGTTTAAGAGTCCTGCTTGGGATGCGGGACTTCCTTCAATCGGAGCAATAACGGTGATGTCTTTTGTCTTTTCATCCTGGGTGATTTGTACACCCACTCCAGTCAGCTCACCAGACGTATCAATTTGCATGTTCTTAAACTGCTTTGGGTCCAAAAAGCGAGTATAGGGATCCTCAAGTTTGTCCAGCATTTCGCGGACTGCGTCATAGACTTCTTCTTTGGACGTATAGGTGCGGTTTAAGTATTGGCTGCGAACAGCAAGCCAATTTGTATCATTGAAGGTTGTATCTAAATAATCACCGTTGATAACTTGCCAAACCTCGTCAATGATGGCTTTGGAGGAATCGGACTTTGGGGCTGCCCAGGTCTTAGGGGGGGAGAAAGCGGTTGTGACGGCTGCTATTGAGAGTGCTGTAGATAGAAGCGCAACCTGGAGCCGAAGAATAAACATAATCGTGATGAGAGTTTGACGGGGCAATATTGGCATGGGTAAGGCGAGAGCATGCCACAATCCTAGCGTTGGGTGATCAGCGATGAGGGTGGGAAGGCTTGAGTCTCTGATGAGATCTTACTGACCATACAGCAATACAGATCTGCGATCGCATCACATTCATCCTGTCTATACACCTGGGTGAACTGACTGGGAAGTGAGGGAGCATGTTTCAAGGAACGGCATATTTAAGTTGGACAAATCCAAAGTCATAGGTGTGGGAGCTGAGGTGAGTCAGCTGCAGATCCTTTGCCAAGGAACCGAATAGAGGTATCCCGTCACCTAACAGAATAGGAATCACGGTGATGGTGAGTTTATCAATCAGGCCCGCTGCCAAAAATCTCTGGATGGTCACCCCACCATCTATATATAAATGCTGGGCACCTTCCTTGGCGAGACGGTTGTAGAGCATGGGTGGGGTTTCTGCTGAGTGTGTAATGCAGGTAGGTAAGTGGTCAGGGAATTTGATAGGGCTTTGACTCAAGACAATGACTCGGGTTTGACCGTAGGGCCACTCCCCAAAAGATAGAACCTGTTCATAGGTCTTGCGCCCCATGATGAGGACATCCACCGATGCCATAAAGGCTTGATAACCGCAATCTTCCCCCTCCGGGACAGTTGCATTGGCATCATCGAGCCAGTCGATGTCTCCATTTTTCCTGGCAATAAACCCATCTAAGCTGGTCGCAATAAAAACAGAAACTTTTGTGCTCATGGGTAGCCATTGACCTCTTTAATTTTGACTTTATCCAGAGTTTTTAATTACTATTTCAGTAAAGTAAATAGACTATTTAGTGTTATAAAACGATGGGGGAATTGGTGATATTTTGCAAAAACTATGAAATTTTTTCAGTGGCTGCTCACAGTAGTTGCACTTCTCATGAGTTCAGGTTTGTTGATTTCAGGTGAGTGGATTGGTTTTATCATTGCACTACTCGCCGTCATCCTTGTGGCCCCTCCCATTCAAGGACGCCTCAATCAGCGTTTCCCCTGGCTAAAATCTCGCTTCTTGAAAATATTTTTAGCCGTGATGGTTTTGTTTGCGGCATTGATGGTGACAGGGGGAAATCTGGTCCGCTTTACCAATGTAGCCGTTTGTAAATCCCCGGTAGACGGCCAGTGTGAAAAGCATGAGATTGCTTTCTTAGAACAAACTCAAACCATTTCGGTCAGCGCGAAACTCCGAAAAGGTAAAGCAGCTAAACAGGTTAAGGTTACTCTGGATTATTGGCCAGAGCCTGACCAAGAGTCTGAGGTGTTTAGCAATGTATTTGATGTGCCGAAGGGGAAACGAGAGGTGGCCCTGCAGCTAGATCAGGTTAATCTGCAGCCTGGTACCTACCGCGTTACGTTAATGCCGGAAGGAATTGGTCAGCAAAAACCGTTGGCCGAAGAGCAGATCTTTTCTGTATGGACTGATCCTGAGGATGTCACCAAGCGTAATGAGGGGGATATTGAGGATGCTGGTTTAAATAACAGCATCAGTGGTATCAAAATTTGTGAGGGGAGTAGCGATGCTAAAGAACCTTGTGCCGAAGATTTGAGTGAACTCTCGATTGACATCACAACTCTAGCCTTTACGGCTAAATTGCCCAGCATTGCGAATGTACAATTCCGAGGAGATTCTGAAATCACTTATATCCTCCGCTATCTTGGCAAGACCAAGGATGACAAAATTCCCCCCATTCAAGTTTTTCGAGAAACGAGTGAGCTAGATCGCAAGGTTGGGGCCTTTACCTTAGGGATTACACCCTCTAAAAAAAGGTTTCGTCCAGGAGAGTATGAATTGCTCACCTCACTAGAAGCTAGATCATCGCGCCCCATTCGCAAATTATTCCGGTTGAAGTGATGGCTTGGCCGTTGATAAGCAGTAGGACATAATTAATTTCACAACATTTTTGCTAAAACCCTGGCTTAGCAAGGAAATAGATTGTAATTACTTCTGCTTAAGTGCTTATCAGCTTTTTACTGGCTGTATTTTGTGGTGAAGAGAAAACGTTAATCTAACCAAGCAGAATTAATCAGGATGGCGTTGTTACAGGAGCTGACGGAAGAAGAAAAAAGCTTTATCCCCACCTACTGCCGCTTATGGAACGGAATCACGATTTCAACCAGCAGGCTTGATCGAAATCAAGTTCAAGGCGTAATTCAAAGGATATACGAAATCCTTGGCTTGGCTTATCCGAATATTCACTATTGTGATGGCCCTCATGCTCTGGCAGCAAGTACTAAAGGCCGGTTTGATAACCTATATTATTGCCAGGATGGCATGGTTTTCCCGACCCTGGAAATGGCAAGAATCCATGATCTTCAACAACGCTTTCGTGGGAGTATCGGTTCTTGGGATTGGTCATTGGCCTATCCATGCAACCAAGTTAAAGGTGGCTATATTGACGAGAGTCTGGCCAATTTTTTGCAGCATGAATTTCTGGATGATCTACCCCTGAGCTGGAGAAGGGAAAAGGGTATATCTTGGATTTTCCCAAGATGTGGGTATACGACGGAAGCATGCATGCTAGATTTTCATTTTTCTGTTGCCCAACGAACCCTGAGGGCCCCGTATAATGTTCCGCTATGGCAAGCTTATAAGCACTTGATTCAAGTGTGTAGTTGGTTTATCGCCTTTGAATCAGATTGCTATCTCTGTGAACCCCCTACGACTTTTTTATTTGAGCGCAAGATTCCTACCCCAACGTCCATGCAATTTATCCATGAGGAGCAGCTGAAGATTGCAAGTTCTTCATGGGATGAGGATGAGATGTGAGGGATTTATTGCGGAACCCTTAGGATGAGGAGCCTATCAGCTTGATGAAGCCCTATCGAACTATTTTTGAGCAGCAATCTCCGAAAGTTGAACGGCGTCTGCTTCAAATAGTGTTTTCCATGTCTTACTAAGACGTCCATCCTCAGGCTTCTCCCGTCGAGCGGCGGCTAAGGCCTGCACGGCATCATACCAATAGCCTGCTTCTGCAAAGGCGTTGACCTGATCCTTAAGTTTAGATTTTGAGACCTTTTTAGCTACGTCTTGGGTAGGCGGTACATAGCGAATCCACCCATTGGCGATGATGCCATTGCGGCCCTTGCGAGTACAGAAGAGTCCCACGACCCATTGATAATCTGTTTTTGGTTTCAAGGCGAGGGTTGATTCTTGATCGGGGATGGAAATTCTAGATAGTCCTGCTTTACCTGAAGCCTGAAAAGTAGTGGAATAGACTTCTTTCCTAGAGCGACCTCCAGCCCCTACCTCGTACAAACTGAACTGGACGATGCGGTAGCTATTAGTGGGGGTAAACCAATAAAAGGTTGGAAAAGCCGTTGCACTTAAGCCAATATTACTTTTGGGCACCAATGTGGTGAGAGTGGGGCGACCACTAGTAGAACAGGCTTTAGGTTGACCTGGCTGTGGCGAAACGGCGGGATCACCCGGTAATTCCCAGATGGGCGGTGCATCCGGTCTGGGTAAGGGAATCGGAACCACTTGGCTAGGTCGTCGAGGTGCACTCTCGTTTAATGGCCCTTTCTTCGGTTCGAATGCCCGTGTCGCCAACCCTCGTCGATTTCCGGGTTTTTCCAAATCACCGGGTGGCTTAAATCCAGCATGGCTAGGTAAGGCCGATAATAGAACTCCCACTAAGCCTCCCGCTGCTAATATCGCGATCCGTTTTGCAGGGGTAGAACAATATTTAGGCATGGGTAGTCAGCTGGGCCTCTCAAAAAATTAGGTGCAGAACGGTTCAAGGGAAGCTGGCGGAATTTTCCAGACACTAGGCACTTCCTCATCATACCCAAGCTATATCCTGACTACTTCATGAATTGAAGGGAGAACGCTGGTCGGGAAGCTATTGCTTGAGTAAAGGGGACAGGGTAATTTGTCTTGGGAGAACGGTTATTAAAATAGACTCCTACACTTCAGAATGTGTTCCAGCTAGGAGAGTGGAACCACAATCGTGCCGCACCTTTGCGGAATCCGGTAAGATGAATCGACTGTCGTCACGATTGACTGAATTTTAAGAGCTATGCCTGTTCGAGACAGAGTGAATTCTAAAACCCTCGAAGCTGCGATTGCAGCTTCGCAAAGCTATCTGCTTACCCAGCAAGATGAGAAAGGCTACTGGTGGGCAGAGCTAGAATCCAATGTTTCGATTACCTCTGAAGTGGTTCTGCTCCATAAGATTTGGGGCACGGATCGCAGTCGGCCTTTGGCGAAGGTGGAGACTTATTTGCGATCGCAACAGCGAGACCACGGCGGCTGGGAACTCTACTTTGGCGATGGCGGTGAAATCAGCGTTTCTGTAGAAGCGTATATGGCCCTCAAACTCTTGGGAGTTGCAGCTACCGATCCTGCGATGGTGCGGGCGAGAGAATTTATTTTGGAGCATGGGGGGATTAGCCGCACCCGCGTGTTTACCAAGCTGCATTTGGCGTTAATTGGCTGTTATGAGTGGCGAGGTATTCCCTCCTTACCGCCCTGGGTGATGTTGTTGCCGGAGCAATTTCCCGTCACCATTTACGAAATGTCCAGTTGGGCCAGGGGCAGTACCGTTCCCTTGCTGATCGTTATGGATCGAGAGCCAATCTACGCAGTCGAAGCTGGATTCAATCTGGATGAGCTCTATATAGAAGGCCGAAATCGCGCCCAATTTGATCTGCCCCTCAGCAACGAATGGACCGATGCGTTTATTTATCTAGATGGTCTATTCAAATTTGCCGAAGCCACCAATCTAGTCCCCTTCCGAGAAGAAGGGATTCGTGCTGCAGAACGTTGGATCTTGGAGCGTCAAGAAGCAACCGGTGACTGGGGCGGGATTATCCCGGCCATGCTCAATTCCTTACTGGGATTGAAAGCCCTGGAATACGATGTCCACGATCCGATTATTGAACGGGGTATGGCGGCTCTGGATGCCTTTGCCCTCGAAACCGAGGATCAATATTGGATTCAACCCTGTATTTCTCCTGTGTGGGATACGGCCCTGGTTGTGCGAGGGTTAGCCGAGTCCGGTTTAGCTCCAGACCATCCAGCCCTGGTGAAAGCGGGAGAATGGCTGCTAGATAAACAAATCCTAGATTACGGAGATTGGTCCGTTAAAAATCCAGGGGGCTTGCCAGGGGGCTGGGCCTTTGAGTTTGACAATCGATTTTATCCTGATGTGGACGATACAGCCGTTGTGGTCATGGCCTTAAACGAAGTCCAGTTGCCGGATGAACAGGCAAAGGATGCGGCCATTGTCAGAGCCACGAACTGGATTGCCACCATGCAATGCCGTCCTGGAGGATGGGCCGCCTTTGATATCAATAACGATCAAGACTGGCTGAATGCCTTGCCCTACGGGGACCTCAAAGCCATGATTGACCCCAATACTGCTGACGTCACTGCTCGTGTGCTGGAAATGATCGGGCGCTGTCATAAGACGACGGGGAAAGATAGCGTTGATCGGGCACTGCGGTATTTGCGAACCGAGCAAGAACCAGAAGGCTGCTGGTTTGGGCGTTGGGGAGTCAACTATATTTACGGTACGAGTGGCGTGTTGGCTGCCCTAGCCTTGATCGATCCGCAAGGTTGGCAATCTGAAATCAAACAAGCTGCCGCTTGGTTAGTGAGTTGTCAAAATCCTGATGGGGGTTGGGGCGAGACCTGTGGCAGCTATGATGACCCGAAGCTCAAAGGCCAAGGTCCTAGCACCGCTTCCCAAACGGCTTGGGCGCTTATGGGACTGCTGTCAGCAGGTGAAGCGACCTCCACTTATGCTGATGCAGCGATTGAGCGGGGCGTGAATTATCTCACGACCACGCAAAAGATGGATGGCACTTGGAATGAAGACTATTTCACAGGCACGGGTTTTCCTGGCCATTTCTATCTGAAATATCATCTTTACCAGCAGCATTTCCCCTTAACGGCCCTGGGCCGCTATCAAACAATGTTGCAACAAAATAGCTAAGTTTAACCACCAACGAATGGGGTTATTGAATGCTGTTGGCTTCCGTTAATAGCTCTTTGACCGCTGCTTTATCAGTCTGGGTCAGCAGCCGATGTTCTATCGGATATTCGGTGTACTGAGTTTTTTGATGTCTTAAAACTTCCACTGCCGCATGGACGGCTTTGTAGCCGATTTTGACCCCTGCCTGATCGATGATCGATTGGAGGGGACTGTTGGGATCTAACAGCATTCGGGCCTTGTCTTTAGATAGATCCAGAATGCCAAAAACTTTAACTTTCTCTTGCCACCCTAATTCTTCTACTGCCGCCACAGAAATTTCTGTGGCCAAGTTAGATCCTCCCCACAAGATATTGATCTGGGGATTCTCCGACAGCATTTCTTTAACGCGAGCAATGTCGGTTCGAGTAATCGCATCTACGGAAGAAATTTCTCGCCATTTAACTGCGGATGCAGCCATACCGTTTAAGAAGCCTTGATAGTTGGGGTAATACCGTTCATATTCCGCACTATCCACCACGCCAATATTTAGAGGCTGATCCTGCAGATGGGTCGAAGCCCATTGGGTGAGGTGTTCTGCCGAATCAGCTCCCATTTTTAAGCTATTGGTATTGAAACAAGCAAACACCATATCTTTTGCGGTTTCTTTATCGAAACAGAAATCGACTGTAATCACTACTACGCCAGCTTGATAAGCCTTTTCAAGGGCTGAGATAGACCCTAATGGATCTTCTGGAGACAACACGATGGCATCAATACCAGAGTCAATCAGTTCCTGGATGGTTTGGGCTTCATTTTGAACCCCGGAGGCAGACAGCAAACTCCAAATTTCGACTCGTCGATTGGCGGCTCGCCGCATTCCCAATTCATAGGCTTTAAAGATAGTGCTATCGGCTGATTTGATCAGGCCAATTCGTAAGCGAGGCGAGCGAGGGCGGGCAATCGTTTGCATCCAATTGGGACTTTTAGTGGCGGACTGCCAGTGCTTGGCCCGTTTGAGTTGGTGGAGTGCCCAAAAGCTGGCTTTAGAGAGATCGGCATTATTCAAGTTCGTCGATCGCAAGTTGGCATCGTCTAAAAAGTCAGCCGATTGGAGGGAGCTATCCTGCAAATTGGCTTTGTACAGATCACTACCCTTAAAGTTGGAGCGATTCAGATTGGCTTGATATAAATCTGTGCGATGAAGGTTGGCTTGATTAAATTTCGCCCATAAGGCCTGCACCTTGTGCATTTTTGCCTGCGATAGATTGGCCTTCGTTAAATTGGCATTATTGAGAAAGCTGCCGTGCAATACTGCATCCGTAAAGTTAGCCCCTTGCAGATTGGCCCCTTCTAGATTCGCGCCTTCTAGATTGGCCCCTTGCAGATTGGCCCCTTGCAGATTGGCTTCGCTGAGGTTGATTCCCTTTAAATTACTGCCCTTGAGGTTGGCTTTTTCTAAATTGGCTTTGGCAAGATTGGCTCGATCTAAATTTGCATAGGATAAATCAATGCCTTGATGCTCAGAAAACTGGAAAGGCCATTGGTGAAAACTTTCGAAACTGAAAAACAATTTGTGGCAATGATTCAGTTGAATTCCCACCATTTGGGCCTTGGGGGCTTGCAGGCCAGCATTGCTAGCACAGAGTGAATCGAGGGTTTTGAGGGCCGCTATTCTGCCATCACTATGTTGTTGCCCCTTTTGATCCACGAGAACATTACGAGCATCGTCTATTTTTTTCTGCTGTTGATAGGGGATAGAGAAAAGATAAGAAATAAAGGCAATGAGAATAGCTGCTTCGCCCAGGACCGTTGCCAGCTTAATGATAGAAATCATTTCTAGCCAAGCCACAAAATCACTCACCTTGGCATCCAGAATCGAGAACGGTTTGAGGAGAGGTGGTTTTGGAGGGGGGGTAGACTGCTGTGCCTGGTTATATTGTTCAAGTTGATGAATATAGGCAGCTAAGGAAAGCTGAGATTGACTGGCTTCCTGTTTAATTACCGCTAAACGTAGATAATCCTCGGAGATCACATTGACTCTCTGAAAGCTTTCTGCCAAGGGATGATCATTGTTCTCGTCAAGAAGCGTTTTGTTCATCTTTGCGCTTGGATATTGGGGATGGGATTTCTCTCCAGGGATGTTTTACTCATCAAAATCGCGATCAAATAGAATATGAACTCAATCTCCTGTTATTGGAGCATGGCTTTGAATATTGAAGGGTCTAAGGTTCTAAATCCTTGAGGGGTTAAGTAGCTCAAAATCACTAGATTTGAACCTTGATTATCGTTTTCCAAAAAATCAATCGTTACCCCCCCTAAATCAAACTGGGAACGAGCCACTTGCTGCATAAAGCTTTCACGAGTGATTTCTCCTGGAATATCATTGAAAATTCGCAGGGTCATTTTGCCCACAATGTACCCTTCTAAGGAGACATGACCGAATTCATTCTTCAGTTTAGTTCTGGCTTCTGTGACAATGGGCAGCGTTGAATCTAATAAAGGAGCGACATGGGTCATGATCACTCGGTCACGAATGCCATACTCTTCTAAATCAAGAATGAAATCATCGCCGCCTGTAAAGGAAACCGCTGAGATAATCCATTTTTCGCCTTGCTGCTGAAGGTGGCTGGCAAAGCGAGCAATGTTGCTGTAGGAACCGACTGTGACGATCAGGCGGCACTGGGCTCCAGTTGCTTTTTCCCAGGCTTTGATGGACTGATAGCCAGGAACGACATCCGGCGTGTTGCGAGCATATACACCAACGGGGCCAATATTGTTGCGTTGGGGGTTATCCCCTGTCATGGCAAGGATCTTTTCAAAGGATTGAATGATGGCTGGATCACCCTTGGCGGCTGCGATGGCTGACTTTAGCCCTGCTAAACCAGACATGCCATAACTGTCATTTTGGACATAGGCACAGATTTGTTGGGGAGTTATGCCATTACGGATTGCCAGTTGAACCACTGCTTTAATTTCTTGCCCATAGCTGGCACGATAGTTGACGATGGGGCCTTTGCCGGGCCTCAGAATCCCCGAGCCTGTGAAAAAGCCGACCGCCGGAATGTTCTGTGCTGCCAGGATGGGTAAAGACACTTTGGCTGTGGGTGTGCCCACATTGCCAATCATCAGAAATATCTTGTCTTGAATGATTTCTTGGGTTGCTTGTTGAGTGCTGGCTGGTTCGTAATAGTCATTCTTGAAGATCAGACGAATGGATCTCCCTTGCACTTTTTGATCCTTCAATGCGGCCTCTAAACCGATTTTCATCCGGTTGCCCAGGCCTTCTTCTTGTCCAGCTAAAGCCAAGACTGAACCAAATGTAACTGTGCGACCAGAGGCTCCCTCACTAGGCGCAGTCTTCTGAGGAGACTGACATCCAGGTAACCACCCCAAGCTCAATAACAGGATTACAGATAAACAAGTTCTTCTACTTTGAGAGAAAGCCATGCTGGCTAGCCAAAACTATCAATTGGTTAATCGTCAATTGCCAAAAAAGCGATAATTCTCGCCTGGGTTGGGTCATATGTCTAAAATACTCGGCACTTGTAATGCTTAGAGTAGATACTTTACTGACCGAATAGTTCTAGACGGAGTACCTCTATATTCAAAGACGCCACTTGAGAAAATTCAATACTACTTAAGGAGTAAAACATCGTGCCGTTATTGGGGGAACTCTGCTCGATCTAGTTGCAACCTCATAACGATCAAAGGTGTAGCGGAAATAGTATTTTGAATCATAGACTACTCTTTCAGGGAACAGAACTACCTATCCTTGGGGACTGAGAGTGGCTCTAGGTTTAGCGAATCAGCCATCCAGCTAAAAGTAAACCGACCCCATGCTCATTTTTCTCTACTCTGAATAGCTTTCCTATGCCTGAAGATATTGCAAAACCCCCCTTACCTCCCTTTGATATCGAATCCGCAACAGCCAAAGTTCGCTTTGCCGAAGATGCCTGGAACGGTCGCAATCCTGACAAAATATCTCTGGCCTATAGCGTTGATAGTGTCTGGCGAAACCGCGCTGAATTTATTTCAGGTCGTGCTGAGATTGTGGCCTTTTTGCAACGAAAGTGGGCAAAAGAACTGGACTATCGCTTGATTAAAGAACTCTGGGCGACCCATGAAAATCGGATTGCGGTCCGTTTTGCCTATGAATGGCATGATGACGCAGGTAGCTGGTTTCGTGCCTATGGCAATGAGAATTGGGAATTTAATGAGTTAGGTCTAATGAAGTGTCGCATTGCCAGCATTAATGATCTGCCGATTCAGGAGTGCGATCGCAAATTCCACTGGCCCTTAGACCCCCGCCCTGCCGGTCATCCTGGCTTATCCGAATTGGGGTTGTAATCAACCCGATCGAGACTATGCACCTATAAATTAACGGTGTATTTTTTAGGTGCATAATCACCCACTCAAAAAAGTCTCGTAGTGACCCGACGGGTAACCACGAGACGATCTAGGAAAGTATCGGGATAAAAAGCTCGATGCTATGCGGCTGTCACGACCGGGTCTAAAAATGGATAGTCTGTATAGCCTTTTGCCCCACGGGAATAGAACGTGGATATATCCGGTTCATTGAGGGGCGCTTGTCTTGCAAAGCTTTCCGGTAAGTCAGGATTGGCAATAAACGGCACACCATAGGCGACTAGATCGGCTTCTTGGTTTGCGATCGCAGCAGCACCACTCGCTGCATCATAGCCACCATTGATCATCAACGGACCTTGAAAAACCTGTCGCATATAAGGACTCACCCGCTCGCCTTCCACCGCCAGCATATGTCCTGGTAGGGCTTCGAGAATATGGAGATAGGCTAGATTGTAAGTATTGAGCGCTTGAGCGGCATGGGTGAAAGTTGCGATCGGATTGCTATCGGTCATGTCATTAAACGCATTGGTTGGAGACAATCGGACACCGACATGATCCGCACTCCAGGCATCGACCACCGCTTCCGTCACTTCCAGCAAAAACCGAACCCGATTCTCAATCGGGCCACCATAAGCATCTTGTCGCTGATTGGTACCATCTCTAAGAAACTGATCAATCAAGTAACCATTGGCAGCATGAATTTCAACCCCATCAAAACCCGCTTGTCGAGCATTGCGAGTGGCTTGAGCAAAATCTTGGATAATGCCAGCAATCTCTTCCAGGCTTGCAGCTTTTGGGGTAACAAAAGGTTTTTTGCCCTTAATAGTATGGATTTCACCGGCTGGCTTAACGGCTGAGGCAGAAATTGGCAGTGCCCCATTCAACTGAAAATCAGGATGAGAAGCTCGTCCCGTATGCCAGATTTGCAGGACAATTTTGCCCCCCTGCTGATGGACCGCACTTGTAATTCTCTGCCAGGCCTGGATTTGGGCATCAGCATAAATCCCTGGCGTTTCGCCCCAACCAGCAGCTTGCGCCGAGATTTGAGTCGCTTCTGCAATGATCAAGCCAGCGCTGGCTCGCTGTTGGTAGTATTCCGTCATCAGATCGTTGGGAATCCGTTCAATACCGGATCGACCTCGGGTTAAGGGTGCCATCACAATTCGATTGCCCAGGGCAATGGCACCCAGGTGAATGGGTTCGAACAAGGGTGAGTTAGACACGCGAAATCTCCCTGTCTATTTGCGGTAGTGGTAAAAAACTGAACTGGCCTGGGAAATAGGCAGGCAGCGCGCGCTACGCCTTATCTTCAAAAAGCAGCAGCCCTAAAGATGTTTGTCTAAAGCTTCGACTAAAACTGCTTTAGGAGAAGCACCAACCAAGGTTTCAACAGGCTGGCCTTCCTTAAATACGATTAAAGTTGGAATGCTGCGAATCCCATATTGACTGGCAATCTCGCTGCTTTCATCAACATTGAATTTAACGACTTTGACCTGATCTTGATAGTCCGAAGCAATGTCTTCAACGATTGGACCGACCATGCGGCAAGGTCCACACCAAGGGGCCCAAAAATCGACGAGAACAGGTTGCTGGCTCTCAAGCACCTCTGTAGTAAAGGTGGTGTCATTGATAGTGGTAGTAGAAGACATAATGTGACTCCCTTTATTGTTCTTTTATTCGAGAATCTCGAACAATTAAAATATAGATCATCCCGTGGCATAATGCAACTATGAAAATTTTGTTCCATCCAGAACCGCAGCAAATCTCCTTGGCGGCTGTGTTGTACGCCCTAGGAGACCCAGTTCGATTAAATATCGTCAATCAACTTGCCACTTCAGGGGAACTGACTTGCAATGCCTTCGATTGTGAAATTGCTAAGTCCACCCTCTCCCATCACTTCAAAATTTTGCGGGAGTCTGGCGTGATTTATGCGCGCAAAGAAGGGACTCAACATATTAATTCCCTGCGGCAAGAAGAACTCGATGAGCTGTTTCCAGGTTTATTATCGTCAGTTTTAGGCAGCCTCAGCACTCCAGCCTAGATAGTTTCGCCTCTATTAGGAAATTACCGTTACTGGGAAAGGTCACCGCATACCTGTCAAGCATGCCAATGTTGATTCTGATCAAGATGGCCCACAATCCGCTTAATGCGTCGCTGAAGAAGTCCCAGATGATGTTGAAAAACCGTCTCCTGAGACTGTAAACGCTGCCGCTGTCCAACCAAAGTCTTTTCAAACAACCGCAACCGTTCTTTGTCATGAGCCAGCCGCAGCTCTAACCGTATCAAATCCGTCGCTGCAGAGTTACTTTGGGAGTAACCTCCTGCATCGCGAATCTGCTCTTGCAAGTCAGATACAGTATGGTGCAGCTGGACGAGCTCTTCTTCTTGTTCCTCGACAAACTGAACTGATCGAATCCACACTGTACGCAAATGCTCAACTTGATCTTGCAAATCTCGCAAAGGGATTTCATCGGGTGATTGACCATTAGCCTGGATTAAAACGTGTGACGAAGCTTCAGGCGTATAATCGGGAAAAGGATTTTGATTGAAGGAAACACCAGGCGATGGGCTGGGCAAGGGTTGGGAGGTAACCTGACCGTTCATGGGTTGGACCTGGACGTTCCCATATGCCTGATTTTGCGATAAAGCACCATTAATGATCAGACCGGTTACCCGTTGTCCTGAACGCATTAATAGCTCCTTTGCTGCAGCTATATTGGGAAGGTTGGCAATACCCGGTTTCACTACAATCACAATTCCATCTGCTCGCCCTCCCAAAATGGATACATCTGCCGCCGAATTTAATGAAGGTGCATCAATCAGAACATAGTTATAGGTAGATTTAGCTGCATTCAGCATCAAAGTCATTTGTTTTGATTCCAAGGTCCCCATGGCATTGGCATGAAGATTACCTGCTGTCATCACATCCACCTGGGAGGTAACCGATTGAGTCGCTGTTTTCAAATCAGCCTGCCCAAACAAAATATTGCTTAAACCAAATTCATTCGAGACATCCCACATCCGATCTTGAAACGGGTTGCGAAGATTTCCATCCACGACCAGCACGTGACTACCTGCTTGGGCAAGGGCCATAGCCAAATTCGCAACTACTGTGGATTTACCTTCCTGGGGTGAGGTACTCGTTACCACTAAAGTTTGGCAATGGTGATCTATTTTTAGCGATTTCAGGCTAACTTGTAGCATCCGAAAGGCATTACTGACCGGTGAATCCGGAGAATCTCTGAGGAACAGTTTAGGGGCTAACTGCTGCAAGCCCCCATCGTAAAACAGGGAATGGTTAGAAGTCCCGAACACGGGAATAACCCCCAGTAATGGATACTCAAACTGATGAACGGCTTCTTCTACGGTTCTAATTGACTTATCCAGAGTTTCTAGGATGTAGGCAGTGGCAAAGAAGGCTAACACCCCTAATAGTCCGGTTGCCAAATAGTCCGATTGACTGGGTGTAACCGGTACTTTGGGAATTTGAGCAGGTACTAAAATTCTGGCGTTTCCTACTTTTTGATTCGCTTCAGCTAAAATCTCCTGCTGTTTTTGTAACAGTAAGGCATAGGTAGACTGTGCCGCCTCCAATTTTCGCTCTAATTCTCGCTGCTTCTCTGCTAAGCCAGGGAAAATGTTGAGTTGTTTTTTGTAGGATTCTAAAGTTCTTGATTGGGCAATAACTTGACTAACTAAGCCTTGTCTCTGGGCCTCCAATTTTACGAGGTCTGCGGTCAAATCTTCTTGTAGGGAACCAATCAAGGGCTCAGGAGTGGCTAATTTTGTCCCCAGTATTTTCTGGGCACGTTGTTGAAATAGAGTCTTTAGCTTGTTTACATCCCGCGCTAAACCAAGAACCGTGGGGTGAGTGGCGGTGAGCTGGTTGGTTTGCAGAGCAAGCTGAGACTCTTTTTGTTGCAATTGTGTGAGCACATCGCGAATCTCGGCAGATTGACTCAGGCTGACAGCGGCCATGGCTTGTTGTGGCGTCATACCCAATTGATTGCTCAGCACATTAGCTTCGGTTTGGATCTGTGCAATTTGAGCTTGAGCATCGCTGATTTTTCCCTGTAATTCAGCAATTTTTGTCTCAGCATCTTGCTCACGGTTACTGAGGTCTACGATCTGATTTTTTTGCTTAAATTGCCGGAGCGCTCTTTCAGCCTTCTGAACAGTATTTTCTGATTGAGGTATTCGTTCTGAGATAAATTTGCTAGCCGTTTCTATGGAATTGCGATTGTCTTGAAGATGGTTCTCAAGGTAAACCTGCATCAATAGATTTACCGCAGAAGCAGCATGGTCAGAACGAATGGATTTATATGTAATTCGGAGGATATCAGTGCCCTTAACATCCGAAATGATAAAATTCTGCCGAAAATCTTTGAGGTCTAGGGGGTAATCAATATTTTTCTGGGAGCTTAGTTTATCTAAGGTGGTTTGCAAAAGAGGGGTGGACTGAATCACCGCAGATTCAGTCTCAAGTGGCCTACCCTCTAGATCAAGCGGATCTAAATTGCCAATTTCAGAGCCTAACGTAGTGAGTTTAGAAATGGGATTCACTTTTGTAAATCGCAATTGGCCCTCGGCTACATAAAGAGGCTGATAAAGGAACTTAATTGCAAGCGTTCCGAGGGTCAGAACTAAAGTGAAAGCTACTGAGGACGGTAGCCAATGGCGTTGCAGGATTAATCTGAACTTTCTTGATTTACTGTTTTGAGAGGCTAGCACTGGTGCCAACTCCTATTGTGCAGAACTTTTAGGAGAAAAAGACAGTAATAATGTTTTTGCTTCCTAAGTTCTAGTTTAAGTTTCATCTAGCTTGAAAAATAGAATTTCTATATATGCCAGTACATGTTTAAGCTAACGGCCAATCTTTAGTTAGTCTAAGAAGAACCCAACAAAACATAGATAGCAACATAAATAATATTTATAGCGAACTTGATCACTAGGGTTTATCAATATAATTCTGTTGCCTCTATCATCCTAGTATCAAAAGTGAAGCAGATTGTTCCGGGACTCGATCAAGATAATTTGCCCTAAGGGGAACCATGACTCCTGAACAACAATCTTGCTAAACAGAAGTTCAATTGTATTGTCAGTTACAAAACTGTAGTGAGTCGCTCATTCTATATCAACCGAAATTAACTCTTGAGAGTACTCATTCTCACTAAAATAGTTATCTAATTACAGAAAACATAGCAAAAATCATGGCCATATAAACTCACACATCTTCTATCTAAAAAGTGCATTGAGTAGCCTTCCAATTTCGTATAATCCTCCTCAACCAAGTCTATAGTAATTGTTGTTCTTACAACCTACTTTCCTAACGTGTGTAATTGACTGCTTTTGATCCCCCTAAGGTATTGACTAAGTCACACCAACATCTGCTATATCCCCACACTAAACAGGAGTATTAGGTCGCATAAAACTCTTTAGATAATTGGGATGTGAGCTTTTTGATATGGGTCAAAATATTTAATAAATTAGTGGGGCTATACTGCTCAGAAAGGTATCAGCACAAGATAGGTAGATAAGTATTATGCAAATAAACATAATATTTTTACCTGATGATTAAATAACTCTAGATTAGTAATAGTTATGTCCATTTAATACACAATCTTCATAAAGTTTATTTTTGCAATATTTTTATTTAGATAATTCAAAGAGAGCATCAAAAAACAAAGAATATTATATTGCCTATTTAAATTTCCAAATAATTACAGCCTAAACATCTTTTAACCCAAGAAAACAAAGCTAAGATGATAATCCTATAAACAGATACTCATATTCATAGTTCGCCTATCTTAACGACCTTGCTTAGTTCTTTTAGCGCTATCATCAAGTCTTTATTTGGCCTATTGCTTATTTTACTTGATCTTAAAAAAATATGTATAAGTATTTATGTATAGATTAAATTTTGATCCTGGAATAAAACCACTTTTCTGAGCAAAAAATAGCCACATCCATTTTTTGCTCTAAAACAGATAGTTATATGCTCACTAATAAATCTTGGTAATGAAAGCTCAACTTCTTGTGTCAAGGAACACAAAGATTATGGTAAATTTGATTTAGGATACTTCATATTTCCATAAAAGTCGCAATAAAAGTCTTCCGACTTATTCTTTACATCAACAATTCTGGGGGGGGTGATGGTTTTGATGACGCAACTAGTTCAAATACTCTAATCATCCCCCTTGCTCACATCACAACTACGGTAGTGATATGAGCATTGGTTATTCAAGCGAAGTTAGGTGTCACAAGGCCTTTGAGTGCGGTCTTTTCTGAGTGAGAGCCTCTTGTGTCAGCCAATATCAGCTTCTCCAAATATCTAAAATTTAGAATAGTGGCTATGTAGGTTAGATCACCTAGCCAAAATAAAGCACTGAAAGGATTCCACGAAGATTTAGTGCCTTAGTGGCGAAATCTTTTGGCCAAACCTAATGGAAATTCCAGTTCTAAATTAGTTTTTCGTGTGCGTCCATGTTCATTTCTTTCATGAGATTGCTAAATCGATGTTACCTACTCCTTTGGATCGCTCTATCACTAAAACTCCACTCAAACCGTTAGGATCTGTGCTCAAAAAAGCAGGCTTAGTTTCTGCCCAGCAGCTTGAACAAGCTTTGCAAACGCAAGCTGAATGTGACAATCTCAAAATTGGTGAAATTTTAGCTTCGCAAGGAACCTTAAAAACATCCACAATCCATTTTTTTGTGGATCAATTCCCGCAACTCCTAACGCAATCTGCTTACCAGCCTATTGGACAATATCTGCACGCAGCCGATCTACTAGATGAAAACCAGATTTCGGAAATTCTCCAAGTTCAGGAGCAGTCAGATCTCAAATTTGGGGAAATTTCTGTGCGAAAAGGTTGGATTCAGCAAGATACCGTTAACTTTTTCTTGCTACACCTTCAACCTGAAACTCTAGAAAATAGGACTCCTGACGTCAGCAAAACTAATATTGCTGAACGATCAGATCTTAATATCAAAAAAACGGCCCCCCCCATTCTTTTGTCTCCGCCGCACTTGGGTACGGATGAGTTGGGTTTTGTTGTTAATGCTTTTGAAACTAATTGGATTGCACCTGCAGGTCCGCATCTAGATGCCTTTGAACAGGAATTCAGTGAAGCAGTGGGTATTTCCCATGCAGCAGCACTGAGTTCAGGAACTGCTGGTATACATCTAGCTTTGCAACTGGTAGGCGTTGAACCTGGCGATGAAGTATTTTGTTCGACCCTCACCTTTGTAGCGAGTGCGAATCCCATTCTTTATCAAGGGGCAGTGCCTGTTTTCATAGACAGCGATCGCACCTCCTGGAATATGGATCCTAATTTACTCTCGCAGGCCTTAAGGCAGCGGGCTCGCCAAGGTAAATTGCCAAAGGCTGTGGTCTTAGTTCATTTGTACGGCCAAAGTGCAGATATCGACCCTATTTTAGAAATCTGCAATGAATACGATATTCCACTGATTGAGGATGCTGCTGAATCTCTGGGGGCAACTTATCAGGGTAAAGCCACAGGTACATTTGGCCGACTTGGTGTGTTCTCCTTTAATGGCAATAAAATTATCACTACTTCTGGTGGAGGAATGTTGGTTTCAGAAGATGCCACATTGATTGCTAAAGCTCGATTCTTGTCCACGCAAGCAAGAGACATGGCTCCCCATTACCAACATTCTCACTTGGGATATAACTATCGTCTTAGTAATGTGTTGGCTGGTATAGGTCGGGGCCAACTGAGGCTCTTACCCAAAAAAGTCGCAGCCCGACGTCGAATATATCATCGATATCTACGAGATTTAGGGGTATTGCCTGGGCTAACTTTAATGCCAGAGCCTACTTTTGGTCAGGCAACACATTGGTTATCCTGCCTGATGATAGACTCTAGCAAATTCGGAGTGAGCCGAGATAAAGTCCAAGAAGCACTACGTGACCATCAAATTGAGTCTCGACCTGTCTGGAAACCTTTGCACTTACAGCCTTTGTTTGCTAAGTGTGACCATATTGGCGGTGCAGTGTCTGAAGACCTGTTCAAGAATGGTTTATGTTTGCCGTCTGGATCTTGCATGACAGATGCAGATTTAGATCGCGTCATTGCTATCATTTCATCTCTTGTTTCATGAGCTTTGAGATCGTGTGATGAAGTTCCTATTTCAACAGCGATTATGGCAGCATGATGTCAATAATTTGTAGGTCTCAAACGAGATCTACAAATTTCAAGAGATTTGAGTTGTATGTATTTTTAGCCTGCATACATACTTTCATACTGTTTCACAATTGACTCTAGTGAAAAAGAGTCAATTATTCTTTGTCTGGCGGCTTCTTCCATAAGAAGCCTATCCTCTGGAGTCCTTAATATTAATGTACTCCAAGCATTGGCAAGAGATTCAGGATCTTTAGTCGGTACTACTATCCCAGTATCTCCAACTAGAAAAGCTGAGTCTCCGACATCTGTGACGACACAGGTAACTTGACAAGACATAGCTTCACCAACCACTAATGGAAAGGCCTCTCCATATGCAGAGGCAGAGGTCAATATATCTAATGCTGAGAAAATATTAGGCATGTCAATTCTTTTCCCAAGCAAATGAACATGCTTTTGAAGTCTTGAGGTTTCTACTAATTGAGTTAAGGTCGTGTTTAATTCATCTACTCCATCTCCCACAAGAACAAAGTGAATGTCAGGAAATTTTGGGACAAGAAGAGCTGCAGCAGCAAGAAAATTATGATGATCCTTCATGGGATGATATCGAGCAACTATACCGATGACAATCTCTTCATCTGATAAGTTAAGCTCAGCTCTAAAAGCCTTCTTTCTCTCAATGGAAGGGGTGAATAGCGAAGTATCGAAACCGTTGGGTATGACACAACTTTTTTGAGAGGTATATCCTAGCTTTTCATGCTGCTCTTTACTAGTCTTAGAAACATAAGCTATTTTTCTAGTTGAATAGGAAAATATAGTTCCAATTCTAATTAAGAGCCGAGTGAGTAGTTTTTCAGCAGAGAGTTCATTGATCGAGTGATGAATACTCCATATGACTGGAGGTGAATGGGAGCAAAATAAATAAGCAAAACAGCTAGCAATATTGCCATGATACATCCACCCTTGGATTATATCTGGCTGATGTTTTTTGATAATCGATACTAATTCAGAAAGGTGATCTATATTTGGAAGTTTTTGTTGCATTCCTAACGCATACATAGGAATTTCCAGCTCTTGGAATTGATCTCCAAAATCGGAGGAATTCATTAAAGAGATAACAACTGGGCTAAAAAGTGAGCGATCTATTTTCAATAAAATATTATAGAGTATTACTTGTGCTCCATTTCTGTCGAAGTTTGTGATGATAAATAATATAGATTTTCTGTTCATCACCTATCTGGCCTCATTTTTATAGTTAAATATTTATCAGATATAATTAATTTTCTTGATAGTACAATCAAAAAAAAGAATGAAATAAAGAACCAAAAATGTGTTTGTAGCAATATTTTTGGATCTGCATATATTGTATAGTCTGACCATATCAATGCAGAATAAACATATATATATTGCATCCAATGAATTTCGTGTGAATGATTATAAGTTACTTGCTGGATAAATCTTCCAAGCCATCCATAAGATAAACTAAAAAGCATTAGCCCTGGCCAAGACATGCTGTATAAGCATGAAGAGATAAATCCAGAAGGGATTTCATATTTATCAGTATTAACTAAGAAATAAGTATTGTAGTAAGAGACTGTTGGGGGTGCTTCATAAATTCGATCAGGAAGAAATGATGCAAAGCCATAGAGCCAATCACTAAATAACCTAAGTTCATAGGTAGAATTTATGGCTGCAAATATTGAAAAAAATGGAGCACTGAATTCATCTAAGACATTAGATTGATCACCTTCTGACTGCATGTTAGCGTTAATATTATTCTGGAAATTATCAGTAACAGCATCAATACCATCTGAAAGATAGATTAGACTCCCAAATATTTCTTTTCCATAGGAAGAAATAATGGTGAGTAGTGTAATAAAAAATATTAATATCCCCCAAGAGTGTTTGCCTTTTTTAATGGAATATACTAAATAAAAAGTAAGCATATATCTTAATATATTTGCGCGAGTTGCTATTAACAAGAAAGAAAGCAATGAAACAACAATTGAAATCAAAAAAGTAATTAGTAATGGCAATTTTTTTCTTTTACTTTTAGAGTCAAACAGGAGTGAAGACAATAAAAAAGATCCCATAAAGGATAGCAAAAAGAATCTTTTAACTAAGGAAAATTGAGGTGCTTCAATAACAGTAGAACGTAGTAAGGATGCATTAGAAATTGCATTAACTAGACCACCATTTTGAGTACTATAAATTAAGATCGAGAGGCAAGAAAATAATATTAGAATTAATGCATAAGTGATTACAATATGGCCGCCATTTTTTTCTTTGAAGTGAATTTTGTTAGCAGATTGAATGGCAGAATCCAAATGGAATCCTATTGTGACAAAAAAATAGGTTAAAAAAATTAGCAATGGAACTTGAAAACTATTGAGATCAATAGTAGTTCCTTTCAGAATGGATGTGTTTAGATTATTGTTTTCTGAAAAGAATAGGAATAAACCTGGCAAGGGAAATGCTAAACAAAAAAGAATATTAAAAAAGCTTAAGAAATCAAGTAAAGTCTGTTTATCCCTAGTGAATTCAAATATAGCTATAAAAATGACTAGCCCAAGATAAGCTAATAAAATCATAGAATTGATAGTTTTACTAGTTAGTTAATACCAATGACTGATAAATATTGAGTGATAGCACTTTGCACTGAAAAGTAATTAGCTCTCTCAATAAGACGTTCACGGTCAATGGGGGTTTCCAAAATTTTCTGCATGGCGTTAGCGAGTGCATTCGCATCGCCAACAGGAACTAATGGGCCATATTTTCCATCCTCTAAGATTTCTTTTGGTCCATGGGGACAATCGGTAGCAATAACTGGAGTGCCACATGCCATCGCTTCAATGAGAACGTTACCCAATCCTTCCCATCGAGAAGATAAGATAAACGCTGCTGCTTGACTCATATAAGCATATGGATTTTGTACAAAACCCACCATGTGCACATCCTGTGCAATATCGAGCGTGTAAATAAGTTCTTCAATTTGCGGTCTCAGTTCCCCTTCTCCTAAAATTATGAGCCGGGAGGGAATTTTTTTTCGGACCATTGCAAATGCATTGATGGCAGTATAAAAATCTTTTTGTTCAGTTAATCTTCCGACAGTTAAAAATACGGGGGGTGAGCCAGGTGCCAACCATTGATGTTTTAAGGATTGCTTTGCCTTCAGACCTAAAGCATTATCCACAACTGGGTTATATATTGTTGTAATGCTTCCTGCCTTTAAGCTTAATGATTTTTCTAAGTCTCTTGATGCTGCTTGAGAAACACCAATAATTTTTTCGGCTTTGGGGTACAGCAGTTTCATGAAGAATGGAAATAACTTAGCCCGGAATAATTTTGATTGAGTGGCTGATAGAGTATTATGCTCCACTAATATTAGAGAAGTATCTACCCTTGCACATGTTTTGGCTATGATAGCCGCAAGATTGGCCCGACTCATATGAGAGATGAGTACAGATGGCTTAAACTCTTGTAAATACTTAACTAAGGGGATCACAGCATTTAAAGCCCTTGTTTGTTTTAAATCGATAACGTTAACTTCAGGATTTATCTGATTTAGATATTCACCTTCTATATTGATTAGTATTAAATCAACCGAGATACCTCTTTCAATAAAGCCATTAGTTAGGGCAAGAACTACTTTTTCAGCACCTCCGCCATGAAGAGTTGGTAGAAAAAAAGCAGTGTGTTTCATGATCCTTTAGTAAGAATTATATGGGTTATATTGATTGAATATTTATTTTGTATAGCGATCTGACGTGAGTTGTGAGAATTATATTCAACCTAAATGGATACTGGTAAAGATTTCAGCCTCTCTATAGCTCACGATTGATTTCAGATTTCTATATACTATATTGAGAAATAAATACTATTTGATTTTAGTTAGATACTATTTGAGTCTGAATATATATTTCTAGCATCTTAATATAATTCCAAAAGAATTTATTCATTTTTAATTTTTAACTTATTGGTTTCTTGATTCGTATATCCGTTGATTCTAAATAACAGAAAAAAGAAAGAAAATATATAAACGATGCTAGTAGAAAGTGCTATTCCTTTGATACCAAATATTCTAACAAAGATATAGTTCAGTATTATATT
This sequence comes from Acaryochloris marina S15, assembly GCF_018336915.1. Taxonomy (GTDB): domain Bacteria; phylum Cyanobacteriota; class Cyanobacteriia; order Thermosynechococcales; family Thermosynechococcaceae; genus Acaryochloris; species Acaryochloris marina_A. Next base: position 1,456,652 of record NZ_CP064923.1, on the reverse strand, counting down.
TATGATGAGATCAAGTCCAGAAACCCATAGAAGGAGATGGTTTTGCTTGATTGAACTGGCTAGACGAATTAAAAATAAATTCCCTATATAAAATGGAATTTGCAAGGAGTATAAAGATTGTATTTGGCTAACTATTTTAGTGTCTTTTTCTATAAATGAACCTCTCTGAAAAAGAAGTTGAACAATTGGTTCTGAGAAGGTGATTGTCAGTATAGTCAAAGAGGTACCAATGAGTATAATTAAGCCTAGATTTTGTTTGAATACTTGCCTGATTTTAATCCAATCTCCATTGGCATACATTTTTGAGCAGTACGGTATGATTGAAGCTGTTAAACCACTGGTAAATAAACCCATAGGAGCAGCAATTACTTTATTCCCATAGTTCAAAGAAGCTACACTCCCAGGTGATAACATTGCCGCCATAGCTTGATCGATGGGAATAGCACTACAGAGCAAAACAGCTCCAGACAAGACAAGGAGATATTGCTTGAAAATATGAGTTAGATTGTCATCCCATCCCTGCCATTTAGGGATGAGTGAAATTCCTTTTTGATTGAGTATGAATCCTATTGCTAATACTTCTAGGATCATTCCCACACATAATCCAACCGCTAAAGTATATACACCCCATGAATGGACCTGAAGAAGGAGAATAATGGTCACAATAGGTGTAAATATTGGTGCAACACCAGCTACAGTAAAATTTTCCTCTGCATTCAATACTGCCCTCCAATTACAAATGATTCCGTCAAGAAGAATGATGGGTGAAATGGTGCAAAGTATTCTAAAAGTTAAAGTTATTTTCTGCTCATCGAAGCCTGCAGCAAGAAATGGCAAATATAGATGAGCAAAACCTAACATCAACAATGATATTAAGCTTAATATCATTAAAACGCAGACCATCAAATTTGAGAAAAGCTTATTTGCTGCAGATATACCTTTGGTTTCTCTAAGCTGGATATAGGTAGGAATAAGTGCAGAGTTGAAAGAAGATGCTACAACATTGCTGAGGAGAGACGGAACGACCAATGCGATTAAAAAGGCATCTAACTCATCTCTTGTTCCAAAGCGCCAAGCCACAACAAGCTCTTTTAAAAAAGAAGCTATTTTGACAGCGACTGTTAGCATCACTACAGTCAGTGTTGCACTGAAGATTTGGTTGTTTATGGAGTTACTTCTTATTCTTCTGCAGGAAGAAAATAGTTTCTGTAGTTTACCTTGCTCCATCTACCTTCCCTAAATATTTCTGAGGTTAATCAGAGATTAAATATATTTGTCTTTCAAAATTTTGAATGTAATTTACTTGCTCTTAACTAGCAGATTCATTATTAGTGAATTAAACCCAGTATTTTCTTCCCAAGTATCTTCATTTGCCAGTCTGATCGAATACTCTGGCTGATGCGATAGTTTCTTCGATGGATCTGGGAGATTCAAAAATACTTCATATATTCCTGATGGTAAAGTACTGGGGGTATTGATAATGATATTGATAGTAGTTTTTTGCCCAGGCAACCAATATTGAGGATTTTCTTTTGTAAGTAGAGTATAGTTCCGTTCAGATGATTTGTGGCGCAGAACGATTTCTAGCTTTCGAGGGTTATAGGCAGTGGCCCAACCCTCATTTATGATTGAAAATTTTAAAGCTAACGGTTCACCAGATACAATTTTGTTAGACATTTCTGCATTTAGTAACCTAAACCGATAACCGAGGCGATGCTTGATGTTGTCCATACAGCCTTGAGTTACCCAGTCTGCTAATATGCTTTTCCCATCAGAAGGGAAACTATTTAATGTACTCCAGCGCATGTAAGCTAGCTCTTTTTGTGCGTTTGGACAGTTATCATACTGGCTGGGATTGCAGACTTCACCACCCTGTACAACATATCGGTTGTCCAAGTGTAAGAAGGCTTTCTGTTTGTTGATAATATTCAGATCGGTGTGGCTATACGTACCCCAATCATCGATTCCAGCTAGAAAACAATCATTATGTGCTCCTGTTCTGGCTCTATCGCTTCTATTGAAGGCTTCGCTAAGGGTAAGCGGTTTTTTCTGGTTAAAAATATCGCCTTTGTAATAGGAATATCTTAGGGCCACCATTCGTCCGGAGGGAAGAACTGACAATAATTTTTTTAATATTTTTCTTCTGGCTTTAGGGTTAGTTCGTAATCCGTTGGTTGATCGATTCCATTCTCCCCAATATCCAATAAATCCTGCTTCTAGATAGGCAATAGCATCATAATTGTCTTTCAGTAATGGTTCTAACTGATCTAAATGAGAGACTATTCTTTCTACTGAGGTGTCTTCTCCACCTCCTAGCCAATTGTAGGCAAACCTGATAATTAACTTTATCCCGGACTTCCGGGCTGTTGAAAGATCCGCTGATACCTTATTTATGAATGACCTAGATAGGGGTTGAGTTCTAAACTCTGAGATGAGATAGATTCTTCGAGCTAGGGTTATGTTTTGGGTTCTTAACTTTTGCAGCTCGCTTAACTTAAGGGAAGGGCGAGGTTGAGTTCCCCAAGGATTATATGGAAAAAAAAACCCCTTTCTGGATTGGGAAAGTCTTCGTTGCTTTTTTCGTATTGTCGAGATTGTGTGCCGCTTATTTCAGCAGCAATCGCTCTATTGGTACTAGCATTAACGTATGCTGATAAAAAAATAAAACTCCATAGTACTGAGCTAGCTTTTTGTATCTTTGTTTGCATCAGTTCTTTGCCCATTTTTTAAAAGTCTACTTGAGTCAGAAGAGTGGTAAACAAAGAAGAAATGAAAGTTTTACACGTTTGTGCTTTGGGTGCTACTGCCGAAACGCTGTTGTTACCTCAAATTGATTATTTGCGATCGCAACACCTTACGGTTGATATTGCCTGCTCCCCCGATGGTGCCGTTGATCGTCTACAGGCCCAGGGGTATACGGTTCATCCTATTCAAATAGATCGTAAGATTTCGCCCGTCTTAAACTTTAAATCAATACAGAATCTGGTTCAGTTGATGCGATCGCAGGCTTACGATCTTGTCCATGTGCATACCCCGATTGCTGCTGTATTGGGACGAATTGCGGCAAAGCTAGCAGGGGTCCCCACGATTGTGTACACCTCCCACGGCCTTCCGTTCCATCAACTGACTCCCCCCCTTCAATCTCAGATGTATTTTGCGATTGAATATGGATGTGCCAAAATCACCGATCTCATTTTGTCTCAAAATCATGAAGACTTGGAGACTGCAGCCCAGAAAAGATTATGTCCGGAATCGAAACTAGGCTACCTCGGTAATGGGGTTGATATTGAACGATTTAATCGAAGTGTATTAAATCCAGATCATCAATCTCGCTTGCGAGATGAGTTGGGGATTCCGGCCTCTGCCAAACTGATTGTGGGTACGGTTGGGCGACTAACCCGAACCAAAGGCAGTGGATATTTAATCGAAGCAGCAGCACAGTTAGTTGAAGAATTTCCTCACCTGCACATTTTGATTGTAGGAGGAGAACTCAAATCCGATCCAGAACCTTATTACGACCAGCTAACTGAAAAAATTGAGCAGCTTAACCTAACATCCCATGTCACATTTACTGGGGATCGAACGGATATTCCGCAGATGCTAGGGCTCATGGATATTTTTGTCCTTGCGACATTTGCCCATGAAGGGTTACCGCGCTCTATTTTGGAAGCGATGGCCATGAGTGTACCCGTTGTTACTACGGATATTCGGGGGTGCCGAGAGGCAGTGCTTCCAGGTCAAACAGGATTGATCGTACCGTCACAGACCACTACCCCTTTGGCTAAAGCGCTACGGACAGTATTGGCGGATCAAGATTTAAGAACAGCCTATGGATTAGCGGGGCGTCAAAGAGTGGAAACCGAGTATGACGAGAATGTTGTGTTCAGACGCTTATTCTCTTTCTATCAGAATTTAGGTGTTGCTTCACCCACATAATAGAAACCATTCATTGAGAATATAGTTCGAACTCAAAATCACTTTATACCTGAGCAATCTCGTTCACAGTGCCTGCGTGGGGCTTTACTGGAGTATCTGCTCGTTGTGCCCGAAACATACCAAATCGGCACAGCCCAGCTCCAAATGCCAACCGCATCAATAAAATCGTGGGGACTTCCCGCAAAGATTTTAGTAGGCCAGAAAAACCGAACTTAACTAAGCCAGCTGGTCGAGCCACTCCCTGCCAAATGGAGTCTAACCAAGAAGGCAGCGTCTCTTTCGTCCAGTCGGAAGTGATCACATTGCCGTCGACTAGTCCCGTTGCCGCTAGTTCCTCAGAGAAGCCTTCTATGCTGGCAAAAGCAGGATGGGACCACTGATCCAGCAATTGACGCATGACCGGACGCTCCCAGATATTCAGCGGTTTTTGCCGATCGTCTCGCTGGTTCCAATCCGCTAGCACCAAGATGCCACCTGGCTTGAGCACTCTCATAAGCTCTTTAGCAAACACCGCTTTGTCCGGCATGTGAGGCCCCGCTTCCACAGACCAAACCACGTCGAAGCTGGCATCTGGATAGGATAAGGCCATGGCATCATCCACTTTGAACTGAGCATCTACCCCTTCTGGCGTTAGCTCTCCAGCCCGTTCGACCTGTTTAGGACTAATGGTTACACCAGTAACGGAAAAGCCATAGTCTTTGGCTAAAACCCGACTGCTGCCGCCAAAACCACAGCCCACATCCAATAGAGTTGTCCCGACGGGAGACTTATCCAGACCGCCCCAGGCCACCATTTCATGGACAAAGTCATATTTGGCTTGCAAAAAATCCTTGCGATGGGGAGGGGAGCCGTAATGGCCTAAATGAATATGTTCGCCCCAATAAAACTCTAAAATCCCATCTTCGGTCCATTGATCGTAGGAAGTGGCAACGGAGTCGGCAGAGTTATAGCTGCGGGCGGTAAAAATGTAAACCGCAATACCGACTACCACCAGGGCAAAAAGAGCAAGCAGGACAAAGAGAAGGTTCATTTAATTGGGACTGGGTGAAACGCTAAATTTGCTCTTAAATATAACAAGATCTTGTAGTGACGAGGTTTGAAGGATTTGCCAGCATCGCTAGTTGAGTTTGGGCTCAAAGGGCTGTGCAGATCGCCAAAATAGAACGTGTTTCGCATTAACTCCATCTGTTCATTTCAGAAAAATTTATATTTTTTTTAGTTTTCATGAATTGTTACAGTTTGCAAAGGTATAATTAGGGCTGTAAACCACCACTTGGCAGGTCGGTGGTTCAGAAAAGACGCTGTAATCCTAGGGACATAACAATTCATGCGAGTTGCGATCGCAGGTGGAGGTCTGGCTGGTCTCTCCTGTGCCAAATATTTAGTTGACCAAGGGCATACTCCCATCGTTTTAGAACGAGCCTCTGTCTTGGGGGGCTTAGTGGCCGCCTGGAAAGATGAAGACGGAGACTGGGTGGAAACAGGTCTGCACGCTTTCTTTGGGGCTTATCCCAACATGCTCCAGTTGCTTAAGGAGCTGGATATTGAAGATCGGCTGCAGTGGAAAAAGCATGCCTTGATTTTCAATCAGCCCGAAAAGCCGGGGGTGCTGTCACGGTTTGATGTGCCAGACCTACCTTCCCCCATCAACGTGGTTATTTCTATTCTCCGCAATAACGACATGTTGAGTTGGGAGCAGAAGATACGGTTTGCGATCGGATTGCTGCCTGCGATTGTTCGGGGTCAGAAATACGTTGAAGATATGGATCGGTACTCCTTGTTGGAGTGGCTGCAAAAGCAGGGGATTGATGACCGAGTCAATTCCGATATTTTTATTGCTGCATCTAAAGCTTTAACCTTTATCAATCCAGATGAAGTCTCAGCTACTATTCCCCTAACGGCTCTTAACCGATTTTTACAAGAGCGCTATGGGTCTAAAATTGCCTTTTTGGACGGTGCTCCACCAGAGCGGCTCTGTCAGCCCATCGTTGACTATGTGACGGAACGGGGTGGCGAAGTCCTCGTGAATGCCCCCCTGAAAAAAATTGTGCTCAACGAAGATGGCAGTGTTAACCATTTCTTGATGAAAGGGTCTGCCGATACAGAAGAGTACTCCATCACTGCAGATGCCTACGTCTCAGCCATGTCAGTGGATGCTATGAAGCTGATGATGCCTGACGACTGGAAGGACACCCCCTATTTCCAACAGCTCCAGGAACTAGAAGGGGTACCTGTAATCAGTATTCAGCTATGGTTTGACCGTAAGCTTAGCGATGTTGACCATTTACTGTTCTCGCGATCGCCGTTGCTCAGTGTCTATGCGGATATGAGTAACGCTTGTCGGGAATATTCCGATCCAGATAAGTCAATGCTGGAGCTAGTTCTGGCCCCGGCAGAGGACTGGATCAGTCGGTCAGATGAAGATATTATTGAAGCTACCTTAGGGGAATTGGCCAAACTTTTCCCTGATGAGATTCCAGATCAGGCTAAGGTGCTTAAAGCTCGAGTGGTGAAGACGCCTCGCTCGGTTTATAAGGCGACTCCAGGCCGGCAACAGTTCCGTCCGGTGCAAACAACGCCTATCTCCAACTTCTTTCTGTCTGGAAGTTACACCATGCAACGATATCTAGGCAGTATGGAGGGGGCGGTGCTTTCTGGTAAGCTGACAGCACAAGCTATCAACAGCTCCAAAGCTCTTTCATCCTCAAATAACGCTTCTGTAACGTCCAAGCCAGTTTCCCAGTCAATTCCGAATGCTGCAACTGCCTGAAACTCCAAGACCCACAAAAAAACTGGCGTCTCTTGAAGACTCCTACGAGCAATGTCGGCAAATTACCGCCGATTTTGCCAAGACTTTTTATCTTGGCACCCAGCTGATGTCGCCTGAAAAACGTCAAGGCGTTTGGGCCATTTATGTCTGGTGTCGGCTAACGGATGAATTGGTAGATGGTCCCCAAGCGGCGTTTACTACCTCTGAGACGCTGGATAAGTGGGAAGAACAGCTTGAATCTGTGTTTGCAGGCCATCCTGTGGACGACCCGGATGTGGCCCTCGTGGATACCGTAGAACGCTATGGACTAGATATCCAGCCGTTCAGAGATATGATTGCCGGACAGCGGATGGATTTAGTGCGCGATCGTTACGAAACTTTTGAAGATCTGCGTCTCTACTGTTACCGGGTTGCCGGGACGGTTGGCCTAATGTCGGCAGAGATTATGGGGGTGGAATGCTTTTGCGATCGCTTGCAGGCTCCCTGGAGTCCCCCCAGAATTCTCAACAATCCAGTCAATACCATTAACAAGGCCGTTGATTTAGGTATTGCTAATCAGCTCACCAATATTCTGAGAGACGTGGGAGAAGATGCCCGCCGAGGTCGTATCTACCTTCCCCTAGAAGATTTAGCTTCCTTTGACTACACCGAAGCAGATTTGTTCAATGGCGTCGTCGATGATCGCTGGCGAGCTTTTATGAAGTTCCAAATCCGTCGAGCCCGGCAGTATTTTGCCCAGGCTGAGTCGGGAATTAGCACCCTACAAAAGGATGCTCGCTGGCCTGTCTGGTCAGCTTTGGTACTCTATCGCCAAATTCTGGATGTAATTGAGCAGAATCAATACGATGTGTTTACCCGTCGGGCCTATGTTCCAAGTCGGCGCAAGTTGATGTCTTTGCCTTTGGCTTGGCTCAAATCCCTGTAAAGTCTGAGGTTCAGTCTTAGCCCAGGGAATCTGAACTATAGGTTAAAATATTAAGAAATGTTGTCAGTGCCGTATCTCCAATGAAGAGCGGCTGTTGCTACGGTTTGCCCTGTTATGAAATGTGTCATCCACCGACGAGCTGAGTTTTCTGCCAGCCATCGGTATTGGTTACCTGAGCTATCTGAACCAGAAAATCAGGAGAAATTTGGGCTATGTACTCGAGCGCCTGGCCATGGCCACAACTATGAACTATTCGTTTCCATGTGGGGCGAGTTAGATCAATATGGAATGGTCTTAAATCTCTCAGATGTCAAACAAGTGATTAAGCGAGAGGTCACTGACCCCCTCAATTTTTCCTATTTGAATGGGGTATGGCCCGAGTTTAAGGAAACGCTGCCCACGACTGAGCATCTGGCGCGGGTAATCTGGCAACGGTTAGAACCCCACTTGCCAATCGTAAACATTCAACTTTTTGAACATCCCAAACTTTGGGCCGACTACGAAGGAGCTGGCATGGAAGCCTATTTAACTGTTGGAAGTCATTTTAGTGCTGCGCATCGATTGGCACTCCCCGAATTGAGTTTTGAAGAAAACTGTGAAATCTATGGCAAATGCGCTCGGCCCAATGGTCATGGCCATAACTATCATCTGGAAATAACTGTCAAAGGTGAGGTGGATGAACGGACGGGCATGATTGTGGATTTAGTGGCCCTCCAAAATCTGGTGGATGATGTGGTGTTAGAACCCCTTGACCATACATTCTTGAATAAGGACATTCCTCACTTTGCTGACGTGGTGCCCACGGCTGAAAATATTGCTGTTTATATTGCCCAGCTGCTGCGAGAGCCAATTCTCAATATTGGGGCGGAACTCCATCGGATTAAGCTAATTGAAAGTCCCAATAACTCCTGCGAAGTGTTGTGCTCTGACTTATTCGATACGGCTCCAGTGCTCTCTGGTCGAGTCAGTGAACCTGCATTAGTGGGCTAGTTTTTGGGAAAATTAAATCTCAGGAGGTTTCCTGAGCAAACAGGGTATTACCTGGGCGCGTTACGATAGCTTCTGCTGGACTTCACTAGCCAGATACGCATCAGATTCAATGCGACCGTAATCAAGCTTGATGATCCGATCGGCCAGATGGAAGAAATGGTCGTCATGGCTGATCACGATTATAGTTTTGCCTCGCTGCTTGAGTTCAGCTAACAGTTGCGTGTAAAAGATCTCCCGAAAAATGGGGTCTTGGTCTGCCGCCCATTCATCAAATAGGTATATGGATCGATTTTCTAGATAGGCAGACAATAGGGCTAACCGTTTTCGCTGACCTTGAGAGAGTCCTGTGGTGGATAGCTGTCCATCCTGTACGGAGACTTTTTGCTCTAGTTCCAGCTTGTGTAAATAGGCCCGAGCTTGTTCATCTAGGGTAGCGAACTCCTCGCTGATTAATCGCTCAAATAGATAATAGTCCGAAAAGACCGTCGAAAAAAGCTGCCGATACCATTCACGATTGGTGTATACAATGGGCTCAGCATCCAAACAGATCTCTCCTGACTCCGGGACGTATAAACCTGTAATCAGCTTTGCCAAAGTAGATTTGCCACTACCATTGCCCCCAACAATAAAGACTAACTCTCCTGAATTGATCGTCAGATCAATCGGTCCAACCCTAAATTGATGCTCTGCTGCTGGATCTTGATAGGTATGGATAACCTTTGCTAATTTCAACTGGTTCCAATCCTTGGGAGTGGGTTTTGTAACTACCGTTTCCACCTCAGCATTTTTAGCCAGCTTCAATCCCATTTGGTTGACTTTTTGAATTGAGACATTGGCACTAGCTAGATTTGGCAAGCGCTGGATAATATTTCCCAAAGGCCCCATTAGATAAGACAGGGTGAGGATATAGGCGGGTAAAATGGTCTGGGTTGAAGGTAAGATCTCGGGGATGCCAAACAGAAGTACCCCAAGTAGCAGAAAGAATAGAAACTGGCCGCCACCACTAGATAATGCCACAAACTTAAAGGCATTTTTTTGGTATTGACGCGATTTAGCCGCACTGACAGATAGATCTTCGGTAAAAAAAGTTTGTCTTCGGACAGAATGCAGCTTCAGTTCTTTTAGGCCATCGGTGATGCTACGAAAATGGGTAAACAGTTGATCATCTTCTTGGCGGGCCAGATTCAAATAGCGATAGGCGAAGTTGAGCAACAGCTGGACCAAGGGAATCGCAACGGCCATAAAGGCTACCACAATTAGAAAAACCCAAATCGATAACCAACCCAGATAGATCAAGCATCCGCCTACGACCGCAACGTCAATACACAAGAATGGAATAACAAAAACGGTATTAGAAATGGCCTGTACGTCTTTGGTTAAGACCGCAAACAGTCGGCTGGGGCCTAACTGTTCTAACTGCCGTAGGGAAGAGGTGAGAATTCGCTGACTCAGACGCAAGCGCAATTGATAGACAGAATTTTGGGCCAGATCAACCAGTAGAAACTGAGATAGGCTCCCGGTCACAAAGGCCAAAATAGACAATCCGGCAAAGGAGATTAGCAGTGACTGGGTAGAGTTTTGGCTAATGGCAGAATTAACCAAAGCAATCAGTCGTGCACTACAAATCCCGCTGATGATTCCAGTCAGAATTGCTAAGGTCGCACTGACCCAAGACGCTTTGATAAGAAGCCAGATAATTTGCATGGATGCCCCTTGTGAAGTGCGATAGATATTGAGGCTGCAACATAAAATTCAGCAACACACCTATAAAGGTTAATGCTGAAGCCGAGCACGATATTTGAGAAGGACTAAATGCTAGTGAGATTCAATAACTGCGATGTCAAGAGTGCTTCCCTGCCAGATTTGAGCGAATAGCCGATACACTGTGGTTAATCCTAACAAGTTATTTTCGAGCATGGCTACAGACGCTATTGTGGTGATGGTGACTACCTCTTCCGAGGATGAAGCGGTTGCGATCGCAAATCATCTCGTGCGTGATCACCTAGCTGCCTGTGTCAGTCTATTTCCCGTCTCATCTATCTATACCTGGGATAAACAGGTGCATCATGATCAAGAATGGCAGTTGGTGATCAAGACTCAACAGGATAAATTTACGACTTTAGAAGCTAAAGTGCGTGAATTGCACACCTATGATGTGCCGGAAGTCATTGCTTTGCCTGTTACGGCAGGTTCGATGTCCTATCTCAACTGGATTTCAACCCAGGTCCATTTATAACTGCTAGGAGCGTTTCTGATGCAGAATACCCGTCTCAATACCTTAGTTTCTGGTTTAGGTCAGCAACTGAAACAGGAGCTGCGCAACCCTTGGCGGCGAATTTCAGTGCTGGTGATTGCCCTGCTGTTTGGAATTTATATCGGCGTATCCTTTGCTGCGATCGCAGGTCAGTTAGCCTACCTCGATATCACCGTTGCAGCCCTAGTCTTGTTATTTACAGAAGTAGTGAGCTGGATCTTTCATCAAAACCGTGGCAACGCTCGCAAAGCCCTCTGGGGAGAGGCATTGAATACCTTTAAGTTGGGACTCACCTATGGCTTATTTGTGATTGCCTTTATGTTGGGAAGCTAGACCAGCCCTACCTACCTTTAAGGACTAGGTGGTGTCAGCATGTGGCACAGTGATTGGCCGAATAACTTAGGGTTATAGCCCAGGGAATAAGCGAGGGAACTGTCTAAAGAAACATCTGCAGGTCGAGGCGTAGAAAGTGATACATCTTGCTGGGAACAGCCTGCCAATAGAGATTCAGAGTATCCTAAGCAATTTGCTAGCTGTTGCCCCATTTCATATCTGGAGAGACGTTCCTTTCCACCTAAATGAATATATCCTTCACCTTTGACCAAGGCCAACAGAATGCCACGAGCTGCATCTAATCCGCTGACAGGGGTCCGAAACTCATCCTCGAACAATTGCAAAGCTTGGCCAGTCTCTAGATTTTGTATCATCGGTTGAATAAAGCTGGAAGCATGGGATGCAACACCAAACATGAGCGGCATACGAGCAATGATGGTTGAAGGATAGCGCTCCAACATTCCCTGCTCTGCTAATACCTTTTGCTCTCCGTAAGTATTAAGGGGGCAAACAGCATCAGATTCCTTATAGGGTGGATGTTGCCCATCAAAAACCAGATCGGTTGAGACAAATAGTAGTGGAATCCGATATTCCGCACACAAATCAGCTAAATGCCAAGAGGCTTTCACATTGATGACATAGGTAGCTTCAGGCTCAGCTTGACAAACATGAGGACGCCCTTGGGCTGCAGCGTGAATAATCGCATATGGTTGAACCGTCTGCAGAACCTGTTTGAGGTCGGCAAAATTGCGTAAATCGACAGTCACCATGGAACATCCTGGCACTTGAATGGTATGGGAATAAGCTGTGCCAAAAACCTGCCAGCTGGCTTGAGCAACTTGACAGAGATACCACCCCAGAAAGCCACTGGCACCGGTAATCAGAATCTTTGGGGGGGATTCAGAGCTGTTTGGACTTAGCACTTCAGGACCAATCGATAGGGAGGGGGCTGACCGCGTAATTTATCTAGCGCTTCATTGACTTGGGCAAAGGGAAATACCTCAGTCTGGGGCATAAGGGTATGCCGAGCCGCAAAACCCAGCACTTTAACAGCAATCTCATGGCCAGGCACAAAGGGATACTGGGTCATCCCCCACTCATTTTGGATCATGCTGAGGTCGCTGTGGCAGATGCCGCAATATGTAACTTGGATATCCACCTGTTGGCTTCCCAACGGACCAGGTTCATACTCGTAGGGTTGAAGGATTCCCCCTTGCTCAAAGGCCCCATAGGCGTTGACCATTCATTCATCCTCATGAAGCAGATGGGGTGATAACAATCTAAAAACCCTTACCACGCCTGATGTATGGACTGTTTCAAGCATTGGAGACATGCAAACGCTACTCTGCAAGATTTATGACTGATCACACTCATTCCAGTTTCCGTTCGTTAGGGTTGAAAAGGGGACTTGAATACTCGTGATAAAAAGGCTGAGAGCGAAATGATAAACCGCACTTCTCCAACCCTGCTGAAAGTTCTGTTGAGTTGTTTAACAATGCTGCCCTTCGTATTCCCCACTGTTGCCCAGGCTGAGCAAGATATAGTCATTATTGGCGAGACGGCGGAGCAAAAACAGCAATTTCAATCCTATTGGCAGCAGTTACTCAATCTCAACCAAGCGGCGGAGCGTGCTAGGCCGAAATCACCAGTTCAGTCCAATTATGCTGCCCGTACCAATCGAGAAGTCAAGCTGAACAAGATCCTTCGCAATCTTAAGGTCGAAGATATTGGCTTAGACTACATCATTCAGCTCAACGGCTCCTCTCACTTATCTGGAATTCTCACGAATGAAAATGATAGACCAGTGACTGTTTTAGCCGTGAACTATGAAATTCTGGATAGAAGGGGGAATTTGTTGCAAACGGGCAGTGCTCAACCCCAACCCAGTATCATCGCGCCAGGACAATCCGTTACCTTTGCCGATACTCTATGGACCATTGCGCCTGATGAAGCCTATGAAGTCCGACTGCTCGATCCAGCCTTTCAGGTTAGTCCTGATTTTGAGTAACTATGATGGCCCAATCTGCTGCTGACAAACAACGATTGGGCTGTTCAATCTCTTGAGAAGATATACGAAAGGCTAGAAAATACAAACGTTTTCTAGCCCTTAGCATTGATTACAAGTTTAAAAAATGAAACTCTAGCCTAGCTTGATGCCTGTAACAGACTTCAGCAGGTTGGTCAGTTCGCCAACAACTTTGTCCTTATTGGGCTCGCCTTCACCTAGGCTAGTCTTGACGTTCTCAATACCATCTTGAATGGATTGAGCAGAGTCAGGCTTGATGCTGTCTTTGAGTGCAGGCCAAGCATCTTGTACTTTGGCAAATTCTGTTTTTGCAGTGTCAAAATCTCCAGATTTTGCAGCGTCTAGGGTTGAGGTAACGCCGTCCTTCATAGTGGAAACGTTATCTTTGAGGGCAACGAGGTCTGCACCTTTGTTAACGGTATCTGAAACGGTATCTTTGGCTTTTTCTGCAGTTTCAGTTGCGGTATCTGTTACCTTCTCAGTGGTTTCAGCAGCAGTCTCTTTGGCTTTGTCGGCAGTATCCTTAACGGCATCGCCTGCTTCACTACAAGCAGTGAGGGAAAGAGCGCTTAAAAGTCCTATGATTAAGGCGGATTTGAGTCGGAACATAATATTGTTTCTCTAAGTATTTATACTTTCCAGCTAATATTATCGAGAACATAGGAAATTTGCACAAGCCCATTTGGGACAGTTAATCAGATTGGTACCCAAAAAATGGCTAATTCTGAGCTATCTAAGCTATACCCTGCTTCAAACAGAGCGTATCGCCGTTTAACTTCACTCATTTTGCTTGATTTTTATATTTTTTTTATATTTGATGTGGCTATTTTTGTCTAAGAATTTTCAAAGTTTCCCTCAACCGCGTCATGGCCAAGTTTTATTCTGAGCTAACTCCAACGTTGCAAGCATTTATTCAAAAGCAACAAATATTTTTCGCGGCATCGGCTCCGTCTCAGGGCCGTGTCAATTTATCTCCTAAGGGCATGAATACGTTCAGATGTCTGGGAGCAACTGAAGTTGCTTATCTAGATTTGACGGGTAGTGGCAATGAGACGAGTGCCCATGTGGCTGAGAATGGGCGGTTAACCATTATGTTTTGTAGCTTTGTCGGGGATCCATTAATTCTGCGTTTGTACGGGCAAGGAGAGGTGATTCGTCCGTGGGATCGCACCTGGTCTGACCGGATAAAACCGTTCGATCTTCTACCCGGAACCCGGCAGATTGTCGTGCTGCATATCGAATCTGTCCAAACTTCCTGTGGGTTTGGTGTTCCTCTTTACGAATACCAAGGCGATCGAGACCAGTTGATCAATTGGGCGACTCAAAAAGGAAAGGCTGGCCTGCAAGAATATCAAGCCCAGAAAAATCAGGTCAGCATTGATGGCTATCCGACGGGGTTGATGGCAGAGGACTGAAGGGATGGCTGACTCTCCCAAAATTGTGGTGTTGGATGATGATCCAACTGGATCGCAAACCGTCCATAGTTGCTTGTTATTGCTGCAGTGGGATGTAGAAACTCTCTGCCAGGGGTTATTAGACGCGTCGCCACTTTTGTTTATCTTGACCAATACCCGTGCTCGATCGGCTGAAGAAGCAGCCCAAGTCACTCGGGAAGTGTGCCGCAATTTAAAGATGGCAATGGCGCAAATCCAATCTGCGACAGATAGCAAAGACTGTCTCACACGCTATTTAATCGTTAGCCGTTCAGACTCAACCTTACGGGGTCATTACCCTTTAGAGACGGATGTGATCACGGAAGAACTTGGCCCCTTTGATGCTCAGTTCCTGGTTCCGGCCTTCCTAGAAGGGGGCAGAATCACCCAAAACGGTATTCACTATATCCAAACTCAAGATCAGCTTGTTCCGGTTCACGAAACTGAATTTGCCCAAGATCCCGTTTTTGGCTATTGCCATAGTTTTCTTGCAGACTATATCGCCGAGAAAACAGAGGGGCGAGTTTCTGCCTCCCAAGTCTCCTATTTTCCAACGAATGAACCTGAAGCAACCAGCTTAGAGCGATTAATGGGATTGCAAGACAACCAATATGCAGTTGTAGATGCAGCCGTTCAAGCCGATCTCGATCGTTTTGCTCAACGAACCCTATTGGCTTCTGCTCAGGGAAAACGGTTTTTATTTCGCAGTGCAGCCAGCCTACTGACCGCATTTGGAAATCTACCTCCCCAACCCATTCCAGCAGAAACAATGGGGCAAACGGTTCAAAGTGCTTATCCAGGGGTTTTTATCGTCGGCTCCTACGTCCAGAGAACGACGACTCAACTCACGGCCTTATTAGCCTTGCCTCAAGTCGCGGGAATCGAAATTAATCTCACTCCCCTCCAAAATAGCGAAGTGGATAGCAACCTGATCAAAGCCCAGGTTTTGGAGAAAGTTGATGCCATGCTGCACCGACACAATACACCCGTGATTTATACGAGTCGCCAACCTCTAGACTTTTCAGATTTGCTAGAGCGACTCCGGTTTAGTGTCCGGGTTACTAGTTTGTTAGCAGATATTGTGCAACAACTGCCCACTCATCTAGGGTACTTAGTGAGCAAAGGAGGAATGACCTCGAATGTTATTTTGGCTCGCGGTCTAAACTTGTCTTCTGTCAGACTATTGGGCCAAGTTTTGCCTGGGTGTTGTGTCGTGCAAACTGCACCGAATCATGATTTCCCTCAAATGCTGGTGGTTTTATTTCCGGGGAATGTTGGCCAATCGGAAGATCTTGTCAAGGTTTACCATCGGTTGTCTCGACAGTCAGCTCCTGTAGATCAAATAGGTGAGGGATAATTGCAGTATTGAAAAACGTAAAAAAAAAGTAGCTGATTTTCGATCAATCATGAGATAATTATCGTTTGTGTCCAATTAGAAATTTTGATGCGGTAAAAACACATGGCAAAAGGTGTTCGGATCATCGTCACATTGGAATGTACCGAATGTCGGTCCAACTCCAATAAGCGATCACCAGGGGTATCCCGGTACACAACCACAAAAAATAGACGAAATACCACGTCTCGTCTGGAACTGAAGAAATTCTGTACCCATTGCAATAAGCATACGAACCACAAAGAAATCAAGTAGTTGTCCACCTATTAAACGTTCATCAAGACCTTATGCCTTACTATCGTCGCCGTGTTTCTCCGATCAAGCCAGGTGATCCGATTGATTACAAGGATGTTGATCTACTCCGTCGCTTTATCACAGAACGCGGCAAGATTTTGCCTCGACGGATTACTGGCCTCACTGCTCGCCAACAGCGAGATTTGACCCGTGCCATCAAGCAGGCTCGAGTCGTTGCATTGCTTCCTTTCATCAACCGCGAAGGTTAGATGGTAGGTACAGGCTTCTTGAACTACCCCTGCTATGGGCTAGTTCATACTTGTCATAACTACTGAGATTGGATGAGCCAATTGGGTGGAGAAAGGAACATTAATTGAATTTAAAAGGCGGGGCGATTGTGCCGAAGGGCAACGTCCCTTTCAATTGGGCGTAGTTGATCGACCCGAAGGTAAGAAGAATTGGGTTGTTGTCGATCAATCTGGACAATCCCATACGCTTCATCCTCGACAATTTACCTTTGTGGTTGCGGGGAAAACCTGTATGCCTTCTGAAATTACTGAATTTCAGACAGAGGCCGAGTCTTATATTGACCCAAGCAGCTTAGAGGTGGCTTGGGAGATTTTGCTTGAAGATTCCCAGTCAGCCTCACCAGCTGATTTGGCCCAGCTATTGTTTTCAGATCAAAGTCCACCGCTCTGTTATGCGGCCCATTGCTTGCTGACCGATGACCGAATCTACTTTAAGCAAAAAGGGGACCGCTTTGAACCTCGCTCAGCTAGCCAAGTCGCAGAACTTCAGCATCAGCTTGAGCAGCAAGCCAAGCGTCAGCAAGAACAACAAGCTTTTTATCAAAAACTAGAGCAGGCGATCGCGGGTAATACCTTAGAGTGGGAAGGATACGAGCGCACCTATCTCCAAGCTTTAGAAAAATTTGCGGCTTTAGGAGATGAAGCCACCACTCGTGCGACTGCCACTGAAATCTTGTCAACGTTGAAGCGAGCGACCTCGCCAGATGCGGCTTTTCAGTTGTTAGTGGATGTGAAGATCTGGGATCCCCACCAAAACTTACATCTATATCGCAGCAAAACCCCACTCCAGTTTTCGTCGTCTGTTGTCGCTGCCGTTGATCAATTACTGAAAATGCCGCCACCAGACTTACATGCTGAACGTCACGACTTGACCAGTTTGAAAGTCTATACCATTGATGATGAAAGCACGTCTGAGATAGATGATGGCCTTAGTTTAGAAGTTTTGCCAGACGGTAAGCAGCGGGTCTGGGTCCATATTGCCGATCCCAGCCGTTGGATCACATTGGGAGATGACTTGGACCGGGAGGCCCAACGCCGAGGCACAACGGTTTACCTGCCCACGGGCATGATTCCCATGTTCCCGACGGAGCTTTCTACGGGACCCATGAGTTTAGTTCAGGGGCAGATCTGCTGTGCCCTGAGCTTTGGCGTCATCCTTTCGGCGGAAGGGGCGATTGAGTCCTATGAGATTCGCTGTAGCCAGGTCCAGCCCACCTATCGTCTTACCTATGCCGATGTGGATGAGATGTTGGAACTTGGGGTAGAGGCAGAGTCTGAACTGTTGGCTTTGGCCCAATGGGCAAAACAACGCCAAGTCTGGCGAAAATCCCAAGGAGCTATCAGCATCCAGATGCCAGAATCCTCTATCAAAGTAGAGGGAGAAAAGGTTGATATCCAGGTCTTATACGATTCTTCTGCCCGCAACCTGGTGGCTGAAATGATGATTCTGACGGGGGAGGTTGCAGCCCGGTATGGTCAAGATAATGACTTGCCGCTGCCCTTCCGTCACCAACCTCAGCCCGAACTGCCCCCCGAAGAAGAACTTTTACAGCTCGCACCAGGGTTTGTCCGCTATTGCGCTATCCGTAGCTGCATGCCTCGCAGTGAAGTCAGTATTAGTCCCGCTCGCCATGCCAGCTTGGGGCTGGATTGTTATTGCCAAGTCACGTCCCCCATCCGTCGCTATGCGGATTTAGTAGCTCATTTCCAAATTAAGGCTCACCTCAGAGAGGAGGATTTGCCCTTCAGCAAAACTGACTTAACAACGCTGATTCCAAGCGTGACCACGGCGGCCCAAGAGGCAACTCTTCTAGAACGGCAAACCAATCGCTACTGGAGTTTGGAGTATTTACGGCAGCATGGCCAGACGGTCTGGCCAGCAATGGTATTGCGGTGGTTGCGTGAGCATGAGAACCTGGCCCTGATTCTGCTAGAAGATTTAGGACTGGAATTAGTGATGCGCTTGGATCACCCTGTTGTTTTGGGGGACCGTCTGGATGTCAAAGTGGCGTCTGTAAATCCCCGCTTGGATCGGATTCAGCTGCAGGAATGTTTCACTGCCTCGCCTGATGCTGCTCAGGAAGGGTAGTTCATGTCCGGCATCCGGTTGCGCTGCTCTGCGCGCATAGATTGGCTTCTAGCTTTAGCTTCTGCAGCACTATCTTTCAATGCCTGCAGGCGGGTTTCATATCGCTTACGGTTACGACGGCTAGGAGATTGATCAATCAAGATTTTTAAGGCACTGCCTAAGCTTTTATAGGCATTGGGGAGGGTGTAGCCAAAGCGAGTCGCGAGGGCGATCGCTTTTTGATCCGCAGCTGTTAGATCATCAACACTTTTTTGGGAGTTATTGCGCTGATACAGTCGCCATCCCGATACGCCACATAGGCCCAAGGCCAACATCAGCAGTAATCCATCTTGAACCCATAGCTCACCGACTGCACCGCCTAAACCAATAGCTAGGGCTGCCATTTCCCAGCCATCCCGGGGAATGGTGTCGTTCTGAACCCGAGCCACTTGATGCCAAAACAGGAGGTTGCGCTGGTCCTTGGCATATTGCTCCCACTTCAGCAGGTCAATTTGGATTTCCACCTCATCTTGACCTAGTTCTTCACAGGTAATTAGGGAGGCGTTGGTGGCGGTTGTCGCTTCTACGGTAACCCAGCTTTGCAGCTCAGGTGGCAGGAGCGTTCGCAGACGCCGCAGTTCACTCATTTCAGCCCGAGCAGAGGATGTTCCGTAGACCATGAATTCAAATGTGGAATGATAAACAACAATCGTAAAGATCCATATATTAGGAGTATAGCTGGCTTATTTCGGTTCAGCCGCTCTACTCTGTTCCCAGAATCATACCGAATGTTCTGGTCTATTGGGTTACAAGATTTGCAAACGGGGAATGAATCCTACCCCGATCTAAACTTTTATGGATTGAAAACTGCGCAAACCATTGCCTAATCATCAACTTTCACATAAAGGGATGCCATCGCTTGGTGCATCAGTGGCAGTCCCAATGCGTAAACGATGTCCATCAGGGTCTTCGATATTCATCTCTCTCATCCCCCAAGCAAAATTGGTCGGTGCTTATCGAATGTTGACATCCTTATCTTTATACATTGCGTATAGTGCATCGACATCATGGACAAAAATGGATAGCCACATACCAGATTGACCTTGTGCACCTTGGCATAGAAAGATGCAGACATCATCCCTAGAAACTGAGGCAAATGTAGGTGGGTCTCCCCAAGCCCAATCTTGCTGGAAGCCAAGGAGATTAACGTAGAAATCAATACTCCTAGGAATATTACTGACGTTCAGGATAGGGGCAAGACCTGAAAAATGGTTGGGTGAAGCGGTTGGGTGAGGAAGGTGAGTCATACCTCCAGTATCTATGGTGTCAGTATGCATGACTGATGCCTGATCCAAACTCATAAAATCAGCTGA
The DNA here is from genome assembly GCF_018336915.1 of Acaryochloris marina S15. Classification (GTDB taxonomy): domain Bacteria; phylum Cyanobacteriota; class Cyanobacteriia; order Thermosynechococcales; family Thermosynechococcaceae; genus Acaryochloris; species Acaryochloris marina_A. The sequence goes on along the minus strand of NZ_CP064923.1, from coordinate 1,436,609 downwards.
ATTTTCTCTATGTAACTCCCTGGCTTTCGGGAAGAATAGGGTGTTCTCCCCCCTTATGGGACTGGCAATAAACTTGTTCATGACCCAAATTTTTGGCTCTCCTGGAATTAACGTGATGAAGCCCTACATATAGTGTGTTCCCTTTTTCATCCCTATGAAATGATCTAGGGTAGTACTTCAGAGCAATGGCGCAATGGATAACTCAATTCGCATCCCGCTCAACCTTCCCGATGTTCGAGTTTTAGAGCTATCGAAGACGGAGCGAGGGGATTGGCTGATCAAAATTGACAGTACTCTGCAAGGAACAACCTGCCACAAATGTGGACATGAGATTACTGACCTTCACTGCCATGATCAGGCTCTTCGAATTCGTCACTTGCCATTGTTCGAAGTACCAGTGTATTTAGAAATTCGGCCCAAGCGCTATCGATGCGGGTATTGCGATGACCATCCCACAACAACTCAACGCTTAGAATGGCATGAACCTCGTAGTCCCAATACCAAAGCTTATGAGCATTGGCTTCTGCGTATCCTGATCAACTCAACGGTCTCAGATGTTGCTAGGAAACTAGGCGTTAGTGAGGATGTCGTCAGTGGCACCATTGATCGCTGGATTGCCTGTCAAGTTGACTGGAGCGAATATTTAGACCTCCAAGTCATCGGGATTGATGAGATTTCTCTGAAAAGAGGCCACCGTGATTTTGTAGTTTTGATCACGATTCCTACCACAGGCGGAGTAGACATATTGGCAGTTCTGGCCGACCGCAAACAACAGACCGTTGCAAATTTTCTTCAATCGATTCCCCTTCATTTACGCCAAACCATTGAGCGGGTTTGTACTGATATGTATCAAGGATTTGTCAGTGCAGTCCGTGAACAACTCCCTCAAACAAAAATTGTCATTGACCGCTTTCATGTGGCCAAAGCCTATCGTAATGGTGCCGATACAGTTCGTAAACGGGAGGTCAAACGTCTACGCCAAGAACTCCCTAAGCAAGACTATGACAGTATCAAAGGTGCGATGTGGGCCTTTCGAAAACGGCCTGAGAATCTCCAGGAGTCAGAACAACAGTTGCTTGAGCGAGTGTTTGCTTATTCTCCTGAGATGAAGCAGGCCTACAAACTCCGAGAGGAATTGACACAGATATTTGAGGGTAGGTACACCAAAAACGGAGCTAAATGTGCCATCCGGGCTTGGTGTAAACGAGTCCTCAAAAGTGACATCAAGGATTTTGAGAGTTTCCTGACCACTGTCAACAATTGGATGGATGAGATGACCAACTATTTTCTGGAGGGATGGACCAGTGGCTTTGTCGAAGGATTTAACAACCGAGTTAAGGTCCTAAAAAGACGATGCTACGGTATTTTCGATATTGAAAGGCTCTTCCAAAGAATTTCGCTTGACCTCAATGGGTATCAGACTTTTGCCTTGACCTAAATACTATATCTAGCGGCTACCACGCTAATTCCCAGAGAGCCAAATTTTTTCTGATGCTCTTCTCGGTAAAACTAAGCTCTTGTCTTGTTCTAAACAACAAGGAGTTCATAGACTCTACAAACACATATCTAGAACGGGCAATGTTTGCTGGCTCAGTTAAACCTTCGGGACTTCTCAATAGCCTTTGGGGCTTTGAAAAGCGCCAACCATTTGGTCAATTTCTTTTGCGATCGCAAAAAGTTTCATCTCTCGCCATCGTTTACCGACTATTTGTAAACCAATGGGTAAGCTCTTCTGGGTTTGCCCAACTGGAATCACTACAGCAGGATGCCCACTTAAATTAAAGGGGATGGTGTCTGCTCCATTCGCAATGCTATAGGGGTAAAACCAACCCGCAACATCAACGGCACTCCAGGCAGGACAATGGGAGAAAGCGGAAGTAATAGCCCAAACTATATTTATGCCAATTCAATCCGCTCTTCCCCCGTACGAACCTGAACCACCTTCAGTAGAGGGGAAACAAATATCTTGCCATCTCCGACTTGGCCTGTTCGAGCCGCTAAGGCTATCTTTTCAACGACAGCCGCGACCATCTCTTGGTCAACCTTGACTTCTACTTTTAGTTTCCTCTGAAACCGAATCTCGGTATCTGAGCCTCGATACTGTTGCAGTAATCCCTTCTGCCTACCAAACCCTTTAACATCCGACAGGGTAATATCGACAATTCCCAGTTGGACAAGGGCCATTTTGACCTCATCACACTGATGGGGCCTGATTAATGCGGTGATTGTCCTCATCTGAGACATGACAGACCTGCATTGAGTCGCAAAACTTACATCACCATTGTTAACCCTATTCTGGTGAACAGTCTTTTTTGATACAGTTCTCAATCGGTCGTTAACTTCGCCGCAGATCACCGAGTGAGATGCAATGCTAGAGAAGCAACCTCACGCTTTGGGGCATCATTGTGCAACTCCCAACTTATCGGGCCATTCGGATTATGTCGGCTCCCAGATGTGGCAGTTCTCGGCCAATAGTGGTGGAGACGGAGGCCGGATACTTCTTGACCAAGCTGCGAGGGGCGGCCCAAGGTACCGCAGCCTTGGTATCAGAGATAGTGGTGGCGGCATTGGCTGAAGCGATAGGGCTATGGGTTCCCAGTCAAGTCCTGATTTCAATTGATGCTGCTACCCATAACAACATCCATGAAGATGAGTTTTTAGATCTTTTAGGGGCCAGTCATGGCCTAAATTTGGGCTTTCAATATCTAGATAGGGCTAGAGATATTCGCCCTAGAGAAGTCGATGGCGTTGATCAGGATTTGGCTTGTCAGGTCATGTGGTTGGATGCCTTGGTCATGAATCGAGACCGTACCCCGTCCAATCCCAACCTGATGGTTGGCCAAAATCAGCTGTGGGTGATTGATCATGGAGCCGCTCTTCCCTTTCAGTACAACTGGTCAAATGTCACCGAAGACGTTCCCCGTCGGTTAAATTACGCCATGGATCGTCATCTGTTTTGGGAAAAGGCCACTGCACTCCATCAATGGGACTCAGCATTGACAGCAAAGCTTTCTAGAGAAGTGATCCAAAATACTGTGGCCCAACTCCCAGATTGTTTTTTGCAGCCCCTCTGTCGTCCAGGCGCGGTGGCCGAGCAGCTTGAACGCCGGCGGCAAGCCTATGGGGCATTTCTGTGGAAACGGTTGAAATTTCCTAGACCCTTTGTTCCTGAGATTCAAGACGGGGCATCATGCCTCTGAAGGACTCAACGGATGCCTGATCCCTAGAACAGAACAACAAGATGGCCGTGCTCCATTCCCAGGACATTAAAAAACCCCCTAACGGGGGCTGGAAATCGCAGTCTTAATCACGAAAGGCTTATTTGTTGGGCTGAGGGGTCATCCGCAAATAAGGCTTGATTTCAGTGACTCCCTTGGGGAACTTCTTTTTGGCTTCTTCCGTGGGAATGGTGGGAGCAACGACGACATCGTCACCATCTTTCCAATCTACGGGAGTGGCCACTTGATAGTCATCGGTTAGTTGGAGTGAGTCAATGACCCGCAAGATCTCATTAAAATTCCGACCTGTGCTGGGGGGGTAGGTAATGGAGGCTCTGAGCTTGTTATGGTTGTCAATGATAAATACCGTGCGGACGGTGACTTTGGCATTGGCGTTGGGATGAATCATGTCGTAGAGATCCGACACTTTCTTGTCCGCATCCGCCAAGATGGGGTAATCAACCGTTGTATTTTGGGTTTCGTTGATATCGCCAATCCAGCCTTTGTGGGATTGAGCATCGTCGACGCTCAGGGCAATGGTTTTGACGTTGCGCTTGTCGAACTCAGGCTTGAGTTTAGATACAGACCCAAGCTCAGTGGTACAAACGGGGGTGTAGTCCGCAGGATGCGAGAAGAGAACAACCCAGCTATCGCCAGCCCATTCAAAAAAGTCAATTGTGCCAGCAGTGGAATCTTGAGTAAAGTTAGGTACGGTGTCCCCTAGTCGCAAAGACATGGTGAAACTCCTGTTATGAAAGGTCGGTATGTGGTTACAAATGAGATCATGCCATAACCGAATTCGGATAATGCCCGGTTTCCCGACCGAGAAACAGTTCTTAATGTAGTTGACTAAGAATAATCCTGAAAAATAGAGGGATTGAAATCAAGCTAGGAATCCTTGAATTCAAAACAGCATAAGATTTTCAGGCTTAGAGGCTTGCTTGAATCATGGCCTCTCAGTCTTCTAGGGGGCTCAATTTAGCTGTGAGGAGAAAACTGAGTCACTTCTCGCCATTCATGAATTACTGCAGGAGGGGCGACAAGGTTGGCAGGTACACCACTCACTAGAGGAATTTCTAAGACGAGGCGAGTATCGTTATCTAGATTTTCAAGCAGGGGCTGGACGTCGTACTGACCGACGTTATCTGGAAGCATCAATGTGGTCCCATCCATGGCGGGTTGAGACTGCCAACGAAATTGGTCGGCGATGCTAAATTGCAAGGGTTGCTCAGGAGCCACTTCAACTTGCCCAGGAAATCCCACGAGACGCAAGAATATTCCTTCGAGCTGGTTGTCGATATAGCGCTTAAAGAGGATGGTTTGCCAACTGCGTTGGGCCTGGTCTTGGAGACTCTGTTGCGATCGCAACGTCACTTGCCCTGGTTTCTCCTGGTAGAGATGGGTTTCAGCCTGGGCTGGCAGGGGAAATATATTCAGACTCAGCAGCAATAGCAATACGGCCACTAGACGGCGAAGCATCATAACGACAACACCTTAGATTTAAGGGTTTGCAACGCTGAGTCTAGGTCATCGTTGACCAGCTGAAAATCAAATTCATCGGCTGCGGCCAGTTCGATTTTGGCTTGGTCTAAACGACGGGTAATGGCGGCCTCCGAATCTTGGCCTCGCCCTCGAATGCGAGCTTCTAAATCGGCCACAGAGGGGGGACTAACAAAGATCTGACAGGCCTCAGCAACCTTCTCTCGGATTTGACGAGCCCCAACTAATTCAATTTCTAAAATAACTTTCTGCCCCTGGGCAATTTCCCGCATTACGGGTTCCCGTAACGTTCCGTAGAAATTTCCCGCATATTCGGCCCATTCCAAGAGCTGATTTTGATCAATTCGGGTTTGAAATTGATCTTTGGTCAAAAAATAATAATGCTTGCCATCTACTTCTCCCTCTCGGGGGGAACGGGTCGTGGCTGAAACCGCAAGATATAAGTCTGGGCAGGCTTGCAAGAGCCGCTGTAGTAGGGTGCCTTTGCCAACACCACTGGGTCCGGTCAGGACGATCAGCTTACCCGTTTTTGTCATTACCTGTGACCTTGCGTTTCATAGGGGAAAAACACCTTATTTTAACGCCCGTTCGGGTTAAGCCTGATTTGAACTTTTTCTATGAAGAAATAAGGGGGTTAGTCAGCACGAAAATTTAAATTTCAGACTAAACCGAACTCCGTTCATTTTATGAAAATAAAATGCCAAATAACGAGGCATTCCCTTCGAGGACTGGTGGAGGATGTACCGGGTAAAGGAAACATTTTGCTCGATACCAATCCTGAAGGAGATAGGTCGTCCTACTTATCTGAATCCTTAGTCGTGTCCTTATTGGACATAAAACGATGAGCCACCGTTTCTGGCTGAATTGCAGACAGGACAACATGGCCTGAATCGGTTACGATTACTGCGCGTGTGCGCCGCCCATAGGTAGCATCGATCAACTGGGCCCGATCCCTAGCTTCGCTGATGATACGCTTAATGGGTGCAGACTCTGGACTGACTATGGAAATCACTCGATTTCCAGAGACAATATTGCCAAAGCCTATATTGATTAACTTGATGTCCATAAATACAAATCCTCACGCAGATTCCAACCTTTTGTAATATCAGAGCGCATCACCCAAAAAAGCTCTGATATCTTCCTTTTTTCCATCTTATCCACAAAAGATCTAGACCTACAACCTATTTTTAAGTATTTATTTCTAGTCATAGAAAGCTTTTTAAGGATTTACAGGATTACTTAGGCAAAAATGTATCGAGTTATACAAAATAGTCATGTAAAATCAGCTTTCCAAGGCTTGAATCGACAAATCAGTATAAATCCTTAAAATATGGATAAATTTGTGAAAGATTGGTTTGAGAGTCTTGGATCCACAGCCAAGAGGTCCATTTACTTGTAATTACCCGTGCAACAGGTTGACTTTACGACATTAACAGCGGCGTGCTGCGAGTTGCGATCGCAATGGCTACCCGCACGCATCGAACAGGTGGTTCAGCAAGATCGGTTCACGGTCTATATTGGCCTGCGTACCCTCGATCAGCGGGGGTGGCTGGCCCTCAGTTGGCATCCCCAAGCTGCCCGAATTTGTATGGGAACACCCCCACCCAAAGGAGCAGATACCTTTACCTTTAGCCAACAGCTACGCCATCAGCTTAATGGCCTTGCTTTGATTGCCATTGAACCGATTGCCGCTTGGGAACGGGTGATTGACCTGCAGATTGGACAGCGCCCTCAAGCCCCCGTTGATTGGCATGTCTATGTAGAAATCATGGGCAAGTACAGCAATGTCATATTGACCAATGCGGAAAATCGAATTGTCACGGCAGCCCACCAAGTTAGCGCTCAACAGTCCAGTGTTCGCCCTATTCAAACCGGAGACCTCTACCAACCCCCACCTCACCTCACCGACCCCATTCCGACCTTGTCAGAATCCTTTGAACATTGGCAACGGCAAGTAGGCCTAGTGCCGGGTCCCCTCAAACGGAATTTACTCAAAACCTATCGAGGTTTGAGTTCGGCTTTGGTGTTGTCCATGCTTTCTACCGTTGCTCTGAAACCCGATCTCTCTACAGAACAGCTACAAGAAGCAGATTGGCAACGGCTATTTCAAGCTTGGCAGGATTGGCTGTCGGCTTTAGAGAACCAATCTTTTACCCCTGGATGGTGTCGAGGCGAGTCTCTGAGTTATACGGTATTGGGGTGGGATATCACGCATCCTGCTACCGATACTCAAATCCTGCTGGATGAGTATTACAGTCAGCAGTTAGGCGAGCAGGTCTTTAAACAACTTCGGCATCAGCTGCAGCAAAAGGTCAAAGGCCATCTCAAGAAACTCAACACGAAAGCTAAAACCTTTCAGGATCAGTTGAAGGCTTCAGACACGGCTGAAGCCTATCGAGAACGGGCTGACTTACTGATGGCCCATTTGCATGAATGGCAGTTGGGAATGAAAACCCTAACTTTGAAGGATTTTGAATCCGGTGAACCTCGAACGCTGACCCTCAATCCAGAAAAAAACGCAGTCCAAAATGCCCAAGCTTGGTACAAACGCCATCAAAAACTGAAACGCTCTCGTGCCCAAGTGCAGCCTTTGCTAGAAGAGGTGCTGTCAGAGGTTGCCTATTTAGATCAAGTGGAAGCCAGTATCCAGCAGTTAGAGCAATTTGAAGATGCTGCGGATTTGTTAACGCTACACGATATTCGAGATGAACTGATCTTACAAAACTATTTCCCGAAGCTGGAGTATCGCAAAGATGCCCCACCTGAAATTCCGTTTTACCAATATCAATCTCCTTCGGGATGGGAGCTACTGATTGGTCGCAATAATCGTCAGAATGACCTGCTCACGTTTCGGACAGCCACTACCTACGATCTGTGGTTTCATACCCAAGAAATTCCGGGTAGCCATGTGCTCTTGAGATTAGAAGCAGGAGCTGTTCCTGAACCAGGAGATATGCAGTTTGCTGCCAATATGGCGGCCTACTATAGTCGGGCTCGACAAAGCCACCAGGTTCCTGTCATTTATACCGAATCCAAAAATGTGTATAAGCCTAAAGGGGCCAAGCCAGGGATGGTGATTTATAAGCATGAGCAAGTAATTTGGGGCCAGCCCCAATCTGTGAAAGATCGGGTTCATGCTCCTAGCCCAGGTTAGGATATCCTGCTCTATCTAGTCCCTTGGCCTTTAAAGCGACTGACCTGGGTTGGGTTTGATCTGTTTGGAGAACGCTTTTTTGCGTAATCTGCGTTCCACCGTGGGATATGCAGCCTGAATTTATGCTAGAAGGCTAAATAACAGGAGTCTCCTGTTTTTGCTGAAATGCTTGCTGATCTGCAAAAATCTCAAAAATTTGGTCCATTCTAGATAATTTAAGGACAAGACTAACCTGTTTTCTCATGGAACATAAAGATAGAGTGCCACTTTTACCGTGCACTGCTTTATGCATCGCGACTAAGGCACCAATTGCCGAACTATTGATAAAGGTGACATCTTGTAGATCTAAAAGGATCGTGGATACTCCTCCGTCTAACACAGTGTTAACTTCATTGCGTAATTGGTTAAGACCAATCCCGTCTGTCAGGCTAATGGGTTGGATAATTTTATAGCTCATTGGTTGCACTCCTAGCTCAGGTCTTTTTTGGTTTTGAGTCAGGCAAAAGCGAAAAAGCTACCCATGAACGACCCGTAACCATTAGGAATTTCGTTGTGTATCCAGAATTCCCCTTTCTGAATGCGAGTGAACATTCTCAACACAACAAGTAAACTTACCTTTTCGACACTCACCTAAATCCACGCATTTTTTTACCCACCGCATACTGGATTGAAGGAGCTGGGAGCATGTCACCTTTTTGAAAGAATATTCAGACTGCGCTCAAACCCATTGATTTGGTAACTGTGAGAGAACAAAAAACCAGGAGTTTATTTTTTATCTGTAAAAAGTGATGCGCTCTCAAGGAACGTCAGTTCACGATGATCTTGTGATTTTTACTTGATCCATTTTTGAGAAAACAAAGATTAAGCTGATTGCTTCACTGATCGAGGTTTAACTCGCCTAATAATTTCATCTCGTGTTGGTAGTGTTTTGAGATCATACATCGCTTGAAGATTTAGCCAGGAGGCTGCATCTCCGCCAAAGTAGCGAGCGAGGCGCTCAGCTGTATCAGCAGTAACGGAACGACGCTCTTTCACAATTTCGTGGATCCGAGTCGCTGGAACATTCAGGGCTAAAGCCAATGCATTGCCGCTCATATTGAGAGGGATAAGATAATCTTCCCTAAGAATTTCTCTTGGATGAACGGGGCGCATACGATTAGTTGGTTTGCTCATAATGTTAGTGATAATCAACAATCTCAACATCAACGGATCCGCTATCTGCCTGCAAAACTCAAAATTATAAGTTGCTGTGGATGTTGTACATCCCTAATCTACAAAAACGATATTCATTACGCTCAATTTCGGCTTATATCGCTATTTTGTAGCGGTAATTGGCTATGCAGCATTAAATGCGGCTGTATACTGCTCTCGATCAAACACAAGCGGTCCTAGCGTATAGGCCCAATCGCGGTGAAATTGCTGAAAATTGTCCCATACCACCAATTTTTCCTTCAATGTGATGTTAGCCATAAGAAACCAACATTCAGTGACACCACAGGTGCATGACAAAATCACAGACTTTAGGTTGACTGGGTCATCAGATTCTGTCAAAAGTCCGTGATTGTATGGTTCGCCAAAAAAATTTTGTGAAGGGGGTAGTGCTATGGATGGAGGTAAGTAGTGATAGTCACCAGCCAGTGCTCCTCGCGAACCTAAATCGTCTATACCTTCACCATCGGCAGTTCGTTGATCGAATTCTTCCTCTGCATAAGGTAATTCCACTTCTCGGACAAGTTCAATAAGCGGGACACCGTTAATCAGCATCTCAATTTGTTGGAATCCACCTCCTTCAGGCCAGTGAATATATAGCTTGGCTGACTGCCGAACTGTAATCGTGTCCATTGAATTCACTGGTTTCAAAACATGCTGTCAATGAGAAAGAATGATCCTCTAATGGATAGTCTATACCTCAGTGATTTATGGCTGAGCGAGGTCTTTGCACAGAGAGTTGTTTAAATTCACTGAGCCAAGATTGGATCATGAGTTTCAACTTTTCTCTGTCCTCCTCAGTGAGACCTTGGGGGTCAAAACGGTAGCGATAGTGCAAATCGATTATTTGATGCAGTTCACTCATATATGCATCGGGCAGTTCCTGATCCAATCGCCCCAACCATTTGCGGACAGTTTCCGAGGGCAGACGTGCAAGCCCCCAATCTCCCAGACGTTTCTCAATTTGGTAAAACTCAGAGTCTAGCCCGCCAGTGGTCGGTTTTCGGGGGCGTTCTGCTCCCTGATACCTCCGTCTTTTTGACTGCTGTGAACGTTTTTTATGGATCATCCTCCAGATTAAATAGATAGATCCAAAAATAATCGCCAGTCCCAGCACAATCATTGAACCGGCCCAAATCAGGGTCTCCGAATTTTTAGAGAGCAGGGTCATTAATTCAGACCAAGCTTCAGATAGTTTTTCGAAAAAAGATTTAGAGGGTGGCTTGTTATTTTCCCCCATTGAGGAGCTATCTTCAGATGAGGTGCCGTCCTGGGCTGAGTTTCCATCCCGTGATGTGAAACCCTCTTGGGCGTTGCCACTTTGGGCCGTCCCCGTATTTTGCTCTGGGGTCATTCCACCACCTGGGGTGGTTTCGACTTTGACCCAGGTATTGTCTACATAGGCTAAGACCCAGGCATGGGCATCTTTGAGGCGGACAATATATTGTTGTTCCGTGGGGCTGTATTCATGGGCGGTATAGCCAACCGCATAGCGAGTAGGGATGCCTGCCGATCTGAGCAATAGTGAGGTAGCCGAGGCATAGTACTCACAATGGCCCGACCGATGGTCTAGCAAGAAAGCTGCCATCGGCGTTTTGTTTTTCTTGGGTTTTGGCAGATCGAGGGAATATTGAAACCCCTGGGTTTTGTAGAAAGCTGAAACGGCCTCAACCTTATCTGCATCAGATTTACCATCTAGATCCAAGGAATTAAGAACTTTTTTGAGGGTAGGCTTTTCAGCGGTAGGGACAGCTTTATCAAAGACGGTGGGTGGACTGTCTAGAGATTGTCTAGGATCAAACTGCACTGTATAGGCGAGAGGACCGGGTTTTCCCTGGATACCAACCGTACCGTACTGGTTTTCTTTCAGGGTTCTAACCTTAAGCTGGTTGACTTCAGAAGTACCCAGGGGCAGTTTTAAGATTCCTTCCTTCTGGAGTAACTCAGATGAAATGCGGACTGAAGTCGTTCGGTTCGTTGTTGCACCAAAGCGCCAGCTCTGGCGTTTGGACCGTGGACGTTTGGCCGTAAATTTGGACCAGACAGCATTCCAGCTACCTGACTGGTATTGGTTGTAGGTAGCTTCTCGAATATAGAGCGGAAATTGGGGTTTGGGGCTATTGGCTTTTTGGTTAAGAGCAACCCGAAACAGAATGGCATTGGAACGTTGCAGAGACCCAATATTACCGATTTGAGTTTGGGCTTTTTCAGGGTCAACGATGCCGCCTGATCGTTGCACAAGACTAGGGAGGGATTGCCCATCATTTTGACCGGGCTGGGGCTGCTGACTAGGAGCTTTCGTCTGTCCTGGATTTTTACGGCCTGGTCCACTGGTTGGCGCTGAATTATCTGGGGGTTGAGAGGTTCCAGGGTTCTGTGCAGGACTGGGATCGGAAATGTCTGGGGAACTGGTTTCCTCGTTGGGCTGACTGATGTCTGAATCTGGTTCTTGCTCAGGTGTGGCGGATGAGTCTTCAGTAGAATCTTCTGGAGTAGCACCATCGGGGGTGGAGGGGTTGCTATTGTTGTTGCCAGAGTTGCTTGGCGTTCCCGATGTTGGGGTGCTTGAAGGGGTGCCGCTGGAATGGCTGGGCGAGTCAGTACTGCCAGGCGTATTGGAATTTTGATTGCCGTTTTTGGACCTAACAATTGTGTCAGTTTCTAGCTCCATATCCTCCAGTAACCGATCCAGATCCCCTTGGTAACCTCGACCTGGATCGTCGGGCCAAATTCGAGCCATTTTCTGAATAAAGTCGCCGAAAACAGCGGGGCCGGGGAGCCGAACATTGGCCTGGAGCCAATAGACCTGATGAGTGCTGATCAGGCTAAGGACCAATGCCAGAACAATCAGACCGTAAAAAGTGGACTGGGAAAATCGTAGGGAGAGTTTGCGGTTAACGGGACAGCGTACTGTTCCTAAGAAAAGCGCAATGAGTACTGCGCTGATAGCCAGGAAGACGAACAGGTTGCCGCCGGTGGCACTGGCGGCGAGTAGACAAATGCCAAAGTAGGGGTAATACCAATTAACTGTTTTCCAAGACTGGGCGATATTGCCTAGATATTGGCGATAGACTGAGACGAAATTTCTACAGTAAGTCTGAGCCAGGACGAAGGGAAATAGTCCGATGGGCAAACATTTGATCAAATGATATCTGGCTGCGTAGGGGATGGCCTCGGGAGAATTCGGGGGGAGAAAAAATACAGCTAGCAACCATAAAAATAGGGCTACAACATGAAGTTGCTTGAGTCGGTCTAGGGTGAGGGGCCAGCGCTGTTTAACCATTTCCCTAGCTTCCAGGGCTAAGGCCATGGGAATCGCGACGATCCATGCTCCGGTTTGATAGCCCCAAAAGCAGAGGGATAGGCTACAGAGAGTTGGCGCTGATTGCTTCATAGGGCCAATAACTCCTGTTGTAGATTGGATATGGTCCCGGAGTGCAGCTGACACTGGGGGCCAAAATATTCTTGAAACTGGGGATCCATATGCAGGCTAAGGTCTGACAGACAAATAGCCTTGATGGGAATGCCATACTGGCTGAGCATTTTCAGAAATGCATAGCGAGTGTCATCAAAGCCCAGCAAAATACAGAAGCAGCCGCTGAGTCGGGACAAGCGAGATTGAAGGATCGGATTGAGGCACTCCAGTTCTCGATGGGGGTTGGGGTTGAGAGTAGCAACGGTTTCGATGATTTGTGCCCGTTGGCGCAGTCCCTTGCCCACGGTAACTAAACGAGGATCGGCTGCTGCATAGATCACATCCAGTAGAGAGGCTTCAGGCTGTTCTTGCATTAGAAAAGAGATGGCCACAGCAATAGCTTCTTCAAAGAGGGGGCTGTGGGGTTCTAGCTGGAAGGTATCTAGAATCAAGGCATGGTGGATGGCGGTCTCGTCCTGTTGCTCTTTGACAATGGGACGACCGACTTTAGCCCAGCTTTTCCAGTGAATCTTATTGGTGGGGTCTCCCGCTCGATAGTCTCGTAGGGAGCGGAATTCTAGGGCCTCTCCTACTGCGGAGGTGCGGAGGGTTTCACCAGACTGGTATTGACTAGCTTGGGAGAGGTTTAGCGGCAAGAGCTGATAGCGTTGAGGCAAAATACACAAGGATTGGCCGACGTCGTAGGTGTGGTGTTTATAAATTAAGCCCAGGGGATCAGGACAAGCGAGAGTAATGGTTTCGAGATGCAAACTGCCCCGTCGCAAGGGAAGGATTTCCACCATAGCTTTGGTTTTACCTTTGGTGGAGAGGGGTGGCAGATCCTGCAGATGAGCCTTAGCCCACTGCTGCTCGACTAGGTAGCGCCGCCAATGGGGCCGCCATTGGTTGCCAACGGGATAGCGGCGCTTAATCTGAATGAATTCGCGGAAGCTGGGAAAGGGGGCGGCAAAAGTCTCGACCAGCTTTAATCCCTTTTGGGGCTGGGGAGAGAGATTCTGAATCACCACTTGGTAAGGAAAGGGTTCACCAACGGTGCCAAAGCGGGGCAGCAGGCGGGTGGCCTTAAACCGAAACTGAATCAACCGACTGCCAATGGTAGCCAAGATCAGCAAAGCAAAGGCAAAGAAGAAAAGAATGTGACACATGCTGCGGGTGGAACCGAGACTTGCGATCGCACTCCCAATACCGCCCCCCAATACCCCTAATCCTGCAGGCGTAAACTGCTGCACCAGCCATTTACGGGTGACATAGATGAAACGGAGACAGCGATACGTCAATACATCCATAACTTAGGCAGGCGCCGGAATACTAGTCAGAATACGGTCAATGCAATCCTGGGCGGTTTGTTCGGCAAAGCAAGCTTGGGGAGACATCACCAGCCGATGGGCCAACACATCTACGGCAACTTCCTGAATATGATCGGGAGTGACATACTCATAGCCATCGAACAGGGCTAAGGCTTGGGCCACTTTCATTAAGGTGAGTGATCCGCGAGGACTCGCCCCCAGTTGGACCTCCGGTACCTGCCGAGTAGCAGCGACGATATCGACGATATAGCGTTTGAGTTCCCGACTGACCCGCACCTGTTTCACCGCCTGCTTGAGAGTAAAGATCTCTTCTAAGGAGATGCAAGGTTGAACCTGCTGGAGGGGATGTTCTTCTAGCTGCTGGGTCAGGATTTTAATTTCATCAGCAGGGGACACAAATCCTAAGCTAAATTGCAAGGCAAATCGATCCATTTGGGCTTCCGGCAAAGGGTAAGTGCCCTGGAAGTCCACCGGATTTTGGGTGGCAATCACAAAAAAGGGATCACGCAACTTTCGCTGCTGGCCATCCATCGTCACTTGGGACTCAGCCATCGCTTCTAGGAGAGCTGATTGAGTGCGAGGAGAGGCCCGGTTAATTTCATCTGCCAGAATCAGATTGGCAAAAATCGGACCTTCATGAAAATGGAAGGTCTGGTCCTCGGGATTGAGAATGGACACTCCCAAAATATCTGAGGGCAGCAAATCAGGGGTAAACTGAATTCGCTTAAAAGCAATATCGACAGAATAGGCCAGGGTCTTGGCGAGGGTGGTTTTACCCGTGCCGGGATAGTCTTCCAACAGCACATGGCCACCACTAAAAAAGGCCGCCAGTAATTTGCGAATGGCCGCATTCTGCCCCTTAATCACCTGCTGGATATTGTCAGCCAAGTGACGATAAATGGTTTGCCCTTCCGAGCAATGGGTTTGAGTTGCTAAGACCACCATGAGTTATGCCGGAACGGGAAGCCGTCTCATAATATCCATCACCACCTGCTCCGATGTTTTTCCCGCGAATTTTGCTTGCGGATCCATCACTAGGCGGTGGGCTAGGACTGAAACTGCGGCTTCTTGAATATGTTTGGGGCGGACAGCAGGGGTGCCATCAAACAGGGCCAAGGCTTGAGCAATCTTCATCAAGGCAATGGACCCTCGGGGGCTGGCCCCAAGTTGGACTTCCTCTGCTTGACGGGTGGCATTGACGATATTGACAACGTATTGCTTGAGGTCCTCACTAACGGTAATCTGCTTCACCGCTTGTTTGAGGGTAAAAACATCTTCTAGAGATAGGCAGGGACGCAACTGTTCAATCGGGTGGGCCTGCATCTGATTGGATAAAATCTCTACCTCTTCTTCAGCGGAGATGTACCCGAGTCCAAACTGGATGGAGAAACGATCCATCTGAGCTTCAGGTAAAGGGTAGGTGCCTTGAGAATCGATGGGGTTTTGAGTGGCAATCACAAAGAATGGATCATGCAGTTTCATCTGCTGGCCATCAATGCTGACCTGGGACTCGGCCATCGCTTCTAGTAAGGCCGACTGGGTGCGAGGAGAGGCCCGATTAATCTCATCCGCCAAAATCAAATTGGCAAAAATGGGGCCCTGGTGGAATTCAAAGGTTTGGTCTTTGGGATTGAGAATCGATACACCCAAAATGTCTGAGGGCAGTAGATCAGGGGTAAATTGAATTCGTTTGAATTCAATATCAACGGATAGGGCCAAGGCTTTGGCCAAGGTCGTTTTACCCGTGCCGGGATAGTCCTCTAAAAGCACATGCCCACCACTAACAAAGGCTGCCAATAATTTGCGAATGGCAGGCTTCTGTCCTTTGACAACGGTTTGGATATTTTTGGCTAAGCGGCGATAGATTTCTTGGCCGGAAACCCCGGACATCGGCAAGGACGACACTGTCATGAATACTTTTTTACTTAGAATACCCGCTTATTATCAGAGGTCTTGCAGTATATTCGATCTTATTTTCTGACAAAAGTTTTTAATCCTAGCGTCTTTCTTACTCTCGGCCACTACTATTGATTTAGCAATGAACAATCAGTTAAAGCTTGCCATCGCAATAGATATCGTAAAGCTAATCCTTGAGTTCATAAAAGAAATGGTATAGCCATCAGTCGTTATGCTGACACTTTCATTTTTCCAGAATAAATTCAAACTTCTATTGACGCAACTTACAAGTGTCAAGACAAGTGACAATTCAGTAGAATTTTTCCGGAATGAACTGGACAAGGCACAAGAATTATCTGCTAATGTTCGTACTAACCCAGACATCTAAGAGCCACCACAAGAGGGAAGCATGGCATCTTTGCAAGCCCATTAGGCCATTCAGATAAGCACACCGATGAGCCAACACTTGGGTAACATGCCCCCAGTAAGACATATCGATAATCTTCTAAATATAGATGAATATTTTTAATGCATTTTTGTATAACTTTTGTATGATAAAAATCATTTTTATGAAAACTTATTCTACTTGTGTGAGCTTTGGTTCTTATACCTTTATCCAGGAACCAAAGTGGCTAATGACTTTAGGTTTTTAGCTGCCTGAAAAAATAAATTTATTTCGTCAGCAAAGCATAAAATGATTGTTACATTTACCTCTGTTAAGTGGGCAAAATAGGCGTAGGACAACATTGATTTATTAATAATAATATTTTCACTAGTCGGTGAGTCCCTATTTTTTATACAGAATGATAATTATTACTTGCCCAATGAAACAGGATGGATGAGGGCGTATTTAGCGGATCGGGGATGCCTTAGTTTTCGGAATGGTCACCTCTGGGAATAAGGAGTCAAACCGTTCATTGACCCAGGCAATTCTCAAGATCAGTAAATGGTTGAAACCATCCTCACTCCAGCGCATGCCAACTCCCTTAAAGCGCTGCTGAATCAACCACTTGCATGCACTTTCAACCATTCCTGACCCGAGAGGAATCTGTTGCTGTTCAAAGTGCCGATAACGGATGTGGTTATGATGGCGTTGGAAATAAGCCTGCACCTGGAGCAACGTTGAAAAAGACTTTCCCGTTAACAGTTGTGAGTGAATCAATATCGTCAAGGACCGTAATACAAGTAGGTGTTGCCCGTGTCGCAATTGGTGTCGCCAGTGCCGGAACCAGGCTTGGGCTTGAGCAGAGCGGGCATCTCCAAACATCGCTTTAGTTGCTCGTGCCAGATGGCCTGCTGAATGAAAAAAGTCGAGGACTGCCACAGCACAATGAGAGAACAAGGTGCGATAGACTCGCCAGAAGCCTCGTCCCCCATCACTGAGCCAGATGACTTTTGGAGCAGATTCAAAGTCTTGTTTGTGAGCTTCGAGTTGAAGTAAAGGGATGAACTGGTCGATATCGCCCAATACTGCCACCAGTCTTCGACGCAGTAATTGGGGGACCTCCTTTTTAGCTCGGGTAACCCGTGTTCCCAGGCGAGCTAAGATGGCGACTTTGACTTCTCGCCACTGGATTTTTCCCTTGGGTGAGTTCGGGGTGGGGCGAAAGGGGACCATCACACCATCGGCGGCAATGGCCAAAGGTAGAGCAGATAACATCTCTGAAATCGCTTCACAAGGGGCCTGAGTCCCTGATGATTGAGCGTTGAGTTGAGCTTCTAATTCCTGCTGAGCTTTGTTACCCACGGATTGCACCCAGTTCCACAAACTGGATGGACTCACGGATAGACCACTCCACTGACCCAGCATCCAACTGGCCAGTTCATAGGGCATGAACAGACTCAACAAGCAGCCCAGACGCACCAGTTCTTCGCTGCTGTGCTGATAGGGGGCAATCCCAATGGCTTGATCCAGGGGAGTCAACAGACTGCCTGGACATCCTTTGGGACAACGGCCCACCCGTCGCTTTCAAGAGATAGTGCCTACCAGTGTCTGCATCTGACGAGATTCCCATCCCTTCGAATGTAAGCGGGTTCCGCAGGTAGTACATACAGGCCATACAAATACTGCTTTCGCGCGCCTTGAGAGTTCATCCTCCAGAAGACAGCGAGCTAGAAACAAGCCCATTTGCAGAACGATATAAACCATCTGACTCAGGCTGGTTGATACTTTGAGTGCTTCAGTTTGTTCTAGAAATTCGTCATGGGCTAGCACGGTTAGCAATTGCGATGGTAGGGTCATGATAGTTTTTTGGTTCGGGTACAGGATCTATTGTCCTTGACCCGTTTTTCTTTGAGCCATGCATCCCCGATCCTTTGCTTACGCCCGATGGATGACTGATCTAGCTTTATCGACCTGTTTTTGTAAGTAATCCAGAGGGGAGTATTCGTTTTGAACAGAAAAATAGCGTTAATTTCTATTCCCACAGGAATATTGGGAATTGGTCTATCAGCGTTATTGGCAACGAAGTTCTATTATCTAGAAACTCAATCTATTCAGAAAGATTTTCAGCAGGATATCAATGAGCAGGTCCATCGCTTGGAGGCCAATATTGATGCCAAGATGGAAGTCATTAATAGCCTCAAACTTTTGTTTGATAGTTCTGATCAGGTCAAACCAAAAGAATTCAAACAGTTCACTCACAACCTCTTAGCTCGTCACAAAGATATTCAAGCTCTGGAATGGGTACCTAAAGTTAAACATGCAGACCGGGCAACTTTTATCAAACAGCGGCAACAAGATTATCCTGCTTTTGAAATTACCCAACAGGTCAGTCAAGGCAAGATGGTTCGTGCCCAGAAACGATCAAACTATTTTCCAGTATCGTTTCTGGAACCCTTTGCAGGCAATGAATTAGCTTTAGGATTTGATCTTGCATCCGATGCCAGTCGCATGGAAGCTATCACCTTAGCAATAGATACGGGGATGGTCCAATCCACAACTAATTTGACCTTGGTGCAGGAGCGAGAAGACCAAAAAGGCTTCATCACCTTCATCCCCGTCTATCAAGACCAACCCAACACATTAGACAGCAGACGCCAACGTTTGCAAGGTTTGGTTTTGGGGGTCTTCCGAATCAGTGATTTGGTCAATGCTGCTATTCAACCGGGTGCTGTTGATGCCATCAACCTTCAACTCATTGACACGGCCAATCAGAACATTCCTTATGCTCGGCAATCGAAATTAGGCCAGTCGCTGTCTGAACATGAGTATCGATACGATCTCAAACCTATTGCGGGTCAGCAATGGACTATCGCTGCTATCCCCTCTAATGTTTATTTCAATGAGAAGCGAAGTGGCTTACCCTGGGCGGTGTTCTGGGTTGGTTTAGTATTTACGGTGCTGGCTGAAGCTTATGTGTTCTTTATCCTACGGCAGTCGAAGATTGTGGAGACCGTTGTCCGCGATCGCACCAAGGAATTAGAAGAAGCCAACAAAAAACTTTCTCTGATCTCTACCACTGATGAGTTAACCTTTATTGCCAACCGACGGCATTTCAATGACTGTTTGGATAAAGAGTGGAAGCGAGCGATTCGTGAGCAGACTCCCATGACACTATTTCTGATCAATCTAGATTTTTTCCGACAATTTAATGAGGGATATGGGTTTGTTGCTGGCGATGATTGTCTGAAAAAAATTGCGTCTCAATTAGAATCTCTTCTCAAGCGTCCTGCAGACCTGGTGGCCAGATTTGAAGGGGAAACCTTTGCTCTACTGCTACCGAATACCGCTAATTCCGAACCTCTAGCTCAGCGCTGTATCGAATCCATAGAAGCCTTAAAAATCAAACATATCTATTCCCCCATTAGTGAATATGTCACTGTCAGTATAGGGATCGGGTTTGTGCGACCTGCCCATGATATCCCCATGACAAAGTTAGTGGATAAAACCACGCAAGCCTTGATGCAAGCCAAGGATGCGGGACGCAATCAACATGCCTTGATCCATATCCCCTCCTTTGCTGATACATTAGGACCCTCTGACCAGGCATCTCAAGAATTACAATTTCAGTCTCAATAATATCGACTCGAACGCTAGCGGTTTGCCAAGATAAGGGGAGTACTTTCCTCTCTCTCTATGGCTGGCTCTCTCCGGAATACAATTAAGGCTTTACAGACGTTCCTCGACACGTCCTTAGAGGAGCTGATTGTTTCCCCAACTTCTGTCTCTGCGCAAGTCCTATCTTTGTTTCATCGGGTTGCCCAGACGGTTCCGGCGTACAAAGACTTCCTGCAACAACAGGGGATTGACCCTACACAAATTCAGACGCTAGAAGACTTTGTCACTCTACCTCTAACGACTAAAGATAATTATTTACGGCAGTTTCCACTGCCTCGTCTCTGTCGTGACGGCAAGTTGGAGACCTGTGACATGATGGCGGTATCTTCTGGATCGACGGGAGAACCGACCTTTTGGCCGCGCTTCATCACTGATGAATATCAAATTGCGACTCGTTTTGAGCAAATTTTTGCCGATAGCTTTGCCGCAGATCAAAAGCGGACTCTCGCGGTGGTTTGCTTTGCCTTAGGGACCTGGGTAGGAGGGATGTATACCGCCAACTGTTGTCGTCATTTAGCCAGTAAAGGCTATCCCCTCACAGTGATTACGCCTGGCAATAATAAAACTGAAATTCTGCGGGTGGTACAAGCCCTGGGGCCGATGTTTGAGCAGGTTGTACTGCTGGGATATCCACCATTTCTCAAGGATGTCATTGATACAGGACTGACAGAAGGGGTTCCGTGGCCTCAATACCATCTCAAATGGGTGATGGCCGGGGAAGTGTTTAGCGAAGCATGGCGAGATTTAATCGGGACGCGGGTCGGTTCAACTAACTCCTGCTTTGACTCGGCCTCTTTGTATGGCACAGCAGATGCCGGGGTACTGGGAAATGAAACCCCGCTCAGCATTTGTATTCGTCGATTTTTGGCTAATCATCCAGATATTGCAGCTGAGGTATTTGGGGAAGCTCGCTTGCCGACCCTAGTTCAGTACGATCCCACGAGTCGATATTTCGAAGTCACTGAAGAGGGAACACTTCTATTCTCGGGTAATAATGGAATTCCCCTCATTCGGTATCACATTTGCGATCGCGGTGGTATTTTCCCCTACGATCAGATGTTGGCGTTTTTGCAGGCTCATGGCTTTGATGCGATTACAACATTGCAACAACAAGGCCATGCCCCTATTCGCCCCCTACCCTTTGTCTATGTATTTGGCCGCTCTCATTTCACCGTATCGTTTTTTGGGGCCAATATCTATCCAGAGAATGTGACGGTGGGTCTAGAACAGCCGGAGATTTGCGATTGGGTCACAGGCAAATTTGTGATGCAGGTGCAAACGGATGCCGATCAAAACTCTCATTTAGTGATTTATGTAGAACTTGCACCAGGTCAAACGGCTAGCATAGCCAGAGAGCATGCGATGGCTCAATCCATCTTGCAACAGCTTCGCAGACTCAATAGTGAATTTGCTAACTATGTTCCTGCAAGCTATCAAACCCCACAGATTCACTTATTGGCTAACGGCGATCCGACCTACTTTCCAGTAGGGATTAAACACCGATATACCCGATCTCCAGAGAACTCAAGAATCGATTAGCCTGTCAAATACTTCTTGTCTTCAGCTTCTAAATTCTCCAAAATTTTTTCAACCTTCAATCATTAACGATGAAAGTCCTCTTTACTCAAAATAAAGTTAATGAGTCACCCAAGGGTTGGATCTTTATGCATATAGAGACTGATGAGATTTGTACCGTCATTCACACATCCTCAGTATTTGATCCTTATCCAGAGCTTTATGTGTGGCTAGGAAAAATTCGAGATTCTCATCTTCCCGCCAAAATGGTAATCAATGAAGAAGGTCGAGGAGTTGAGCTGATTGCAGAAAGTACTGAGACAGACCTTCTCTGTTTTAGGATTGAGCCATGGATGTCTTATGAAGACCAAACGCGACTCAAAATTTTCATCAAACCAAGCAACCTAGTTTTAGCTTTTACTAATAGCATTATTGAATTTATTGATCTCCACTATCAGCGTTCTCGGTGGTCAAGTTCTGACAATCTTAGTAATATTAATTGGCACAACTTACTCACCCCAGAAAACACTGCTTATGATCGCTGGGAGCAAAGGCTAGCAATATATGGAGGAGGTGAAGACAGAAATGCTCAAGAAGCTCAGCAACATCGACAAAAGTACTTGACCGTAACCCAACAAATCTTACGGCAATTTATCGCTGATCTTTCCACATCTCTTCTGCTAGCGGTATATGGACGACCAATTGATGCTTACAAGCTCTCAAGTTTTTATGAGAATCTCATCACTGATCTGGCAGTAAACGAAATTGATTTACATTGGTATCAAGAAAGGCAGTCTAAAATCCATCAAGAAATAGGCGAACTAGATTTTTCAGGTCATCGCCATCCCGCACATATTTATCATGAACGCCAAGCACGTCTGGAAACTCTACAAGTTGGACAGATCGTAGACGGTAAAGTTCATAAAATTCAACCCGATGGTGTTTTTGTAGATATTGGAGGATGTTTTGCCCTATTGCTTAATTCCGCTATTTCTCATGATCCTATTGACGATCCCAAACAAGTTTTTCGACGACATGCTTGGGTCAGAGCTATCATCACTTGGATGGATATAGAAAAAGGAAGAGTTTTGTTGTCGACGGCTGATTTAGAACCTCAACCGGGTGACATGCTGATAGATCCTCTAGCCGTCTATAAAAGAGCTGAAGAGACGGCAAGAAATCAGTCTGAGTAATATTACTCAACCGTCACGGATTTAGCCAAATTGCGAGGTTGATCCACATCTAAACCCCGCAGGGCGGCAATATGATAGGACAACAACTGCAACGGCACCACCGTCAGTAATGGCGAAATAATCTCATCCACCGCAGGTACAGGTAACAACGTATCAAAGGTCTCTTTGGCTTCCCGCTCATCCATGGGAGTAACGCCAATCAACCGAGCATCCCGTGCCCGTGCCTCTTGGGCATTGGAGAGAACCTTTTCAAAGACCGTTCCTGGCATTGCGATCGCAACCACTGGTACCTTGGCATCGAGCAAGGCGATGGGACCATGCTTCATCTCCCCTGCCGGATATCCCTCCGCATGGATATAGCTAATTTCCTTTAGCTTTAGTGCTCCTTCTAGGGCAATGGGGAAATTAATGCCTCGACCGATATAGATAAAGTCCTGGGTTTCTACAAAGTCATGGGCCAGGGTTTCCACATAGCGCTCCTGACTTTCTAAAACCTGCTCTAGCTGGGCAGGGAGCTGTTGCAGACCATTGATAATTTCACCTAAGCGCTGGGGGGGAACTGTTTTGCGTTGATGGGCCAACTCAATCGCCAAAAAGTAAAAGGCCATCAGTTGAGCCATAAAGGTTTTAGTGGCTGCCACCCCAATTTCAATCCCGGCATGGGTATCAATAATAGCGGGCACTAGGCGAGCCAGAGAACTTTCGGGGCGATTGGTTATACCTAACAGACGAGCCTGTAAATGAGGAGGTTGCTGGGCACGACGCTGTTGTTCCGTTTCTAATGCAGCTAGAGTGTCGGCGGTTTCTCCGGACTGAGTAACCCCAATCGTGAGGGTATTGGCCGTCAAGGGTGACGGTGCATACCGAAACTCCGAGGCATACTGAACCACCGTTGGAATACCTGCCAACTGTTCCAGCAGATGCTTGCCCACCAAACTGGCATGCCAGCTAGTCCCGCAGGCCATAATTTGAATGCTTTCTAGGTTCTCAGTCAACTCTGGCGCTAAATTCAGGCGAATGGGACTTTTCTCCTGTTCCGGCTGCCAGCTGCTATCTACATACTGTTCCAGGCAAGTGCGCACGACCCCTGGCTGCTCATAGATTTCCTTGAGCATAAAGTGTTTGAAGCCTTGCTTCTCCACCATGACTGGATTCCAGTTGAGGGTGTGGGGTGGGCGACGAACCCGGTTACCATCGAAGTGGTAGAGGTTGACCCCCTGAGTAGTCAAGCGGGCCAGTTCTTGGTTTTCTAGGTTTAAGACCGTGCGGGTATGGTGAATCAAAGCTGGTGTATCGGAGGCACAGAAATATTCGCCATCCCCACATCCCACCACTAAGGGGGCTTGCTGACGAGCCACGATCAGTTCATCTGGGAAGTCAGCGGACACCACTGCGATCGCAAATGCGCCTTCCAACTGATTGACTGCTTGTCGAACCGCTTCTAGTAGGGAAGGCTTTCCAGCCGATTTCAGAGCGTCAAGCTTTTCCGCGATTAGATGGGGGATAACCTCTGTATCGGTTTCAGAGCGAAATGTACAGCCCCGCTCTTTCAGTTCCTCTCGGAGGTCTCGATAGTTTTCGATAATCCCGTTTTGCACCACAGCCAAGCGGTCGTGAGCATCTCGATGGGGATGGGCGTTATGTTCTTCAGGTTTGCCGTGCGTGGCCCATCGCGTGTGGCCAATGCCCAGAACAGCCGAATTTTCCCAACTGGCCAACTTCTCTTCCAGGTGATGAAGTTTGCCCTTAGCCCGAATACATTGGAGCTGGGCCTCTGACACAGTGGCAATCCCCGCTGAATCGTAACCTCGATATTCCAGTTTTTGTAGACCTGAGAGCAGAATTCCGCTGGCCGTCTGAGGACCAATGTAACCGACAATACCGCACATAATTCTGGAGAGACCCGCTATTGATTACCACACAGGCAGTTTGACTCAACTCCGCTAGAAATGGCAATCCCTAACGTCATCTATCTTGAATATCCCCTTTTTTGAGCTTGTAAGCAGGCATTATTTTGGGGCAAAGAATAGTGGGGGTTTATGGTATTTGCCTTTCAGCCTTTCGTTCCAAAATTAAAGTTACAGGACCATCATTTTCGATATAAACATTCATCATGGCGCCAAACTGTCCCGTTTCGACCTGTAAACCGCTGGCTCTCAGTTTGGCCACGAATTGATCATAAATCTTTTCTGCGATGGCACCGGGTGCCGCTTG
Organism: Acaryochloris marina S15; assembly: GCF_018336915.1. Taxonomy (GTDB): domain Bacteria; phylum Cyanobacteriota; class Cyanobacteriia; order Thermosynechococcales; family Thermosynechococcaceae; genus Acaryochloris; species Acaryochloris marina_A. Next base: position 1,411,907 of record NZ_CP064923.1, on the reverse strand, counting down.
ATCGAAGGAAGGCCGCCGCCCCTTCCGACAATCTCCATACAATGTAAACTGGCTAATCACGAGTAATTCGCCCTCTATATCTTGGACAGACTGGGACAGCTTGCCCGACGAATCGGGAAAGATTCGTAGCTCCAAACATTTACGGGCCATCCAAGCCACTTCTTGCTCCGTATCAGAAGGGGTAATTCCTACTAATAAATTGAGACCTTTTTGAATTTCGCCAATCATTTGACCCGCAACTTCGACCCGTGATTCATTAACTCTTTGCAAAATAATGCGCATTAGATTTGAGGAGATATGTTTAATTAATTATTAGTAATTCAAGCAGGAGAGCTAGTTGTAGCTAGGTTGTAGAAGGCACAGCCATCAGACCTTCCCGTGATACACTAATCTGAATTACATGCCACCTTAAGGATGACTCAATAAACGCAAAATATTAACGAATATTAACGATTATTGCCTAATCAATCATATTGAATTATTAGCATTTTTATAACTTTGAAAAAATCTGGAGAATAATCCTTGAAACAAACTTTTCAAAGCTCCCTCAGGCAAACCATTCAAAGCATGGGGACGTTTCAGAGCTGGATGCTATTCAGCGCCGCGATGTTTTTGGTGTCCTTACCTGTGCTGATCCAAGCGCCTTTGGTGAGGACTTGGCCATGGCTAAGTCTGGTGGCCACAGGAGGGTGGCTTTTGGGAAGTTATGGGTTGATGCGTCAAGACAAAACTCAAATCTGGGGTGATTTGCTGTTTGGCTTTGCTTTGGCCTGGTTCTCCGGCTCAATTTATTGGGGTTGGTTTCGAGCAGAGCCTTTATGGCACGTGCCGATGGAAGCGATTGGTTTACCCATCGCCATTTGGGCCTTACTCAATTCCCGTCTTAAAATTGGCTCTCTGTTCTTTTTAGGGTCTTTGATTGGCTCAACCGTCACGGATGTGTATTTCTTCCTGGTGGATTTAATGCCCACCTGGCGAGTCTTGATTCAAACGGATCAAACAGAAGCTATGGCACTATTGCCAAAAGCTTTAGAGCATACCCAAACCCCTTGGGGACAATTTTGGGCGATGGTTTTAGTGGTTGGACTCTGTGTGATGAGTATTCGCCCCTTACTGCCCCCGGATACCTGGACAGGGCAAAAAGACCAGCTCTGTTGGTGGGCTTTCTCAGGATCTGTATTGGGCACGCTGCTAGTGGATAGTTTGTTCTTATTGGTGGCAACCCAGTTTTAGTGCAGTCTTCTGGCTCTAATCCTCAACTCGACAAGAATACTTTGAGACGTCAATTGCTGACGCAGCGTCAATCGATGCCTGTTGAGCAATGGCGTCTTTTTAGTCAGACTCTCTGCCAGCAGTTACTAGATTCATCCCTCTGGGGGCAAGCCAAAACCGTTTTGGCTTATATGACATTTCGACAAGAACCCGATTTAAGCTGGCTGTTTTTACAAGGACAAGACCGAGAGTGGGGCCTCCCTCGATGTGTGGGACAGCATTTGATTTGGCATCGCTGTAATCCCCTAAACTCCCAAATGCTGCAAAAGGGTAAGTATGGAATTTGGGAACCTTATCCAGATTTTCCTGAGTTATCGGCTGATGAGATTGATCTGATTTTGGTGCCAGCTGTGGCTTGCGATCGCAACGGGTATCGCTTGGGGTATGGCGGTGGATATTACGACCGCTTATTAGCCTCACCCAGTTGGGCTGATATCCCAACCATCGGAATTGTCTTTGAACGAGATCTCTTAGAGCAACTTCCCACTGAATCTTGGGACCAACCCTTAAAGGCTATTTGCACAGAAAAAGGGATAGCGAAATTACTGCCATCCAAAAACCCTCTTTAATGGGCTTGATCCTTTTTGCTGAAGGTATTCGCCTATTGACGCCTCGATTTTTTTTTATGACAGGACTTAACCTATGTTCGGGTTACGTAGGCTTATGGAAGCTGAAAGACGCTTACCTAATCGGACTCAGTGATAAGAGCGGCATTCAATCAAACCCCTCGAACTGCCTCAGCTAATCAGGTACATAAATCTGGTAGTCATCCTGACGAAGGGTTTTTACCCATTTCAAGCGTTTTGGTCGAATGGACATCCGGGCCGTGACACAGGCCATCACCAAAAACCAATGGCAAGTATATAGAGTCCCTCTTACCGTTTGTAAGAACATCACAAACGGTGAAGGGGCAACTTGTTCAGCTCTACGAATGCGATCTAACCCATTCCACATCCCCACCAAGGACAACAACATAGTCACACTGGTCATCGGCATTAACAAAGGAAGCTGATTGCGGGCTGTGGCCATCACCAAGTCAGGCACAGCCGCAGTGGGAAGGACATACTGAGCAAACCAAAACACGACTAAATCAAAGGTTTTACGGGGCCCTAAGCGGTTACGAATAATTAAGGGCCAATAATCTAAATACCGTTGATATCCTCCTTCTGCCCAACGATTCCGTTGATGCCAAAGGGCGACAGCCCGGGTCACCCCTTCCTCTCGCACAGCAGGCAGAGGCAAAATACCGATATCCCAATGATTCAGATGTAAGCGGAAGGTCAAATCCAAATCATCGGTAATAGTCGCCTCATTCCAACCGCCACAACTGGCCAACGCTTGGCGACGGACAAATTGACCATTACCTCGAAGCTCACCCACTCCTCCCACTGCAATCCGTTGCTGTTGAAGATACAGGTCTAATCCCATTTCAGCGGACTGACCTCGGGTCCAAAAATTTGTATCAGCGTTCGCAATCTGTTTACGAACTTGGACCGCGCCCATCTGCTGATCATCAAACAGAGGTAAAACTCGACAGAGTAGATCAGCAGAGACCTGAGCATCTGCATCAAAAACCCCAATAATGTCGCCTTGGGTCAAGGGCAAAACCTGATTCAAGGCACCTGACTTTCCGCCCCCATCTTCTGCCGATCGTCGCAGCACATGGAGTTGAGAATACTCTTCAGACAATTGTGCCAGAACGTCTGGTGTCTTATCAGTACTGTTATCATCGACAATCCATACTTCATACCGTTCGGCAGGATAGTCTAGTTTACAGAGGGTTTTAACTAGAGCCCCTAAGACTGCTTCTTCATTTTTTGCCGATACTAAAAGCGATACAAAGGGATATTCAGTTTCAGCTTTGTCTAAACTTAATGGCTCTACAGTAGGCAGTGCAGACGCCCGAATCATCCGCAGCCAGTGCATACTAATAATGGTTGTCAGGCAACAAACAGCCCAGAAACCGACTGAAAACAGGTGCAGAGAAATCGTACAACTCCAGATTAAGGCGAGCATCAAAGCCGCTTTGCGTCGCCGACCTTCACCTTCGGGGTAATCAATTTCCACATCAGAAAGCTGTGGGAGTTCCGAGTCTTCTGGCCAAGGAGATTTCACGTTAGACATGTTGCAAGAATCGTTTTCTGGCCAGGAATTCTCCGACATAACTTACTTGGTTTAGGACCCAATATTTATCAACGCCTTGGAAGAAACTGGGAATGAGATAACACCAGACTGTACACCCTTCACATACCTTCAGTTGACCTTGGGATTGACGATATTCTTCGACAATTTCGGATTGTCGGTACATATCGTACAGTTTGCCTTCTATTGGTACGCCTGTTTGAGCGAAATGGTAGCAAGGAAGCAGCAACTCGTCATTTGGAGAAATAGCGATCACTGCATCAACCGCTTTACACCTTGGGTTTTGGGTATCATTCCCCCCAGCCCGGATGAACTCTAAAGCTGCTTTGTTGTAGCCCAGATTTCGGTACTTTCTACCACTCGATTCAATCGCTTCGACAATGGCAGGGGTTGGATTTTTCCGATTGTTATAGTTCGCGTAAGCGGTGAATGCTGGATTCAGCCATACTCTGACACCCAGGCGCGCACCTAATTCAGCCACCTCATGAATTCGCTCGTAGTTCTGAGCCGTCACCGTATGGTTAAGAACTGGATATTCACCTAGCTCCAGAGCTAACTTGACCGACTCGACTAAATTGTCAAAAATCTTGACCCCTCTTGAGTGATCATGAGTTTCTGCATCTGGACCATCCAGTGAGAAATTGAGGAAGTCGACTAGCCCTCTGACTTCATGGGCTTTTTTTAAATAGAGGATGGTGTTGGTGGTCATGCTGGTGTAAAAACCAAGCTGCTTGGCAGTCTGGTAGATTTCGCCAACATCTGCTCTTAAAAGAGGTTCTCCCCCTGTAAAGTCAACGTATTTGACTCCCAGGCGCTTTAAATCCTCTAGATTATGCTCGATCGTATCGAAATCTGCTTCCTTACCTGGATCTAATGCCCAGATATCACAGAAATGACATCGTGCATTACAGCGGTAGGTCAGATAGTAATTTGCAACTAGGGGAGCCATAATCTTCTGTTCCAGCTAAGCAACTTTACCGGCAGAGGTCCATTGGTTCTACCCACCACGTATACCATAAACTGTATATATATCTTTATATATTTGGTGTGCTTGACCTTCTGGCTTCTCAAGAAGGGGAAGCATTTTGGGAGAAAAGCAGAAAAATTCAGGTCAAACAGTAAAATTCGTCACGGACTTGCCCATACTTCATACATGAGGTTTATTGATTGATCGGTCAATGAGGACGTTGTTAGATGACCCAAGTTTTAGATGCTATTCAACCTGCTACCCCACGAGACGTCAATGTCTACCTGCCCTATTACCAAGGCGGTAAAAGAGATTTACTACCTTTGGCGATCTCGCTTTATCAAAATAACAACTTAGAAGGGCAACGGGGCATCGAAGGGGGAAGCAATATTCCCTTTGTGGCGACATGGAATGTTTCTAAATTGCCTGCAGACCTAACCCGTTGCCGCATCCAGTTTGATAATGACGGGGACTTAAATTACGAACTCACGATTACGAATTTCGAATTTATTGGTTTTTTAATCGAAGTCATTACCAACTACCGACGCACTAAAGTTGCTGATTTTCCCAAGACTTTCTATCGTAAGCTGTTAAAGCTAGATGATTAACCCCTAATCCATGAGGAGTTCTCGGAGTGCAAAAGGCGTCAAAACATCTGCTGATTGGTTCCATTGAAGCATTCAGTGGTAAGTCAGCTGCCATTCTGGGCCTTGCTCAATCTCTGATCAGTAAGGGATACCGATTGGCCTACGCTAAACCTATCGGCACGTACGCTGAGGGATTGGCCGATGACGGACTGGACATTGATGTTAAATTCATTGCTGAAACCCTCGGGCTCACGCCAGAGCAGGTTTACCCTACCCTGTTATCTATTCATCCTCAACATATTCAGCAACAGCTTGAAGATGGAGATGCGACTAACTATGTAGAACAACTACATCAGTTAGAAAAGAAAGATGATGTTGACCTTGTGATTTTAGAAGGTCCTGGCTCTCTTTCAGAAGGATATCTATTTGACGTATCTTTACCTCAAATGGCTCAAGCACTAGATGCAGAAGTCGTGTTAGTGAGCCGCTTTCACAATCTCGCCATGATTGATGCTGTGCTCAATGCGAAGGCCACCCTTGGTAATCGTTTGGTGGGCGTCATTTTCAACGATGTGAGCGTTGAACAACAACAACTATTGCAATCAACAGTGCAATCTTTCCTTGAAACGAAACAAATCCCTGTTTTAGGGGTATTGCCTAGTAACGCTTTACTGCGCAGCGTCAGTGTATCGGAGTTGGTTCAACAGCTCCAAGCTGACATCCTGTGCGGTCATGACTACTTAAACCTCATGGTGGAAGAGCTAACCATTGGGGCAATGAATGTCAATTCTGCCTTAAAGTATTTCCGAAAAGGTCGAAACATGGCTGTGGTGACAGGAGGCGATCGCACCGATCTTCAACTTGCGGCTTTGGAGTCTTCTACCCATTGTTTGATTTTGACCGGGCATTTCCCCCCCAATGAATTGGTACTGAACCGGGCTAAAGATCTAGAGATCCCCGTGTTGTTAGTTGATTCAGATACCCTAACCACCGTTGAAATCGTCGAGAAAGCCTTCAAACGTGCCCAAGTGCATGAGCGCATTAAAGTTGAATGTATTCAGGAAATGATCAATCAGCACTGCAATATTGATCAGCTCCTGGCAGCTCTGGGTTTAACGTCTCCAGTCACTCTTTAGAATTATTGATTGTTAATCGCTCCATTCACTTGTCACCAAGTGTGACGTCTGATTGTGAAAAAACAGAAACACCCTCATTTGATTGGCTCCAAATGGACCGCTCAATCTTCAACCTTTGGTTGGCGACATTTTCGGGTTGTCAATCGCAAGAATGAAGGTTCTCTGGTTTTTGCTGAGTTAGTTGCTGCTTGTGACGAAACGGTTCGATTTTGGGTGAATGCCAAAGCCTTGAAAAATCGAGGGTTATGGAAACCAGGCTGGCAATCTTTACTGGAGCAAGCGCAATCGGCTGAGTAACCAGGCAGGACCAATGCCATACCTTCCTTTTTTTCCATATGAACCTACGCATCAATACGACGGTTCTTAAGCATGGGGTGCGATACTATGCACTGGGGCTAAAGCTCCTGATGAATCCATGCCTGTGTATTAACCATGTTCGTTAATTTGCCGCCAACCTATTGGGCCGTTTTCACCTCTCCTGGACCAGAAATCTTCCGGATTGGTTCTGTGGTAATCCGATGGTATGGCGTCCTGATTGCAGCTGCGATCGTTTTGGGATTACAACTCTCGCAGCATTTGGCTACGTACCGTCGGATTAAGCCAGATGTCATCAGTGATTTGGTAATGTGGCTGGTCATAGGAGCCATCCCTTGTGCCCGTCTTTACTATGTCCTGTTCCAATGGGAGTACTACAGTCAACATTTGGATCAGGTGGCCACTATTTGGCGCGGGGGAATTGCTATTCATGGCGCCATCCTCGGCGGCATGTTGGCGGCCACGATTTTTAGTCGTCTGAATAAAGTTTCTTTCTGGCAATTAGCGGACCTGGTGGCTCCGTCTTTAATCTTGGGGCAAGCCATCGGCCGTTGGGGGAATTTCTTTAATTCAGAAGCCTTTGGTGATCCCACTGATCTGCCTTGGAAGCTGTTCATTCCAACAGGACGCCGTCCACTTGCCTATCGAAATTCAGCCTACTTTCACCCCACCTTCCTCTATGAATCGGTATGGAATCTGATGGTACTGGGAATCTTGCTGGCATTGTTTTTTAGGTTCCCTAAAGCCAAAAAAGGCACGCTCTTTCTGGTCTATGCGGTGACCTATAGCCTGGGTCGGCTGTGGATTGAGGGATTGCGGACGGATAGTTTAATGCTTGGGCCCTTAAGAATTGCTCAAGTCGTGAGCTTGATTGGCATTGGTATTGGCCTTCTCGGCTTGAGCTGGTTGTATTTGCTAAAGCGTAGTTTGCCGGATACTAAGCAGGCCTCTTAATGGGATACTGCAGCTCTGTTTTTTCATTGATATTTAAGTTGAATTGAAATCCTATGACTCCCCCTTCTCCTGAGCTTCTTGAGCAACCTACGTCCAGCAAGTCCCTATTACCAGCCGTTTATATCGTAGGAGCGGGACCAGGAGATCCTGAGCTACTCACCGTTAAGGCTCAGCGCATTATCCAACAGGCAGATGTAGTGGTTTATGCCAATTCTCTGGTGCCTAAGGAAATGCTGAGTCTATGCCATGACGGAGCAGAATTGATCCCCACCGCGACCAAGACCCTCGAAGATATCGTTCCGATGATGATTGAGAAGGTACGATCGCATCTTTCAGTCGTTCGACTCCACTCAGGCGATCCCTGTCTGTATGGGGCTGTTCACGAGCAAATACAGGCTTTGGCAGAAGCAGATATTCCCTTCGAAATTATCCCTGGTATTAGTGCATTCCAGCTTGCTGCAGCTAAATTGCAGGTGGAACTCACCGTACCCGAACTGGTACAGACGATTATTTTGACGCGTATTAGTGGCCGAACTCAAGTTCCGCAAGCAGAAGAGCTTGCCAGTTTAGCAGCTCACAAAGCCAGCCTTTGTTTGTATCTCAGTGCCCGCCATGTAGACCAGGCTCAACAAAAATTGCTGGCTCATTATGAACCGGATACCCCTGTAGCCATCGGCTTTCGCTTAGGGTGGCCCGATGAACAAATGTGGGTTGTGCCGTTATCTGAGATGGCAAAGGCAACTGAAGACCATGAGTTGATTCGGACGACCCTCTACTTAATCAGTCCAGCATTGCAGGCCACTCATTCTCAAGCGAGATCACGGCTGTATCATCCTGAACATCGACATCTATTTCGACCGGGGACCCATTGAGCTTCGTTAGCCGACAGCCCCATAGCGATTGATATTTGGAACACGGTGAGGCATTTTCTAGATCTGTGTGGAGAAAGCCTGTCTCGATCTCTCGCTTGATAATGATCGACAACGGCTAGTCAAGCATTCATAAAGCAGCTAAAAACTAAGCCTGTAAAGAATTACAGCAGCTCGAAGACGATCGCACCCTAAAAACTAGAGATTTTCGTTGACATTTCTTTATGTTGCTGTTACATTAATTTACATAAGGTTACAACACACATGAGTTCCACGGAGTCCACACACATGAATACCTCTAATAATTTCTTCGGATTTAATCCCTTTGCTGAAGCTTGGAGTGGCCGTTTAGCCATGGTTGGTTTCTATGCCGCCATCGTAATTGAGCTAGTCACAGGTAAAGGCGTTTTGCATTTCTGGGGCTTGATGTAAGCCGCTATTTTGCTCTCGACCTTTTATGAATTACAAGCTGACTATTTAGGAGATTAAATCACAATGAATACTCAACCTTCTTCTGGTTTTAGCGTCTTTTCCGAAACCTGGAATGGTCGCCTCGCTATGATTGGCTTTACTCTAGCCATCATCACTGAAGCCTTGACAGGTCAAGGTATTCTGGGCCAGCTCATCGCTTGGTTTAGCTTCTAAGAAATTCTTTCCACCCGCTAGTGTTTGTCTCTCCTCTCACTTTAGCTGGGCAAGCAGTAAAGATTAAGGTTACCGCGACCTTGATTACGTAATGAAGAATTCTATCCGTAAATCGGTTATGAGTTCTCTAATCATATTTAGTTATTAGTGTTATCACTCTCATCCAGGCCCAGCCATTGCGCTGGGTTTTTTATTATCTACAAAATGCAATGCAAACTGGAGCAATGTATTTACTTCACCCATATCTAGAGAACGGTTGAAAAAAGATTACACAAATGCTTGACAAATCGTTACAAGAGCAGTTACATTTATTTACATAAGGTTATTTCGATTACGGAGTCAAACGACATGAGTACACAAAATCCAATCTGGGGCTTCACCGACTTTGCAGAGACTTTTGGTGGTCGTCTAGCAATGATGGGCTTCTTCCTAGCCATCGTGACTGAAGTCATGACTGGTCAAGGGATTGTCGGTCAAGTTGCAGCTTTACTAAATTTCTAAATGTCAGCTTGGGTAGCTTGCGAAATATATAGCTACCCCCAATATTCTCTTCTTCCTTGTCTATTAGCCCCAGCTTTACGCTGGGGTCTTTTATATCCAATAATCTCAACTCTCCGTAGACATGAACAATTCATCTGTTAGCAAAGATTCCATTACGACCTATCTACGAGAGATAGGTCGGTTTCCTCTGTTGAATCACGAAGAGGAAATCATCTTTGGCAAACAGGTACAACGTTTTATGACTTTGCAAGATCTCAAACAGGGCCTCCAAGAGCACTTAGATCGAGAACCCACACAGGCAGAATGGGCGGACAAAGCTGAGATATCGGTCTCACAACTCCAGAAAGAGCTGAAGTTAGGCCGAAAAGCCAATCGCAAAATGGTGGAATCTAATTTGCGCCTGGTGGTCTCGATTGCCAAGAAGTACAACAAAGCTAAAGTTGAATTTTTGGATTTAATTCAAGAGGGTACAATTGGCCTCCAACGAGGTGTCGAGAAATTTGACCCGATGAAAGGCTATCGCTTTTCTACTTATGCTTACTGGTGGATTCGCCAAGCCATGACCCGTGCGATCGCAGAACAAGAACGAACCATTCGCCTCCCTATTCATATCAATGAAAAGCTCAGTAAACTGCGCAAGGTAAGACGCGAACTGTCTCAAACACTACATCGCGACCCCACTGTGGCGGAGCTGGCAGCAGAGATGGATCTGCCCCCTAAAAAAATTGAGGACTACCTCAGCTACGCTCGCCGCTCCATTTCCTTAGATATTCAGATTGGTGACCAGCAAAATACAGAACTGTGGGAATTGCTGGAAGATCCGAATGAATCTCCAGATAAATATGCCACGGCCTCTTCGCTACGGTCTGATTTAACGAAGCTGTTACAGGATCTTAGCCCCCAACAACGGGAAGTGATTACGTTGCGATACGGCTTGATTGACCAAAATCCACTGACCTTAGCCAAGGTGGGAGAACGTCTGAACGTCAGCCGAGAATGGGTCCGCCGGGTGGAGCGAGAAGCCTTTAAGATTTTGCGATCGCAAAAAGTGATGCTGCAAGAATATATGGCTATTTAATCGCGAGAACACCTCCCGCCAGTCTTATACCAAGCTGTGCCTGAAGGTGTAACTCTCAAACTTGTGAAATCCAAGACTGAGTTGGCTTAGCAAATAATCAAAATTACACTCTTAGGTGCTAATTGGTATTAGCCCCAATCCCGATAGGCTTTTGCCTAGACGGGAAATTTTCTCATGGGGGATCACTCTCAGTTCGCCAGCCTTATTCGATGATTCAGAGGCTAGGTCACTCAACGCTGCTACAAACAGATGGGGTAGAGCAAACGTTTGCACTCCTAAACCTGTAATTTACGATTGTGAGCTAATCTCTTCTGCTAGCAGCGGGACCGCAATAGATTCAAACCAACCCCAATTCAGTTCACAATGACGTTACATTAACCGTGCTTTTTGTAAAATACTTTACAAATTTGAGTTATAAAAATTCTTGAATAACAGCATTAGTACACCTTATTAGACTGTATTCTAAAAAATATAGAGCTGAAATTAAAGCAAAAATTATTAAATAAACGATTTATATCTTATAAAAATCCTTAATTAGCTATTTAACTCTCTTTATTTTAACTGGAGCCTCTTTTTTAGCTAAATAGATTTCACTTCAGAGACTTCATTAAAAGTCAAACTCAGTCTTGACAATTCGTAACATTTTAATTAGTATGGTTAACATAACGTTACATACGGAGTCCACTATGTTTGCACCTATCGTTGTTCTTACTCGCACTGCTGTTGGTACCCCTCGATTTACCAAACTCAGAGGCAAAGCGATCGCTCTGCATTCAAAAGCCATTACCAAATTCTGCAATCAAATTGGTATTGAACGGACTCAGCGCCAAAGCTGGATTCGTCTTGCCCGTGATAATGGCAAGCGCTTAGGTCTCCTTGCCTAAACTGATTTAATGTCGCCCAGCCTAAAACATTGATATTTCGATTGTCCAAGGTGGATTTTTACTGAAATCGATACGATGAAGAAAGTTGCCTTCAAAACTTAGAGATTCAATCTCCGCCTTACTCCCTTGACGACTCTCAACCATGAACTATTCTGCTCAAACCAAACTCATTCGATACTTGCGAGACGAGCTGTTGATCCCAGCTGATGCGATCGCACTTGCGATTCGCCAGCAACATCATCTTTCGAGTCAACTTCCCATCATTCTTTGGCAGTTTGGCTTTGTTTCTCTTAAGCAACTAAACCAAGTATTTGAATGGTTAGAACGTACAGAGTCTTCAAATAAAGTGGGAGCTTCTCCAGCCACCTGAACAAGCGATTTATCAAAAGTTAGGGAGCGAACCATGCCGATTAAAGACAAGCCTCAACGTCCCCGTCCAAACCTAATTACAAGTCTGCTGCTATTTCTACCTGCAATCTTGTTAATTGCAAATTTGGCCTTACCCTATGTCATGGGTCCTAGAGTGCCACGGGTTCCCTATAGCTTCTTCATTGAACAAGTCCGAGATGAGCAGGTTGCCCGAGTGTCTGTGGGGCAAAAATTAATTCGTTACAAGCTAAAAGAGGGAGTAGCTGAACAAGCTCAGCTTTTAGAAACCACTCCTATCTTTGACCTAGAACTCCCCAAGCTCCTCGAATCCAAAGGCGTTGAATTCGCAGCCACGCCTCCTCCAAGCAATCGCTGGTTCACCACCCTACTAAGCTGGGTGATTCCCCCCGTTATCTTCGTCGCCATCTTCCAATTCTTTAGTCGTGGTGGCATGGGCGGTGGTGGTCCCCAAGGTGCTCTGTCTGTGACTAAGAACAAAGCCAAAGTCTATGTCGAAGGCGATGACAATAAGGTCACCTTTGATGATGTTGCTGGTGTAGAAGAATCTAAAGCTGAACTCGAAGAAATTGTCGAGTTCCTCCAGTCTCCTAAGCGCTTCACTGATATTGGTGCCAAGATTCCCAAGGGTGTTCTTCTAGTGGGTCCTCCGGGAACGGGTAAAACGTTGATGGCTAAGGCTGTCGCCGGTGAAGCTGGGGTTGCGTTCTTCAGTATCTCGGGTTCAGAATTTGTAGAACTGTTTGTTGGTACTGGTGCGGCCCGAGTCCGGGACTTGTTTGAACAAGCTAAGAAGAAAGCGCCTTGCATTATCTTTATTGACGAATTGGATGCCATTGGTAAATCTCGGTCTGGTGGAAATGGTTTTGTCGGCGGGAATGATGAGCGGGAACAAACCCTCAACCAGCTCCTAACTGAAATGGATGGGTTTGGGGCTGGAGATGCAACTGTTATCGTTCTTGCTGCAACTAACCGTCCTGAGACTTTAGACCCAGCACTACTGCGTCCCGGTCGATTTGACCGTCAAGTACTGGTAGACCGTCCTGATCTCACGGGTCGTCTGGCTATCTTGGAAATCTATGCCAAGAAAGTGAAGCTCGGTGACAATGTTGACCTTAAGGCTATGGCCACTCGTACTCCTGGTTTTGCCGGGGCTGACTTAGCCAACTTGGTGAATGAAGCGGCACTACTAGCAGCCCGACGCGGCAACAAGGTGGTGGAGACTCAAGACTTTGCTGAAGCGATTGAGCGAGTGGTGGCTGGTCTAGAGAAGAAGAGCCGTGTGCTCAATGAGAAGGAGAAGAAGATTGTGGCTTACCACGAGGTCGGTCATGCCCTTGTCGGGGCCAAGATGTCCGGTTCAGATCAAGTGGAGAAGATTTCCATTGTTCCTCGCGGTATGGCTGCCTTGGGTTACACGTTGCAAGTGCCTACGGAAGATCGGTTCTTGTTGAATGAGGCTGAGCTGCGCGGTCAGATTGCCACTCTGTTAGGTGGACGGGCTGCAGAGGAGGTCATCTTCGGTAGTATCACGACGGGTGCTTCTAATGATTTACAAAGAGCGACGGATCTAGCGGAGCAGATGGTGACGTCTTACGGCATGAGTGAGGTGTTAGGTCCTCTAGCTTATGACAAGGGGCAGCAGAATAACTTCCTCGGTGGGGGGATGAATGCTCGCCGTGCTGTCAGTGATGAGACGGCCAAGGCGATTGATAAGGAAGTTAAGGGCATTGTGGAGACGGCTCACCAGGAAGCGCTGACTATCCTGAAGGGAAATAAGGAATTGCTGGAGATGATTTCTGAGCAGTTGCTGGAGAAGGAAGTGATTGAGGGCGATGGTCTCCGGGAGATGCTGGCTAAGGTCCATCCTGAAGTCCATGTCCAGACTGCGGATGAACAGGAGCCTGTCGCTCTCTAGTCCTAGTTGAACTTCCATAGCAAAAGCCCTTCACTGAGCAATTGGTGAAGGGCTTTTGTTTAAGGCTTTATTAGCGGTTGACCAGTTCACGGAACCATTCATCCTCACGAAAATCAACGAAGTGAGTATCACTGCGGGCTTGTTCTCGAAAGCTTGGGTTCAGCTTGATGGCCCGCTCTAGATTTTCTAAACCTAAGGCTGTCTCACCTTGGAGGACATAGCAGACTGCTTTGCCATAGTAAGCATTGGGGTAATCCGCATTAATCTCTAGGGCTTTGTTGAGGCTAACCAGAGCATCACGATCACGTTCTAGCTTGATCAGGGCATACCCTCGATGGCTCCAGGCTTTATAGGCTTCAGGCTTATGATTAACGGTATGTTCAAAGGACTCAAACGCTTCTTCATGGCGTTCTAAAACTTGCAGAGCTAATCCCCGATTCAACCAGGCAGCAGCATCCTCAGATTCATGTTGAACGACATGATCAAACGAGGCAAAGGCATCTTCATGACGTTGGAGGATGCCCATCACAAATCCTCGATTCATCCAGGCATTGCGATGGTTCGGTTCAATGGCAATCACACGGTCATAGGTAGAGAGGGCTTCATCCCAGCGCTGGAGACGCTCTAGTAAAGTGCCACAGTCCATCCAGTTGTGGGGCTCTTCCGGCTGCAGCTTTGCCGCTTCTTTGAAAGCCCCGAGCGCGCCTTCATATCGCTGTAAGTCCTTCAACACTTGGCCTCGGCGTTGCCAAAGCTTAGGATCCTCTGGGGTCAGCTCAATCGCTTTATCTAGGGAGCCGACAGCTTCTTCAAACAGCTTTAGCCCGCTCTGGGTTTCGGCCCGTTGGCACCAAAGTTGAGGATCATCGGCTTTTAGCTCCAACGCCTGATTATAGACAGAGAGGGCCTGGCGGAAATTGCTGTTCGCTAGTAGCTCGTCTCCTTGCCGGATATAGTCCGCAACATCCAGGAATAGATCGGGATGATTGGCCTGTAGGCGCTCTAAAGGCCCCAATGCCGTCTGCAATTTCTGATCAATTTCTGCCACGGCGTCTCCAGCGAGCTGGGCTGGAGATAGGGCTGCTAGCTGTTTGAGAATCTGATCTTTGCGAGCTTGGGCATCCGTTGTAATGGTCGCTAGATCCTGTTCTGTTTTCGCTTCTATGGCTTGCAAAGACTGCTGGGTTTGCTCTTGGGAACCTTGCAAATTCGTCTTCAAGTCGGCCAGCTGACTGGACACCTGTAGGGTCAGCGCTTCGAGGTCTTGAACCGCCTGCTCTTGGGTCGTTTGCACCTCTGTCTTTAGGTCTACCAGCAGAGTAGAGGCATTGTCAGTCAGGGCCTGAACATCGGCTAGGGCATTGGTCTTTTCAGTATCTAACTGAGTTCTGTAGTTGAATAGCTGAGTCGTGAATTCAGACTCTTGTACCTGGAGCCGTTGCAGTGTCTCACTGGCCTGGGATTGGAAGGTTTCTTGCGCTTCTGTGAGCTGACGGGTAATTTCGGTACCGACCTGTTTGAGACGCAGGAGGAATGAATCTTTTTTCTCGTTCGCCTTCACCTGGAGCTGGCCTTCAATCTCCTCAAGCTGGGGGGTGAAATCACTTTCTAGCTGTTTGAGATTTTGCAAAATCAGTTCCCACTGTTTACGGGCCTCTTGCTGAAGGTCAGACAGTTGGGTGACATATTCCGCTTTAGAGGTGGCAAGATAGCCAATTAAGGTTTCTTTCTCCGTTTGAGCAACGGCTTGTAAAGCCGACATTTGCGGCCCAAAATCATTGCTCATTTTTTCGACCCGTGTCAGGATCTTGTCCTGCTCCTGTTCGCTCTTGTTTAAGAGTTGGGACAATTGGGTTTTGAAATCTGTCTCGGACTGCTTCAAACGGTCTAGAAATTCTGTTTTTTGAGCCTGGGCATCGGACTCGACCGTAAACAACTGGGGTTCAATCTCTTCACCGAGGCGTTTGAGATGGGCCAGAATCGTTTCCTGTTCGGTTCTCAGTTCCGTATCTAGGGTGGCAAATTTGGCGGTTGAATCGGATTCAAAGGTTGCGATCGCAGCTTCCGTATCCGTCAATGACCCTTCGATTTTATGGAGGATTTGCTGTTGCTTGGTGGAAAATTCTGCCAGCATATCTGACAACCGCTGGCGCTTGCTGGTTAAGTCTTGATGAAACTGCTCCGACTCTTGATGTAAGTCCGTATCGAGATCTTCGGCCTTTTGCAGAATCACCTCTACAGCATCCGCTGCATCCGCCAGATGTCCTTTCAAGTCCCGCATCTCTCGCAGGTGTTTTTGCACCACCTCTGCGACCTCATGCACCACGGCCCGTCGCAGGAGAATCAAACTTGCAATGGCAGTGGCCAGAATCAACCCCAGCACCACTAAAAACCAGTTAAATAAAGTTGTGGTTTGATTAACGGCTTGAGTCGCCTCTGCCTGGGCTTGTTTTTGGCCTTCTCGTTCCTTTTGCAATTCTTCCAACAGCCGCTGCATCTCTTGCTGATCTACGACAGGGACAGCAGGTGATGAAGAAGACTGGGCAAACGCAGGACTCAATAGCAAAGTCGAGAGAACAACGCTGTACCAAATAGATGTGTTGAGAGTTTTGGATTTCATCAGATCTTCCTCACCTGGGTGGGGTGTGCAATCACCTTCTTTATAAGGTAATCAAAATTGAGACGGGTGCTTGCTGTGTACCTATCATAGTAAGGGCCTAGGGAGCAAGTTCTACCACCCCAGCGACTCCTGCAAGAAATGGACAAATGAATCCTCTTTCGAGTTAACCGCGCTTCAAGTGTAGCGGGGGTGATCTAGATTTAAAAGTCCTTAAATCATGTCATTTTATTCTTTCACTCGTATGAAATTTGCCATAAAATAACACAGTGGCTAGACTTGGGCTTTACGGTTTACACAAACCCTAGATGTCGAACCTGCCCAGAATTCGAGCGTACCGTCTTTACTCAATAGCAGCCCGCACTGCTCAACTTAATGTATAGCGCCAGCAAATCTGTACTGCTCCTACAGCCTCTAAAATTTCAGGCTCAAGTATGGACAACAGCCCTACAATCCCAGCAGATCGAAGTCATTGAAGAGCCTGCCGGAATCAGTTTTTCGCAACTAGCAGGCCAACGAGATGCCATTGAACGGGCCAATATTGGCTTGCTGTTAGTGGACTTAGGGGCTCAGCAACTGAATGCCTTTGATGTTTGTCGGTGGTATCACGACAATTACCCCGATCTCAAGCTGATCCTGACAGCAGGGTTACGCCAAAAAGTCCTGTCCACTGAGCGGCGATTAGCTCTAGAACAGGGCGCTGAAGATTTATTCCCTGGATTTCAGCAAGATAATATTTTGCCTACGGCCATTGGTCGGGTCAGACGAATCCTGGAGATATTGAGATATCATCCCCTGGAAGAACAGGATCTGATCGACGATCTGATGACCTTCTATCGCCATGGTGCCGTTCCGGCCCATAAATTACCCACACCCACAGAAATGGCGTTTTCGACATCTAGACAAAGCTGTCCCATAGACTTAGACGAAAACCCTCAAACCTCCACCATCATCCTGCCAGAGCGGGCCTATTCCGTGCAGCGGTTGTCGAGCCCCGAAGAGCCTCCTGCCCCCGTTCAACCCCCATCTATCCAGAAATCCAAGCTGAGCAAGTTCTATCTCAAAGCATCCTTAGTGACGTTGCTCCTCTTAATTGCAGGGTTTTGGGGATGGTTACGGTCGCCGAACCAACTCCAGCTCAGCCCCGGTCAGGGCGCTGCTACTTTGGCACTCACACCCACTTTTTCAGAGGTGCCAGATGTTCCAGAAGGGCTTTATAACTATGGTGGTAGCGCCACTTGGGCATTGATACGTCCCGAAGTTGAAGATGCGATCGCAGAGGTGTATCCCAACCTTCAATTACGCTATGTAGAAACGGTCAAGGGCACGCCTGGTTCGGGTCAAGGCATCAAAATGCTCTTGGATGGCAAAATTGACTTTACCCAATCCACCCGACCGCTCAATGACGAAGAATATGCGATCGCCATCAAAAGAGGCTTCAAAGTTACCCAACATGCTATCGGCTTGGATGGTATCGCAGTCGTCGTTCACCCCTCCTTAAATGTGCCAGGGTTAACGGTTGCCCAACTGCGAGACATCTATCTAGGCAATATCAACAATTGGAATCAGCTAGGTGGCCCCGATCAAGATATTATTCCTTTTTCTCGCCAATCTGGAGATTCCGGCACCGCTGATTATTTTCAAGAGTATGTGCTGCAGAATGAACCCTTTAGTTCTAGCGTTGTCCCCATCTACTCCACCACAGATGCCTTGCGCCAATTAAACCGTGCCACTGGCGGTATTTACTACGCTTCAGCAGCTGAAGTGCTCTATCAATGTATTGGCAAACCCATTCCCTTAGGTCTCAGTCAAGATCAGCGGATACCACCCCAACAGGGAAAGCCAACCCAAAATTGTCCCCCCGCTCGTAATCAGCCTAACTTAGCTGCCTTCCGAGATGGTAGCTATCCCATTACCCGCCCCCTCTACGTCATCGTCAAAGAGAATAAAGACCGGGAACAGTTGATTGGAGAAGCCTATACAGACTTGATGTTGAGCGAACAGGGGCAAAAGCTCATCGAACAAGCAGGTTTTGTCAGAATTGAGTAACGCCACCTTTGGCCCAGTGACCTTGAGCAATAGCAACGTTTAGATGTCATCAGCGTCCCGATGAACGGTCTCGGGCGAAAAGGCAGGTAAGCAGACTGCAATATATTCGGCGCCATTGGGTGTACTGTATCGAATCCATTCTCCGGGTTCTGTAACAATGGCTTGGCCTGCGTTCACCTCCAATACGCCCCCTTCATATTCAACTCGCAATAATCCTTGCAAGACAACGGTCATTTCCTGGAATTCGGGTTTTTGTCCGGGTTCTTGCCAGCCTGCGGGAGATACCATGCGGGCGACGCTAATATGGTCATGCTTGGAATTCACTCGTCCACAAAATTCTTCAATCCGTTTGGGTTTATTCCCAGCAGCAGTGATGATCGTAGGCTGGTCTATAAAAGTCGGCATGACAGTCTCCTTTAGAGCTTGAGGGCAAAATGATAGCTGCTGATTTGCAGGCCTTCCCGCTGGTAAAACCGATGGGCATCCAAACGTTGCAACCCAGAATCTAAATGCAATTGAGCACAGTCTTGCTGACGAGCATACTGGATGAGCCAATCTAACAGTTGGTGTCCGTAGTTTTGCGATCGCATCTGTGCATCGGTGATCAAATCATCCACATACAAAAATCGGCCCCAAGCTAGGCTTTCGCTAATTCGAACCCCAGCAACAGAACAGACACACTCTGAATTGGATGCATAGGCCAATTGGTACCCGGCCTGCATCTGGCTTTGGACTTGAGTAACAAAGTCGAGGAGTGTTAGGTGCGCTCTTAACTGCACCATCACCGGGTAACAGGCCCGAATCTGGTCATCCGTTGTTGCAATCTGAATGGAAGTCACGCTTGTTCTGACAAAGTCTTGATCAGGTTCGGTACGATATCTGTTTCTACGATAGAGCCAAACTAAGTCCAGAGAATATCTTTCCGCTTTCGATACGCTACCCCGCTTTGGAATGCAGCACCTGATTTAGGAACGGGTTCTCCATATATACTTCTGGATAAAAAAGCCTGCTGGTAGAGGTTCGATGCGGGCATATCGAGGGTAATGCATCGGTTTAATCGCCTTTACTGGAAGGTAATTCTATTGACCTTTGCGTTAAATCATATGACTTGGAAAGGGAGTAAGGGGTGGGATAAAAGTAATGGGAACATGAAGCAGAAGTTTAGGTAGAATTTAAGATTTTATGGAATTTTTCTCGTAATTATGGGCACAACATCTGATAAATATTGGATAGGTTATCTATACTTTCTGGCTAAATATTTGCAGGCGCGTCGTAACACTGTCCTCAGTTTTTTCTAGGTTTGTCCGGTAATGTGTGCAAGGGTTTTTATCAGCTATAAGCGAGATGTTGAGCCAGATGAACCCGTGGCTCTAGCCTTATATCAGGCCCTAAAAATTCAACATGATGTCTTTATCGATCAAAAACGGATGGGGGTAGGGACCCATTGGGCTGAACGGATCGAGAAAGAGCTGCGGCGCACCGATTTTTTGATTGTGTTTTTGTCGACCAGCTCTGTCCAGAGTGAAATGGTGAAGGGTGAACTGGAAATGGCCCACCATTTGGCCAAGGAGCAACAGGGGCGACCCGTTATTCTGCCCGTACGCATCGATTATTCTGAACCATTTAAGTATCCCCTGAGTGCTTATTTAAATGGCATAAACTGGGCTGTTTGGAAAGGCTTAAAAGACACCCCAACGCTGATTGAGGAGCTACAGCAGGCGGTGACGGGGAATGGTTTGAGTCCCACGGCTGCAGAGCAGACGGTCAACCCTGGTCAACCTGAGGGGAAAATGAAGGTACCGCCCCCCAACTATGCGGCCCAGCCCCAAAGTCTAGATTTGCCGGAAGGAACCATGGATCCTGACTCGGCTTTATATATCCAGCGGCCAACGGATCAGTTGGCCTTATCGGCGATTCAACGGGACGGGGTGACCGTCACGATTAAAGGCCCGCGCCAGATGGGCAAAAGTTCGTTATTGATTCAAGTCATGAATGCAGCGACTGAGGCGGACAAAGTCGTTGCTTTTTTAGATTTCCAGCTCTTTGACCAGACCAATTTTGCTAGTGCTGATGGCTTTTTTAAAGGTTTTTGCTCGGCGCTAACGGATGAGTTAGAGCTAGAGGATCGGGTGGCCGACTATTGGAATGAGGCCCTGAGCCCTGGCAGGTGCTGTACCCGATATTTGGCTAAATATTTACTCAAAGAGCTGGATACTGCTGTGGTGATAGCCATGGACGAAGTGGATGCGATCTTTGGTACGGAGTTTCGGTCGGACTTTTTTGGTATGCTGCGTAGCTGGCACAATAACCGCGCTCGCAAGAAGGTTTGGAAAAAGCTCGACCTGGCTCTGGTCACGTCGACGGAACCCTATCAACTGATTGCCGATTTAACCCAGTCTCCCTTTAATGTGGGGCAGGTCTTAGAGCTGACGGATTTTACGGCAGAGCAGGTAGCCGACCTCAACCAGCGTCATGGCCAACCTTGCAACAAAAAAGAGCTAACCCAGCTAATGGACTGGTTGCAAGGCCACCCCTATTTGATCCGACGGGCCTTGTATCTGTTGGCAACTGAAGAATATACCCTGAAGCAGTTGTTGGCTGAGGCGATTGAGGATCGGGGACCGTTTGGCGACCATTTGCGCTATCACCTGTTTCGGATGTATGACCAAACGCCTTTAAGAGCTGGACTGATCCAGGTGATTCAGAAGCAGACCTGCTCGGATGAACATTTATTTTTTAAGCTTAGAGGGGCGGGGCTGGTTCGGCGGGAGGGGCAGCAGGTGTTGCCTCGGTGTCGACTGTATGCGGAGTATTTTCAGGAGCATCTTCGTGGCTGAGCAGACTCCCTTTGTTGTGGGTGGAACCGTTCAGGCAGGAGAAGGGATTTACCTCTCTCGCCAAGCGGATCAGGAACTTTTGGTTCTCTGTCGGGATCGGATTTTTACCTATGTGTTGACCCCTCGGCAAATGGGCAAGTCCAGCCTGATGATCAAGACTGCAAAGCAGTTAGAAGCAGAGGGGATTCGCTCGGTCATTATTGATTTGCAGCAGTTGGGGACTAAGGTCTCGGCAGATAAATGGTATCTGGGCATTTTGACCACTATTGAAGATGAACTGGATCTCGATACGGATGTTATTGCCTGGTGGCAGCGCCAGTCGGAGCTGGGGGATACCCAGCGGCTAACGCGCTTTTTCCAAGAGGTGGTGCTGTCGGAGCTGGAGGAGCCGGTCGTCTTTTTTGTAGATGAGATTGACTCGACGTTAAGGCTGAACTTTACGGATGATTTCTTTGCCGCTATTCGCTACCTCTATTTGGCGCGGGCCACCCAACCTGAACTGGGGCGGCTTTCCTTTGTATTGTTGGGGGTCGCCACGCCTAGCGATCTGATTCAAGATCCGACCCGAACTCCCTTTAATGTCGGCCAGCGAGTGGATTTAGCTGACTTCTCTTTAGATGAAGCAATGCCCCTAATGGCGGGATTGGGGTTGGCGGAACAGCCCAGTCGCGAGGTGCTGGGCTGGGTCTTGGAGTGGACGGAGGGACATCCCTATCTGACCCAGCGATTATGTCAAGCCTTGGTGCAGTCGGAGTCGCAGGACTGGTCTGAGGATGCGGTGGCGGCGGTGGTGGACCGCACTTTTTTTGGGCAAGAGAGCCAGCAGGATAGCAATTTGCAGTTTGTCCGGGATATGTTGACAAAGCGGTCGCCAGATTTGGCAGCGGGGTTGACGACCTATCGGCAGGTGTGGCGGCAGCAGCACCCGGTAGCGGTGGAGGAGCAGTCCCTGGTGCAGTCCCATCTACGGTTGTCGGGGGTGGTGCGCCAGGACGAGGGGCACCTACAGGTGCGGAATCCCATCTACCACCGAGTGTTTGATCAGACCTGGGTGAAGCGACACTTGCCCATTAACTGGAAAAAACGCTTGCAGCGGGTAGCCTTGGGTCTAGGGATCACTTTTTTAATGGCTCCGGCTCCTTCAGCTTTCTTTATCTGGATCCAATATCAGGCAGCCGAAGCCGCCAGACAGGACGCGGTGAAGCAGCGAGATGTTGCTGATACAGAACGAAAGAAGGCAGTCCTTGAACGCCAAGCAGCCGATAGGGCACGACAGGAGGCTGATCTTCGGCGGGTGCAGGCAAATATTGCCAGGCGAGTGGCGGAAACAGCCCAACGGCAAGAAGCTCAGCAGCGTCAAATTGCTGAACAAAAGCGGCAAGAGGCGGTTGTGGCTCGCCAGGAAGAGGCCCGGCAAAAGCGGCTGGCGGAAACCAAACGTCAGGAAGCTGAGCAACAGCGAATTGCGGCAGTCAGAGCCCGGCAGGGCGAAGCGGTGCAGCGGCAACGGGCGGAAAAGAGTAGGCGAGAAGCGCGAATCCAAACGGTGGTGGCCAAGACCAACCTCTCCCAGGCTCGATTTTTTAGCCATCAACCGATAGAAGCCATTTTGAAGGGCCTAGAAGCGGCCCGCCAGGTCAACCAATTCCAACTGGTGGGACAGGGGAAAGCAGATGTAGTGGCTGCTATGGCCCAGACCCTCTACCACACCAAGGAATACAATCGCTTGCAGGGCCATACCGATTGGGTGTTGGGCGTCAGTTTCAGCCCGGATGGTCAGACCATCGCCTCCACCAGTTCGGACAGCACGGTGAAACTGTGGGGCCGGGACGGTCAGCCCAAAGCCACCCTAGAAGGCCATAACGGTCGTGTGTTGGGCGTCAGTTTCAGCCCGGATGGTCAGACCATCGCCTCCACCAGTTCGGACAGCACGGTGAAACTGTGGGGCCGGGATGGTCAGCTCAAAGCCACCCTAGAAGGCCATACCGATTGGGTGAATGGCGTCAGTTTCAGCCCGGATGGTCAGACCATCGCCTCCGCCAGTTCGGACAGCACGGTGAAACTGTGGGGCCGGGATGGTCAGCTCAAAGCCACTCTAAAAGGCCATAGCGGTCGTGTGTTAGGCGTCAGTTTCAGCCCGGATGGTCAGACCATCGCCTCCGCCAGTTCGGACAGCACGGTGAAACTATGGGGCCGGGACGGTCAGCTCAAAGCCACTCTAAAAGGCCATAGCGGTCGTGTGTTAGGCGTCAGTTTCAGCCCGGATGGTCAGACCATCGCCTCCGCCAGTTCGGACAGCACGGTGAAACTATGGGGCCGGGACGGTCAGCTCAAAGCCACCCTAGAAGGCCATACCGATTGGGTGAATAGCGTCAGTTTCAGCCCGGATGGTCAGACCATCGCCTCCGCCAGTTCGGACCGCACGGTGAAACTGTGGAGCCGGGACGGTCAGCTCAAAGCCACCCTAGAAGGCCATACCGATTGGGTGAATGGCGTCAGTTTCAGCCCGGATGGTCAGACCATCGCCTCCGCCAGTTCGGACCGCATGGTGAAACTGTGGAGTCTTAAAAATTGGTTGTCCCCTTTGGTGTTCCCAACTTCAGAGAACGCGCAAGTAGGCTATCAGGGATGGATTTACCAAGTTCGGTTTAGCAGAAACAAGACCATGGCTTCCGTTAGTAGTGACCATACTATTAAGCTATGGCAACCGACTACCCCCTTTCCCCTCCAAACCCCAGGCATACCAGGCCATAGCAGTAGTGTGAATGGCGTCAGTTTCAGCCCAGATGGTCAGACCATCGCCTCCGCCAGTGATGACCGCACGGTCAAACTGTGGGGCCGGGACGGTCAGCTCAAAGCCACCCTAGAAGGCCATAGTGGTCGTGTGTTGGGCGTCAGTTTTAGCCCGGATGGTCAGACCATCGCCTCCGCCAGTGATGACCGCACGGTCAAACTGTGGGGCCGGGACGGTCAGCTCAAAGCCACCCTAGAAGGCCATAGCGGTCGTGTGTTAGGCGTCAGTTTTAGCCCGGATGGTCAGACCATCGCCTCCGCCAGTGATGACCGCACGGTCAAACTGTGGGGCCGGGACGGTCAGCTCAAAGCCACCCTAGAAGGCCATAGTGGTCGTGTATTGGGCGTCAGTTTTAGCCCGGATGGTCAGACCATCACCTCCGTCAGTGATGACCGCACGGTCAAACTGTGGGGCCGGGACGGTCAGCTCAAAGCCACCCTAGAAGGCCATACCGATTGGGTGAATGGCGTCAGTTTCAGCCCGGATGGTCAGACCATCGCCTCCGCCAGTTCGGACAGCACGGTCAAACTGTGGGGCCGGGACGGTCAGCTCAAAGCCACCCTAGAAGGCCATAGCGGTCGTGTGTGGAGCGTCAGTTTCAGCCCGGATGGTCAGACCATCGCCTCCGCCAGTGATGACCGCACGGTCAAACTGTGGGGCCGGGACGGTCAGCTCAAAGCCACCCTAGAAGGCCATAGCGGTCGTGTGTTAGGCGTCAGTTTCAGCCCGGATGGTCAGACCATCGCCTCCGCCAGTGATGACAGCACGGTGAAACTGTGGGGCCGGGACGGTCAGCTCAAAGCCACCCTAGAAGGCCATACCGATTGGGTGAATGGCGTCAGTTTCAGCCCGGATGGTCAGACCATCGCCTCCGTCAGTGATGACCGAACGGTGAAACTGTGGGGCCGGGACGGTCAGCTCAAAGCCACCCTAGAAGGCCATAGCGGTCGTGTGTTGGGCGTCAGTTTTAGCCCGGATGGTCAGACCATCGCCTCCGTCAGTGATGACCGAACGGTGAAACTGTGGGGCCAGGACGGTCAGCTCAAAGCCACCCTAGAAGGCCATAGCGATCGTGTGTTAGGCGTCAGTTTCAGCCCGGATGGTCAGACCATCGCCTCCGCCAGTGATGACCGCACGGTCAAACTGTGGGGCCGGGATGGTCAGCTCAAAGCCACCCTAGAAGGCCATAGCGGTCGTGTGTGGAGCGTCAGTTTCAGCCCGGATGGTCAGACCATCGCCTCCGCCAGTGATGACCGCACGGTCAAACTGTGGGGCCGGGATGGTCAGCTCAAAGCCACCCTAGAAGGCCATAGCGGTCGTGTGTGGAGCGTCAGTTTCAGCCCGGATGGTCAGACCATCGCCTCCGCCAGTGATGACCGCACGGTCAAACTGTGGGGCCAGGACGGTCAGCTCAAAGCCACCCTAGAAGGCCATAGCGGTCGTGTGTGGAGCGTCAGTTTCAGCCCGGATGGTCAGACCATCGCCTCCGCCAGTGATGACCGCACGGTCAAACTATGGGGCTGGGACGGTCAGCTCAAAGCCACCCTAGAAGGCCATAGTGGTCGTGTGGGGGGCGTCAGTTTCAGTCCGGATGGTCAGACCATCGCCTCCGCCAGTGATGACCGCACGGTGAGAGTATGGAATCTTAACTTTGATCGCTTGATGGATCTAGGGTGTGACCTATTAGACGATTATCTAAGAACCAATTCTACGGTCAAAGACCAAGATCGGAAATTGTGTGGAATTATCAAAGCCGCTCCCCCAGAGGTATCTGCCAAGAAGTAAAGAATAGCAACAGCCTCTCTCTGCGTAAGCAAAGGGTTTTGCCATGGTGAGATTCTCTCAGCCCCCTATTCCAAACTTAAGGTTCACAGTCGAGAGAATTCGCCCATAGCTCTGGCGATACTAAACAACTTTTGCATAGACCACTTAATCAAAAAACTGCCCCTCTTTACACCCCTTTACGAAAATATCCTTCTTGTTTGAACTCATTCTTTTCCAACACTCGGATAGAACCCAGGTTGGTGCTAAACACCTTGGCATAGATTCTGATTAAGTTGAGTTCTGTTAGGCCATAGTCACTAATCCCTGCAATCACTGCTGTGGCGATACCTTGCCTCCAAAAAGGCTGACCAACCCAGTAACTTAATACTCCGGAATACCTACGAATATCATCATGGATCAGCAGACTTATGGAACCGATGGCTTCTTGGTCAGTGGCAATTGCCCAATATAGTCCATCAGCCCTGTGAAGGGCTTGATCAATCCACCGTTCTGCATCCTGGTGCGTACAGGGACAAGGGAACTCATCCCGCATATTCCGCCAGATATCTAGATTGTCAGCATATTTTTGAAATGCTCCTGCATCTTGGATGTCCCACGGTCGTAATATGAGTCCAGGTATTTGCAGGGGCAGAGACAAAGCGTTCATGACCAAGATGGGATCAAGAAGTTAAGGGGTTGGACGAATCAAGGTCATCAGTGTCGCCGTTGACTCTGTTCTGGCGCGGTGTTGTGTGCCAGATTTAACCACCAAACAATCATTTTGGACCAGGTTAAAACTGCCATTCTCAGTGTCAATGGCAACAGAGCCAGAGAGGACGACAAACATTTCATCTGTATCTGGACGTGCCAGTTTGCCCTTGAGTAGAGATTGAGCCAATTTTAGATCGATGCTGATGGGGATGCCCGATAATTGAAGAGCGCCTGTCCATCAGCGGTCAACCAAGTTTATCCAGGTTTAGTTATACCTAAGAAATTATGAGTATTCGAGTAAGCAAGCCCTGATGTCTTTAATCGATCCAACACAAACCTCCATTTCAGATCTGCGCCGTGATTATCGACAGCAGGCTCTTCTAGAAACAGAGGTCAATGCCAATCCCATCCTTCAGTTTCAGTCTTGGTTTGAGCAAGCTGTCCAAGCAGAATTACCAGAGCCCAATGCTATGACTTTAGGGACAGTCTCGGCAGACAGTAAGCCATCCGCGCGCATGGTGTTATTAAAAGGATTTGACCAACAGGGATTCGTTTTTTATACGAATTACCTCAGTCGCAAAGGACAAGATTTGGCCCAAAGGCCCTGGGCGGCCTTGGTCTTTTGGTGGGCAGAATTAGAACGCCAGGTCCGAATTGAAGGGGAAGTCATAAAAGTGAGTGATCAAGAAACGGAGGCCTATTTTGAGAGTAGACCCCGAAGTAGTCAACTAGGGGCATGGGCATCGGAACAAAGCCAAGTGATCAGCGATCGCAATATTCTGGACCAGCGTCTCCAAAAGTTGGAACAGAAATATCAGAACCAACCAATTCCTCGTCCGCCCCATTGGGGGGGCTACCGGATCAACCCTCATCTGATCGAATTTTGGCAAGGACGTACCAGCCGTCTGCATGACCGACTCTGTTATCGATATACAGATCAGCAGTGGACCCTTGAACGGTTATCTCCCTAAAGCTAAATAGCCTATGACATTAATCCAAGTTTGGGGATGCTTACTCATCTTTGTCCTATGTCCTTTGTTGGGGGGCATACCAGCATCGGAATGGTTGAATCAACACCTGCCTATCCCTCCAAGAACCCCATGGCGCTATGGAGCAACATTCTTAGAGATGGGGATAGAGGCCAGTAAAGGAATCGCCAGTGTCTGTTTAGCTCAATATTACTTTCCCCGAGATCCGACCTGGTGGATCATTGCCCTAATTGCCCTGGTATGTGGGCAGTTTTGGCTCAGAAAATCGAAACGACTGCTGGGCATCATCGCTGGTGGCGTGATCTATAGCTGGCAGATTGCATTTTTGATGCTGTTAATCGGAGGCATCGGTATTACCTTGCTGCGCGAAAGGCGCATTGGACGATTGGGGCTATTAGTCCTGTTTCCTCTACTCGTCGGACTATATACCCAACAAAGTTCGCAGATTATGGCGGCCATGGGCCTCAGTTTTGTCCTAGCTTGGGCGGATGAGCAAGTGCCCCAGCCCCCGGCTTCCCCTTCGATGGGTTCAAGTTCAGGTGAGTTAATGCCCCTAGATCGAGCTAATGATGCCCATTTATTCGGTTTCTTTCAACGCGATCGCAACATCCGTACGTTAGACCATTCCCTCAATGCAGACCAAGTTGGGTCCTTAGCCGTTACTCTCAGCCAGCTCAAAGCCTTGGGATACAAGGTGCCCCCAGGCTGGCTGCTGTCCCCAGGTGATGACGCGGATCCACTGATTCAACTCCTCAACCCCAGCCCTAGCCAACCCCTAATGATTCGATCTAGTGTTATTGGGGCTATGCTAAGTGGCACTCCCCCCGAACCTGTTTTCCAAATCACTTCTCGTCGAGCTTTAGCACAGATCATTCGAGCTTGTCGCTCGGCCTATAGTGCAACTCCGTCCTCTCCCAATTCTAGAGATTCTGGAGTTGCGGTCATGGTTCAAGTCCAAGTCAAAGGTCAATATAGTGGCTTGGTCAGGAGTCAAGACATCCAAAATAGTGATCCCACTACCGTGGTGATTATTGGTGGTCCAGGTTCCACTCCCGCTGAGGCATTGATGCATCCCCAAACTCAACAGATTCGGGTTTCTGTTCCAGAAGAGGCTAGTTCCCAGGCCCTTAGCGCACCTCAACTGCTTCCCTCAAAATTAGTACAAAAAATCGCTTCAATTGCCCGAGACTTGGAGACTCACTATCATGGCATTCCTCAGCAGATCGAATGGAGTGATGACGGGTCTATCCTCTGGATATTAGCCGTAAGCGCCATCCAGGAATAATCTTGCCTACAATACAAAAGATATAAATTCCGGATCGCATCTGTTCACCAGCTCCCTATTCAGCCCTATGCACGAACGTCAATCTGCTAAGAACCATACCCACTGGTTATTAGCCATGCTTGTGGTCTGCATCGTGACTTCGATTTTGCACTATGTCGACAACGTTCTGTTCTTTGATCAATATCCCGAACCGACTTGGTTTAATCCTTTGCTAGTGGATATTCTTTGGTTTGTGATGACGCCCATTGGCATAACAGGCTATATCTGCTGGCAGCAAGGGCATCGAACCCTAGCCTTTGGGCTGTTATATCTCTATGTTGCAATGGGGCAGTTAACCCTGGGGCATTACTTCTATGCTCCTATCTGGGATCTGACCTGAAAAATGAATGGTCTCATTCTTTTGGAATCTTTGACCGCCCTGATCTTGGGGACTTATTTAGTCTGGTTACAAGTCCGCACAACACCCACGTTTCCCCCCACAAATTCAAAATAAAGCTCACATCCATCAGGATTTAGTCAACGGAGGCTAGGTAACCATGCAGTATCGTCGATTTGGCAGAACAGAACTGCAAATACCCGTCTTTTCCTGCGGTGGAATGCGATATCAGCATTCTTGGAAAGATGAACCTGGCTGGAAAGTTCCTAAAGCCAATCAAGACAACCTCGACGCCACTATTCGTCGCTCAATTGAGCTAGGGATTAATCATATTGAAACGGCCAGAGGCTATGGCACTTCAGAACTTCAGCTTGGCCGAATTCTACCGACATTCCCTCGCCATCAATTAATTATTCAAACTAAGGTTGCCCCCAAAGAAAAGTCCCAAGAATTTCGTAAGACCTTTGAGCAATCGCTACGAAACCTAAAACTCGATTATGTCGACTTGCTAGGGATTCATGGCATTAATACCCCCGAATTACTGGAGTTCACCCTTCGCCCTGGCGGATGTCTTGATATCGCCCGCCAATTGCAAGAACAAGGCAAGGTCAAGTTTGTGGGCTTCTCTACCCACGGCCCCACCGATTTAATCGTAGAAACGATTCAGACCAATCAATTCGATTACGTCAATTTGCACTGGTATTACATCAACCAGTTCAATTGGGCAGCGATTGAAGCTGCGACCCAACACGATGTCGGGGTATTTATTATTAGTCCTTCGGATAAGGGGGGCATGTTGTATAAACCTTCGCCAAAGTTAGTTGAGCTATGCCAACCCCTCAGCCCCATAGTATTCAACGACTTATTCTGCTTAAGTCATCCCCAAGTCCATACCCTCAGTTTGGGTGCAGCTCGCCCCAGTGATTTTGATGAACATCTGAAAACATTGGAGCTACTCGAACAAGCAGAGACCTTGCTACCACCGATCTTGGAGCGGCTGCAAGCAGCAGCAATCTCAACCCTAGGCGAAGACTGGGTCAACACTTGGCATCAAGGCCTGCCAACCCATGAGCAAACGCCCGGCAATATCAATATTCCCGTCATTCTATGGTTGCGAAATCTAGCTCTAGCTTATGACATGCAAGACTATGCCAAGATGCGCTACAACCTCCTAGGGCAAGCCAGTCACTGGTTCCCCGGTCAAAAAGCAACCCATTTGTCCAACTTGGATCTGAAGGAATGCTTAAGAGCTAGCCCCCATGCTGAAAAAATACCTGAACTCCTATCACAGACACACTTACAACTAGGTGGGCAATCCATTCAGAGATTATCTCAAAGCTGATTGAATGATGGCTTTCGGCTCATCACTATGACACAAGCGTTATGGCCTCTTCCAAACGCTTACTTATTCCTTCAGACATCCTTGCCTTTCTGTCTGAGGGAATAAGTAAATACTCTTGTACCAACACAATACAAAACAGAGATATTACAAGAGAAAGAAACTTCTAATTAAAACTACTATAAACTTCAATCTTCTTTATAAAATGATGCCATTTCTACTTAAAGATCTGAAGTATAAGGCTAGGTATAGTCTCATACTCTCTAGCTAAAAAAGATATCTCTTAATTTTTTCTCTAGGTGAGTGAATATTTTGTGAAAAAGCACTAGGGGCAAAAAAATCCAGACTACAGTTTGCTTGTGAATTAAATTATTTATTGTCAGAGCAAATCAGGTATTCGGTGTTGTAATTCAATTAGATTTACAACTTCGCTGTTTTGTTCCATGGGGTAATTTGAAACGCAAAACACGGGCAATATATTGTATTGCAACGTTAGTTATTAAAGTTCAACTACCTGATCTAGATGGTTTAGGCAAGTTGATTTGACAGCAAAAATACACCATCAAGCACTAACAGGGGGATGTTCTTTATGAGCAGTTGGTGCTTTAAGACATGAGATGGATTCTGGTGTCAGTGTTTTTGCTTTTTAATGCTAATTCTGTTGCAGGCTTTATTTGTTTGCACTTATCTCTTGGGCGAGCTTTCATCACCAAGCCCATTGCTACTAAACACTTTCAGCGGTAACTACTCATGAAACTTCAAAAAATCGCACCTCTTGCGGTCCTAATCTCCCTTGGCGCTGCCGCATTACCTGCTGCAGCTGGCGAGTCCTATGTTGAGAACAGCTATAGAGTCAAGAGCATCTTTAACGGTCATTCCACAACCAATGTGAATGTTCATGAGACCTACGATGCTACAACCTGGGCAGGTTCAACCTCCACTAAGCATGTTGATGCAACTACCACCACATCTGGAGATAAAGATGGGGTCTGGTTTGAGGAAACTGACCACTCAACCATTTCAACTATCAGCTCTGCAACTGAAGATGGTAAGCTCTCCAGAACAACCAACGTACACAATACAGACAGCTACGATTACTCTGGAATCAACAAAACCCACAGAGTAACAGGTGGTTTCTCGTTCTAACTGAATTAAGTATATTTCTTGGGGCAACGTTATCCCGTTGCCCCTTTTATAATTCAGGAGAATTCACTTATGCGCCCTCGTTTTCTTTTCTGTGCATCAGTTGTTGGGTTTTTAGCAATTTCATCTCATTCTGCTCTAGCCCAAACAACCACTAATAATATTGATGCTCCCAACAATGCCCAATCCACAGCGAATCCGGCTGTCGATTTGAATCAACAAGGTTCTTTGGTTAATACACAGGTCAATACTCATCCTTTAGGGCGAAGTATTGTTGGTCGAGGAGTTGCAGATTGCACCAGTAATGGTATTGCTGCTTCTGCTTTTGGCAATGGAATTGGCCCTTTTGATACGGGTAGTATTGGTGGTTCGTTCACTTATACCCATTCTTTTGGTATGGGAACATGTAACGAATATGCCCAAACACAGCTTTCCAAAGCCAAGTTAGAGAACTGCTTGTTACTGATCAGCAACTATTCCAAGATGATTAAAGCTGGCGTTAAAGTCAGTTATCAAGCTCTAAAAACAATTGGTGGTGTGGATTGTCCTCCGATTGTGGTTCAAAGTGCGATCGCACCGGCAAACAACCCTGGACCATTGGGCCGTACAGCTCCTCCCCAGGCTCGTCCTCAGCCAGTGCTCTATCAACCGCAACAACCTGAGCAGCCTCAACAACTCCAAAATATCTCACCGAACCAACGTCAGGTTCAACAAAACCCCAGACTCAATCAACAGCACCAACAAAGCCCAAATCACCCAGTGCCTTCACAAGCCCCTACTCAACAGCAAAACTTTAACGCCTACCGATAATTCTCGATTATTATCCAAATTGCGTTGAATATATCAAGTTGGCTTAAATCTAGTTTGATTTGATACTTCTTGTTTATGCTCATTTGCTGTTTCCAAAAGTTTGCCTACCCTAGGTGAGCAATGTGCAATTTAAAAATTTCTGACAGTCTAAGACAAATGATTAGCTGCGTAGAGATGCTTTGTTGTGCAAGTGTCGTTGGTTATATCACGTGAAACTTTTCTATCTCACTCTATTTGCGATAACCACTGTCGGAGCTAGGCCAGCCCTAGGACAAGGTGCTTTCGCCACAACCGTTACCACTTTTCAGGTCTCGCCCACTGGACATACCCTTGTTGAGCGAAGTATCAATGACTCTACGCAAAATAGTCAGAGTTCTGTGTCTTTGACCACCGATGGCAGTAGTGGCTCGACCCAAACCTCTAATAGCGAGAACGGCACAACAACACAAACCAACTATAGCTACGGAGCAACTTCTACTAGTGTCAGTATTGAAACTGCAAATATTACTCGTCAGATCGAGATTGAGGTGCGCGAAGAGTTCGACTTTAATGAGTCTTTAATCATCAATAACGCCATAA
Organism: Acaryochloris marina S15; assembly: GCF_018336915.1. Taxonomy (GTDB): domain Bacteria; phylum Cyanobacteriota; class Cyanobacteriia; order Thermosynechococcales; family Thermosynechococcaceae; genus Acaryochloris; species Acaryochloris marina_A. The sequence goes on along the minus strand of NZ_CP064923.1, from coordinate 1,378,959 downwards.
CAGGCTATAGCTTTTAAACTTATTGGTTCCCAAGGCAGTGCTAGCAAACATCTCACTATCAAAGCAATCGGTCATACAACAGAGACGGTTGTTAGTGATGCTTACACTGGCCGTACAAGTATCATTTACTCCTATCGTCGGTTTTGCCCAGTCTAGGACAAACAATATTGACGTTGGCAATACAGCTGAAGCAGATGCCAGTCCAGAGCTGGAACTCATTCAAGGTGGTGTCTTAACGAATTCACAATCTGGCCAACGCCCTTTGGGAAAGTCAATTGTCGGTAAAAGTTTAAGCGATTGCACCACGAGTGGCTTAGCCGTTTCAGTATTTGGGAATGGGATTGGCCCCTTTGATACCGGCTCCCTAGGCGGCTCATTTACCTATACTCAATCAGCAGGAATGGAAGCTTGTAAGAGACATGCTCGTTCCCAGTTAACCCGTATCAAACTGGAAACCTGTTTGCTGTTGATCAGTAACTATTCAAAAATGAAGAAGGCGGGCATTAAGGTGAGTTACCAAGCCTTACAAAAGGCTTCTGGCGTGGAATGCCCTAACTTGTCTCTAGAGCAGATTGCACCTGGTGCAGCCATTAACAATTAGGATCCACGCCTTTCAGCTTATTCTGCAGAAATTTTAACCGATAGAATCTTGTCTCCCTGGCGAATCGCATTCACCACATCCATATTTTGGGTCAGACCAAAGGTGGTATGTACCCCATCTAGGTGAGATTGAGGGGCATGACAAATAAAGAATTGACTGCCGCCTGTATCCCGGCCAGCATGGGCCATGGATAGGGTTCCAGCTTGGTGTTTGTTGTTATTAATTTCACACTTGATGGTGTAACCAGGTCCACCTGTACCGGTACCTTTGGGACATCCCCCTTGGATCATAAAATTAGGAATGACACGATGAAAAGCTAAACCGTCATAAAACCCTTTATTCGCTAAATCAACGAAATTCTTGACGGTATTAGGGGCGTCCTGATCAAATAAATCAAGATTAATCGTACCTTTATTGGTTTCCATTATGGCTTTGGTCATGGTAATCCTAACTTTTTGATATTGTCTGCAACTTTGGCATCCTATCTTGGGACCAAGGGGAATGCAATTCAATTTTTACGTTAAACCCTATTTAAATCCTCATGCACACCCATCCACTCTGGCGGACAAAAATTCGACAGTTTTGGGGCGTCCTCAAACAACGGCGTCGCTGCTTGGGTATTTTGTTATTGCTTAATGGTGGTTTGTGGGGCGTACCTGCCCTATATATGGCGATTTGGACACCCCCTATTCCAGAAGTTGAACTACCCAATATCAACCCATTAAAAAAGGCGGAATATGATCTTTATGTCGTCAATTGGGGATTTCATACCGCTATTCTCATTGAACAACCCCAGGGCTGGGCACTGGGACCTCCCCACTCACCAAACTCCCGTTATGTTGAGTATGGCTGGGGGGATAAGCATTTTTTTATGCTATCCGACACCTCGTTTCTGGCCACTCTCACAGCTGGCATCCTGCCAACGGAGTCAGTGATGTACCTGAGAGGCCGAGACACGCTACTGTCGGCCCAAAAGCACGCGCGGCAACTGTATCATCGGAAAGTCTCGGCGCAACAACTATATGATCTGATTACAACGTTAGAGCAAAGCTTCAAGCGTCAGGATGGTGAACGGAGTGTCCCCTATCCACAAGTCCCTAATTTTAGGGGGCAGTTTTACCCAGGTCGTGAATATTATGTGATTTGGTCTGATTGTAATGCCTGGACTGTCCGCCATCTCCAAGGGATTGAAGTCGCCCACTCTTTTGGACCTGTTATCTTTTCAGAACAAGTGGGTCCAAGTTTGAAAGGCTTTCAACTGATCCAAGGGACAGACTAATCCAATTCACTGACTACAATCGTCTGGATGGATAGTAAGTCCGTGAATTCGGCTCTTGCAGACTCACAGTATTCGTAATGGCATTCTTCAAATATGGACCAACCGTTAAAAGCTGTGAGCAAGTTTCTCAGCTATATTCTCCGCCATCGGCCAGAGGCCATTGATTTAGAGCTTAATGCGGGTGGCTGGGCAGCCGTTTCTGACTTAATTCAATGTGCTGACAAACATGACCATTCTTTATCTGAAGAAATCATCAAAAAAGTGGTTATTTCTAATGATAAGCAGCGTTTTAAATTAAGTGAAGATGGGCAATATATTCGAGCTAACCAAGGACATTCCATTCCGGTCAACTTAGATTTATTACCTTTGACACCACCTTCTGTTTTATTTCATGGAACAGCCACACGGTTTTTAGCGTCTATCATGGCGAGTGGCTTACTCCCTTCTGGGCGTCAACACGTTCATCTATCAGCGTCATACGAAATTGCGATCGCAGTAGGCAGACGACATGGCAAGCCCACTGTGTTAGAAATTAATGCCCTAAAAATGCAAACTGATGGCTATCTTTTTTATTGTTCCGAAAATGGCGTTTGGCTCACCGATTATGTGCCCACTCAGTATTTAGTAGAAGTAGAATAAAGCCAGCTCAATCAATAGTCCCTAAACACTATTGCGATAGACAAATAAAAACCATACAATAGAGATGTTTGATATAGAAAGCAAACGGGAATCATTGGCTTAATACTGACACCATTTCTCGCTTTCGAATTTACATTTTCACCAGTGTTCAGGCTGTCCCTCCAACGGCACCATTATTGCTATGAATTTCAAGACTCTATTGATATCGTTTAGCCTTGTCTTGATTAGCGGGTTCAGCGTCTCTGCCTACAGAGCCAACTTCCATTCAGCGATTGAAGCACCGCCACAGCAAACAAATCCTGACTGTAAGTATCCTCCCTGCGATTAATGGGTGCGTGGCTAAATAACCTAGCTTTTAGTTAATCATTCTGTTCAATTCGATCAGCCATCCATAATATTCTTCTCCTTTTTGGCTTCGGGGAAGATCGACCTGTGTGCAAATGAGAGTAGCAAGTTCTTGAGCGCGGGGTCGATCAGCTATGGGAATAATGTTCCAATCAGGGTCTCGGGCGAAAGCTTCGGTCAAAGACACAGACATATAGTTAGACTCAGACACTGAATAGAACGCATTTCCTAGAGATACTGATGAAAAAATCGCTCAGTAGTTAGAAGACATCTAACTACTGAGCAACATTTACACGGGCTTATTGGGGTACTAAGACACTTTCAATGAATGGCGCTTAATCGTCATCATCACGGCCACGATTAAGCCAGCGGTCTAGCTTATCTTGGAAATCACCTCGTCGATCTCCTTTTCGCCAATTCTCATTCTCATAGTCGCGATCGCGACGACGAGACCGCCAATAGTCTTCATCTCGGCGACGATTTTCCCAACGACGGCGTTTTTCCGAGCGTCGACGACGCTCTCGCCAACGGCGGTCTCGCTCTTTTTCCCAACGACGACGTTCTTTCAGCTTTTGCTGACGCCAACGATCATTACGACTGGAATTGTGATCATCTCGACAATAGAGTCGACCATATCGACGCCAACAGTAGCGCTTATGACGTCGGGATCGTGTTTTATTCGCAATCAATGAAGAGGTTTGCTCTTCTTGGACTTGCTGTGTACTTTCTTGACTTAGGATTACTGCTTGGACAGGAGACATAAATGCTGTCGCACCCATCAGAGCAGCAGCCAACATCACAGAGGATTTAGCCATTGCTTTATTACTCAGCTTTATCGGTTACTCTCAAGTGTTAGATTAGTCTCAAAGCCCAGGCATGTCAGTCTAATGGCAGCCAAAATCTAAGAATAAATAAATAGAAACTCATTAATCTGGAAGTGGAAAAAAGTAGAAGCAAGTGGAATTCAAGACCTTCCAATCAACCGATACAAACCAGAGATGAACAACCTTCCCAAAAGATTATCTATCCTGACTTGAGTGGGTCATTAAAATAGATGAAACCTCACCAATGGGATGATTTCTTGAAGCATACCGCTCAAGAAGTGAACTTAACGGGCAAAGTTAAAAATATTTTTCTGACTCGTTTTGCTTATGAGCATTGGCGCAAACCCGATAAAGAGGTTTGGCCCCTGGCCCAGGCAGCCAGCCATGAATCCTATAAAAAGCAAATGACTACGGTTTATTCTGCTTTTGCTAGTCAAACAGATCATGGCTGTGCTGAACTAGATTTATTGAGTAAAGGGCCAGGAAAATTCAATATTTTGCGAGACTGGTTGCAAGATATACAGTATCCCAAATGGCTGCAAATGCGAGCAGCGGTCTTGCCTCAAGATTTACCTATCTTGAATTACCGAACGCCTCTATCTGCGAACTCTCCCTTTTACATCGACAGACCCCCCACTGAAGCCGACTGTACTCAAGCCATTCAGCAAGTAGGTGCTCTGGTTCGGATTAAAGCCCCTGCCCAAATGGGTAAAACTTCATTGCTGCGCCAGCTTTTATTTCAGGCACAGACTTTAGAATATCAACAAATTTATCTGAACTTTCGCGAAGCTGAAACGTCTATTTTCGCTAGCTTGGATAAATTTTTGCAATGGTTTTGTGCCAATATTTGCCGCGAATTAGGGTTGCCTCCCCAACTTGATCAGTATTGGGCTGAAGACATATATGGCAGCTTAATGAGCTGCAAGACGTACTTTCAAACCTATCTGTTACCCAACGTTGATGTTGCCCTTGTCCTAGCTTTAGATAACGTCGATCGACTGTTTGAATATCCTCACATTGCTCAAGATTTTTTACCCATGCTGCGCTCTTGGAATGAAGAGGCGAATACTCAGGCCATTTGGCAGAAAATTCGATTAGTCATTGCTCATTCCACTGAAATTTACATTGAGCTAGATGCTCATCAATCCCCCTTTAATGTGGGGTGGCCGATTAAACTCTGGGGCTTTACACCTGAACAAATGCAGGATTTAGCCCGTCTATATCATCTGGATAGCAAGCTAGAAATTCAGTCTCCTGACATCTTTCAAGCCTTGAAAACCCTCATTGGTGGTCATCCTTACCTGGTCCATCTCACTTTTGATGCCCTACGCCGCCAGCAGCTCCAGCTGAATCATCTACTCCAACAAGCTCCCACCCAAAGCAGTATTTACAGTACCCATCTACGGGGGCTGTGGAATACCTTACAGGGCCAGCCTCAGTTGGCCACCGCCATGTATCGAGTGGTGACCGAATCTCCTGAGGTCCGGTTAGAACCGATTCAAGCTTATCAACTCGAAAGCATGGGGTTAGTCAGTCTCACAGGGGATTATGCCCAGCCCAGTTGTGAGCTATATCGTCAGTACTTTGCCAATATGCCGTTGAATAATCATGAATTCGACAGCCTATAAAGTTGGCGGTAGTTTAGGCTACGACCATCCTTCCTATGTCACCCGGCAAGCCGATCATGAACTGTTAGCAGCCCTCAGCCAGGGAGATTTCTGCTATGTCTTCAACAGTCGCCAAATGGGGAAGTCGAGCCTAAAAGTCCGGGCCATGAACTATCTGGCCGATCAGCAGCACTCCTGTGTCTCCATGGATATGACCCTGCCGGGTAGCCAAGTACAGGAGCAACAGTGGTATGCCAGTCTGATGGTTCAACTCTGGCAAGGGTTAGCTCTGACAGACCAGCTTAACCTCAAGCAATGGCTACAGGCCCAAGCTTATTTATCGCCTGTACAGCAGCTAAAGCACTTTATCGATGAGGTGTTGTACCAGTACGTTCCTGACCGTAAGATTTTTATCTTTATTGACGAAATTGACAAAATTCTCAGCCTTCCATTCTCCGTCGATGACTTTTTTGCTTTAATTCGCTTGTTTTATAATCAACGAGCAGAGAATGGCGTTTATAACCGGTTAACCTTCGCCTTATTTGGTGTCGCGACCCCTTCTGATCTGATTCAAGATAAAACCCAAACCCTATTTAATATTGGCCATGCGATCGAACTGGCTGGATTCACCCCAGAAGAAGCTCGGCCACTCCAGCAGGGACTGCAGTCTTATGCGTCCAATACAGAAGCTGTATTGCAAGCCATAGTAGCCTGGACTGGGGGGCAACCTTTTCTATCTCAGAAGCTGTGCCAATTAGTGATTCAGAAACAGGCTAAAATCCCGGCAGGACAAGAGGAAAATAGTATTGCAGCCTTGGTGCGATCTCACGTCATAAATCATTGGTCCACCCAAGACGAGCCCGTCCATTTACGCACGATCCGTGATCGACTCCAACACCACCCAGCCCGCACAGGACAACTCCTGGGCCTGTATCGCCAGATCCTAGACCAAGAATTCGTGGTTGCCGATGGTAGTGCGGCCCACAGTGAACTCCAGCTGTCTGGGTTAGTGGTCAGTCGACAAGGGCAACTAACCGTCTATAACCGTATCTACCGTCACATTTTCAACCCAAGCTGGATAGAACAGGAACTGGCTGCCCTGCGCCCCTATGCGGAAATGATGCAGGCCTGGGAACGATCCGACCGTCAAGATACCTCTCGCCTGCTAAGAGGTCAGGCCTTACAAGATGCCTTTGACTGGTCTCAAGAGCAGCAACTCAGCAACCAAGATTACCAATTCCTAGCGGCCAGTCAAGCTTTAGATAAGCAAATCGCCATTGACAATGAGCGTAAGGCGAGAGACTTAGAGCGTCTAAGCACCCAACTCGATGCCGAAAAACAAGCCAAACAGACCCTAGCCGCAGCCTATGCCGACGCCAAACGTAAACTACGGTTAGGCACAGGAATTCTGGCTCTGTCCTTGATAGGTGCCATTTCGACCTCTATCTGGGTGAACCATGCCTTGCAGCAACAACAAATTGCCCAAACCCAATCCATTGAATGGGCCGGTAAAAGTGCACTCCAGCAATTTGACTTTGACCAGATTGCAGCCCTACTCACGGCCCTGGAATCCGGTCAAAATCTCCGGCCTCTTGTGAGTCAACATCAGTCTTTACAAAGCTATCCCACCACCACACCCTTAATCGCCTTACAAGAAATCTTGCAGCATATCTGGGAGCGCAACCGCTTAGAAGGTCATACAGCCACGGTTAATAGCATCAGTTTTAGTCCCGATGGCCAGTCGATTGCCACCGCCTCTCGGGATGGTACCGCCCGCCTGTGGAACCTGCAAGGACAAACCCAAAAGGTTCTTACTGGACACCAAGGCGATATCTACAATATTGCCTTTAGTCCTGATGGACAGCTTCTGGCTACCGCCTCTCAAGATCGAACCATTCGCTTATGGACCCGGTCGGGACGAACGGTACAGATCTTGCAAGGACATCAAGGCGATATCTATGACCTCAGTTGGAGTGGAGACGGCAACTATATCGCCTCAGCCTCGAAGGATGGCACCGCCATTGTGTTCGATCGCCAAGGGCGTCAACGTTTGCGATTCCAACAGCATCAAGACTCAATCTATGCCATTAGTATTAGTCCCGACAGCCAAAGGATTGCCACAACCTCCCGGGATGGGACAATCCGCATCTGGACCCCTACTGGCAAGCAGCTATTGGTTCTAACAGGACATCAAGGCGCTATCTATGATGTGAGCTTTAGTCCAGATGGGCAGCAACTCGTCACGGCAGGGGCGGATCAAACGGTGCGATTGTGGAGCATCCAAGGAAAACCCTTAAAGATCTTCAGGGGCCACCAAGGGGCCGTTTACGACGTTAGTTTTAGTGCAGCAGGTCAGTGGATAGCCTCTGCTTCCGGGGATAAAACCATTCGGCTATGGGATCAATCTGGACAGGCATTACAGGTATTGAGGGGGCACCAAGGCGCTGTCTATAGCGCTCGGTTTAGTCCCCAAGGGAATCTCCTGGCCACCGCCTCCAATGATGAAGATAGTGCCCATATCTGGCAGGTTCGTTCGACTTGGCTCGCGCAACAACAGCGGCAGCTTCAAGGTAGAATCGCCAGTTTGAATTTCAGTATTGACAGCCAGGATTTAATCACAGCTTGGGTGAATGGTTCTATGTCAATCGGGAAACCGACCCAACCCAACTTCAAACAACTACAAAGTCAGGTCAATGCTGTTACGAGTCTGAGCTTCCAGGCTCAAAAACAACTACTGGCAGCAGCCACCAAGCAAGGCACCGTTCACTTATACCAGAAAGACAAGCTACTCCAAACGTTCCAAGCTCACAAAGATACCATTTACAATATCCAACTCAACCCCCAAAACAATCTCCTAGCAACAGCTTCTCGGGATGAGACCGTTAAACTCTGGAATCACCAGGGAGAGCAGCAGGCTTCACTGAAAGGCCATTCTGGGGCGGTCTATAGCGTTCGCTTCAGTCCCGATGCTCGACACCTCTTAACCACCTCTGAGGACGGTACTGCCCGATTATGGACCCTAACAGGGGATCTGATAGCTCAACTGCCCGATCACCAAGGGGCAGTGTATGACGGTCACTTTAGTCCCGATGGCCAGACCCTCGCCACCGCATCGGAAGATGGTCAAATTCGTCTCTGGACACGACAGGGCCAACTGCTCACTTCTTTTCGCAATTATCCAAGCTCTGTGTATCGTCTCCGTTTTAGTCCTGATGGCCAACGCATCGCCACCGGCTCAACAGATGGCAATATCCAAATTTGGGACTTACAAGGAAACCTACAAATGGAATTTGATGGTCACGCTACGGTGATCCAAGATCTCAGCTTTGACAGTAAGGGTCAGCAATTGACGTCCGTCGCCAATGATGGAACCGTTCAGACTTGGCAACTGTCTGAGACTCCTCAAGAACATTTGGATGCCTTATTACAGCGAGGCTGCCATTGGCTGGCTGATTATTTAGACAGTCATCCCCAGGAACAGTTATCCGTATGCCAAGGATCATAGCCTCTCAGGCTATAGGCCACCATTAAGGTGCTGTTTTCTTGGGGGCTTTCTTAAAAAACATGGTGGGCGGTAAATCTTCTTCGATCGGGGGCATTGTATTATTCATGCCCGATGGAACAGCATGTTCTCTGGTCAGAGTGGCGTGGGGATTGAAAACATGGGGCAGGGTACTGCGAATATCTAATCCTTCGACACTCACCTGGTTCAGTCCTGAAGGAGACAAGGTCATTAAGCGATAGGACGCTTTAACATTGCCCAACATAACGGCATCCCCTTCGACCAAGGTATGAGAGGTTGTACGTTCACCATTGACGACGACACCATTGGTGCTGAGCTTACCCGTTGCATCTCCATCGACAATTCGGTAGCTATAGCCAGAACTATTGGCACCAGGGATACGCAACAGCATGGCATGAAAACGAGATACTGCTTTGGACGCAGGCAACACAATGGAATTTTTCTTATCTCGCCCTAGAGAATAGGTGGGGGACTCTAATAATACACAGCGAACCCCTTCTTCTTCTTCAATCATCAACACGTGACAATCTTGGGTCACCACTATTGGCGGTGTTGGAGCTTGTACATTCATAATTTCTGGTTTAGAAGAAGAACGGCGAATGGACGACCATTATTGGCATTAGTCTTAAGGTAAAAGCGCAAAGCAGTCTGTTGCCACCGTAAAAACTCGTAAGTTTGTGACTCTCAGGTGTGTGAGAGGGAAATCATCTGTAGGCATCCATACTTTGAGAATGGATTACCGGCACCTGCTTTCTCCACCAGTCAGAGGTTAGAGCACCAGAATAAAACTATCCCGTTGATGAAAATCAGCCTCAGATCCTGGATGGCATAATGCCCAGTAGGTCAGGGGCAGGTCAGGAGATTGAATCACCGCACAAATCCCCACGTCTAAAGCAGGGGAAGTAGCCATAATTTGGTTGAGATCAAAGGTTAAAGACAAAGTGAGGGCGGTCTGCTGGTGATGAACTTGGAACGGCAGCGCCTTGATCGCCTCAACTTCCTGTAAGCCTTGGCGGTAAGCCTCAAGGTGAAAGGCATTCCAATCTCCGGCGGGGGAAAGATTAAACTCCCAATAATTGGGCTGGTGAGGCTGCCCTAGGAAAAATTCCAGACAGGTCGCTTCCCACAGATCAAATTGGCGAGTCGGTGACGACGGCGGGGGAACGATTACCTGATTTAAGTTGCCGGAAACTGTGTATGAGATCGCAAGTTGATGCCCCTCTCGCTCTAAGGTGCCTGCAATTGTGATCTCGGGGTGGGGTTCGCCAAAGGGCTGAAGGGTAAAGGCAGTCATCGCAAGGATTGGATCAGGGCTTGAATCGCTTCGGATTGGGCTTCGATACTCTCCGTCAGTTTGAACTGAACTAAGGCGCGGTTGAGATTATGGTCTGGATGGTTGACCTTGAAATAAACATTGCCTGCAAGGTAGTCCGTAAAGAAGCGCAGCCCTAGTTCAAAGGCAATCAGGCGGATGGCATCATAAAGGTAGTCATAATCATCGTCTGTCAGGAAAGACTGAGCGACCGCCAAATATCCTTGTAGAATCCGCTGGCACATCTTGAGATCAAACTGCACCATTTCCCACTGTTCCGTTTCTTCTCCCAAGGGGTTACAGCCCGACCGCAGACAGTCACCAATGTCGTAGTGAATCAACCCAGGTTTCACCGTATCGAGATCGATCACACTCACCGCCTGCTGGGTCTCTGTATCCATCAAGATGTTGTTGATCTTAGGATCGCCATGCATTAGACGGATGCGGAGTTTGCCCTCCGCTTTAGCCGTTTCGAGAATATTGGTATCTTGTTTGCGATCGCACACAAATTGCAGACAATATTCCACTTCAGGCGTCAACTCAACCTGAGTATCCTGCACCTGCTCAAACTGCTGTAAATATTGAGGGGTAATATGAAAGCCCTCCAGGGTATCCGCCAACTGCTCCGCCGGTAGATCGCTAATTAGATGGTGAAACATACCCAAGGCATAGCCCACCTCTTCCGCCTGATCAGGGGTCGTGATTTCCTGGAGAGCTTGGGCCGTTTCCACAAAACTCATGGCCCGCCAAAAGTCACCATTCGGACTGACCCAATGGTCCTGACGGTCTTGGGTAAGAAAGACTTGGGGCACTTCCCAACGTCTTTGACAGCCATCTGTTTGTAGTCGTTGGCAAACATGCTCCGAATAGGTGCGAATATTCCGCATCACCAATTGAGGCTGCTGAAACACCTGGGTATTAATTCGCTGCAGAATAAACCGTTGGTCCGTCGCAGCATCTAAGGTCACCAGAAACGTACTGTTGATATTGCCTTGACCAAATTCTTGGATATCAACGACGGTCCCTGCAGGTTTGAATTGTTCTGCGACAACCCAAGGGGACAAACCGGGGGGTAGAGGATCACTCATGGGGCTAAACAATCAAAGGAACTGAGATAAAACACCATAAATCAGTCGAAACACTAGGCTCAGGGTCATCAACACTAAACCCGATACAACCCCCAGCAACAAAATAGATTGAATGGGGTTACCGCCTTGAAGCGCTGGGACAAAGAAGATAATCACCAAGGTAAGCACGGCAATAATGGCCAAATCAACCCGCTCAATCCATTGCTGCAATTGACAATAGACCAAAACAGCCACTAGGCCTATCCAAAAACCACCGCTGATCAGGGTTGTACCCAAAAAGCTCGTCAGTGCCACTGCCAATACGCCTCCTTCAAACCCCGTGAAAGCAGCTCCCCCTAACATGCGAACTAGCGAAAAAGGAGGTGGTGGTGTCTTGACACGCACGGGGGTCGGGATAGCAGGACTAGCCGCCTGAGGCACAGGAGCTTGAGGTACAGGACTGGCTGCCTGAGGTACAGGACTGGCAGGAGCTGGCGACACAGGAGCGGGTGGGGATGGAGATTGGGGTGCGGGCTGACTATAGTTAAGTGGCTGCCCCAGACTGGAACGGGGTTGACCCAACTGCACCAGAATTTCGGCAGCAGACTGAAATCGTTTTTGGGGTGAAGTCTCTAATATCCGGTCCAAAATCAGAGCCAAACGATCGCTCACCTGAGCATGGGGTCGCCAGTTCCACTGATTGTGGGACGTATCGAACAAGTCGTTGGGGGCTTTACCCGTTAACAGCACAATACAGGTGACGGCCAACGCGTATAAATCGGACGAGGGAAACACCTGATTACCATGGGTTTGCTCCGGTGGAGCATAGAAGGGGGTATAGATACTGGTGGCCTTGCTGGGGGTAGGGGCTGCCACATTGGCGACCTGCTTCACGGCCCCAAAATCCAGGAGATACAGCAACCCATTTCCCGTTTGGGTCATATTGGTATGGGTATGGCGCATGATATTCGAAGGCTTAATATCCCGATGAATCGAGCCATTCTCATGGACAAACTGGAGAACAGGCAGAATTTCTGCCAGCAGTTCCAGGATTTCCTTTTCCTTAAACTGAGTTTTGTCGTCTAACTCTTCTTCAAGAGTTTTGCCATCAATAAATTCTTGGGCCAAATAGAAAAAATCTTCAGCGGGTTGTGATCCTCGCCCAGAGACCGGTAACTCAAAAAAAGCAAATAGATCCGGAATTTGCGGATGCCGACCCAATTTTTCCAGGACTTCGGCTTCTCGCTGAAATAAGCTTTGGGCCATTTGCATCTGGCTAGGCCCTAAACCCGTGGGCTGAAATTGCTTCACCACACAATCCCGTAAGCCTGGCGTGTAGCGATCGCAAGCTAGATACGCCGCTCCAAATCCACCCTTTGCCAGCAGTCGCGACGGTAAATATCGACCAATAAGGATCAACGGCATTCCACAGCTTAAGCAAAACTTTTGCTGTACAGCTTTGAGAGCCTGAGGATCATCCAGGTCAGCAAAATAGTTATTCGGGCGCTGACAATTCGGGCGGGTACAGTAAATCTCCATTGAAGATATGCAGCTACTCGCAAAAACTAGTTAGTGGCAGAGGTAACAAGTTCGGCATCGTCAGATGAGTTCGCAATTCCTTTTAGGTCTGAGGATAGAGTACTAAACTTGGGCAAAATCTCGGAGATAAAAATCTCTGCCGCTTTGGAGCGATATCGATTGGGGTTGATAATCAGAGATAATATCCTCTTTATAGCAACATTCTCAATTTTTACGCGCTTCAAACTACCCAACTCAAGTTCTTTCTCAATCGCAGATGTGGAGACAAAAGCAGCTCCTAAACCCGACTGAACCGCATTCTTAATCGCTTCAATGGAATTCAGTTCCATTTCAATTTTTAACAAACGAGGATCGATGTTGCCTCTCGTTAGGATTTGATCAATCACCTTGCGAATCGTGGACTGGGCATCCAGGGTGATAAAGCTAAGCTTGTACAGATCTTCCCGTTGAATCACTGCAGACTCAGCAAGCGGATGGGACTTCGGCAAAATCAAGGCCAGCTCATCTTCAGCATAAGCAGTCACCGTTAAGGATTCTTGCAATTCCAACGGGACTTCACCGCCGATAATCGCTAAATCAACTTGCCCATTGACAATACTCCAGCACGTGCGGCGAGTGGAATGAACATGAAGCTGGACGGCTACATCAGGATAGGCCTGACGGAATAATCCAATTAGACGCGGCATCAGATACGTTCCTGTGGTCTGGCTAGCCCCAATCACGAGGGTGCCCCCTTGCAGGTTCTGCAAATCTTCAATGGCGCGGCAGGTTTCCTGACAAAGGGCTAAAATTTTATCGCCATAGTCAAGCAAGAGATGGCCAGCTTCAGTCAACTGGGCTCGTCGTCCTCCTCGGTCAAAAAGAGGTACGGCTAGCTGACGCTCTAAGTTCTGAACTTGAAGGCTAACGGCGGGTTGAGAGACATATAAACTATCAGCGGCACGCTTAAAACTCCCTTCCGCAGCAATTGCTTTGAGAATGCGGAGTTGATCAAGCGTAAACGGAAGGTCAGACATGGGGGATGACCTGCATGTAAGACAATAAAAATCGTCCAGTAATCAAGATATTCTAAGTTAACCGCAAAACGTAGCGGGTCGCACTGTTTGTTGATTCTTGCATACCCACCGAGCAGGGTTCAGATAACAAACCTCTGGCTCAAACAACAGAATTAGAACCTCTGAAAACCTTTCCAAGCCTACGGATATCAGATATTTAGGGTTGAATGAGAGCAATCTTTAAGTTTTGTTTCCTGACCGGTCGCTCAACCCCTCAAAAGCCTTGATCAGTCCATAAACTTAAGGCTCAGATCCAACCAACTCGCTTGGGTGATCGGGGCACTCGTAGAGATATAGTCCACGCCTGTTTCGGCAACCGCTCTAATCGTTTGTAAATTGATATTGCCCGAAGCTTCAATTTTGACCGTGTGGGCACATTGGGTTCGAATCAGTTTGACGGCAGATTGCATCTGCTCAACCGCCATATTGTCCAGCATAATGATATCGGCCTGATTATCCACAGCCTGCTGGACTTGCTCCAATGTTTCAGTTTCCACTTCAATGGCGAGGGGAAACGGAATTTGTTGACGCACGCGACGAACGGCTTCACCAATTCCCCCAGCAGCAACAATATGATTGTCCTTAATCATCACCGCGTCATCCAAGCCCATGCGATGATTTATCGCTCCTCCGACCTGGGTGGCATATTTTTCTAAGATACGCAGGCCAGGTGTCGTCTTGCGAGTATCAACGAGCTGAGTCGGTAAATCGGCAATTTTATCGGCATAGGTGCGAGTTAGGGAGGCAATGCCACTTAACGGCATGATCAAGTTCAGGGCGACCCGCTCTCCCATCAGTAAGGCACTCATGGGTCCTTGGAGCTGGGCAACAACGGTCTCAGAAGAACTGTTCTCTCCCTCTTTAACGAGAGAATGCATCTCCACCTGGAAACTCAGGAGATGGAATACTCGCTGAAACAAAGGCAAACCCGCAACGACCCCCGGCTGCTTAAGACGGAGTTCAGCTTGCCCCCACTCGGCTTCTGACCCAGCAGGCCAGAGGGCCTGGGTCGTGCGATCGCCCCGGCCAATATCTTCAGCCAGCCAGGCTTGTAGAAGTGGATCTAGAATCAGCCAGGGAGGTAAATTTGCCACAGATTATTCAGTGCCAGTTTCAAACTAGGGAATAGTATCGCATTGAGGTCAGCATTCTTGCTTCAGGCCTGTAGGAATTGGGGTGGCCCCTTTCATTACTTGGATATCCAGAGGGTTCAAAACTCAACGTTTTAGCAGGCTCTCAGTACACAAATGCAGATAAACCCAATACTTTTTGGCAAAGATTAGGATTTATCTGCAGTGCATTCATATGATTGGTTCAGCCTTTGATGATCCAAAGGCTCAAAACAAAGTAATCATCTGCCCTGTTCAAAAAAGGTCTGGCCTTAGAGGATATACAAAATCAGGAATAAAACAATCCAGATAACGTCCACAAAGTGCCAATAAACTTCGGTGGCCTCAATCCCAAAGTGGCTGGTTTCAGAATAGTGACCTGGAACTCGTGAACGCCACAACACTGATGACATCAACAGTAAGCCTACAAATACATGCAGTCCGTGGAAGCCTGTCAACAAATAGAAGGTACTGGCAAAGAGGTTGGTGGTTAAACCAAATCCAAGATGGTTGTACTCGTAGACCTGACCGGCTAAGAAGGTCGCCCCCATGGCAATGGTGATCGCAAACCATAATCGGGCTGCTTTAACATCCCCACTCTGCTTAATCGCAGTGTCAGCCTTATGAATCACAAAACTACTGGAAATCAAAATGATGGTGTTGATTCCAGGGAGTATCAATTCAAGTTCTTCAGTGCCTTCGGGTGGCCATTCAGGCGTCACCACGCGGAAGGCGAAATAGGCCACAAAGAGTCCCAGAAACAACATGCTTTCTGAGACGAGGAAGACAATAAACCCAAAAAGCCGTAAATCGGGATGTTCACTATGATGCTCAGTTGTCTCTACCGTGGCTGCATAGGTAATATCGGCTTGATTTTGATCGGTTGTTGAACCTTGCATGGCTATCCAATATTGCTAAAATGTCCGGTTTACTAAATAGAGTCAAGTTACTCTGAGCTTTCTCCTGCTAGGGCAGGGGTCGGTGGCGCTAGGGTTGCCGCCACAAAATCTAGGGCCTTAGGGGTTCCATAGTCATAGGGGCCAATGGTTAGAACTGGATCTTCCTCAAAATTTTCTACAGGGGGGGGAGAAGGAACGGTCCACTCTAGAGTGAGACCTTTCCAAGGATTGCTATTAGCTTTGGGGCCAGCAATCCAACTCCATATTGCATTGACGATAAAGGGCACCGTCGATACAGCCAAAATATATGAACCAATCGTGCAAACTAAATTCAATGCCGCAAACTTCGGATCATATTCGGCAATCCGGCGATTCATCCCTTGCAATCCCAAGACATGCATCGGCAAAAAGCAAATATTGAAGCCCACAAAGGTCATGGCAAAATGCACTTTTCCCCAAAATTCATTCAGCATCCGCCCGGTCATTTTGGGAAACCAGTGGTAGAGCCCGGCATAGATGCCAAACACGCTGCCACCAAACAACACATAATGCAGGTGAGCAACAACAAAATAGGTATCGTGCACATGGATATCAAAGGGGACTGAGGCTACCATCACCCCACTCAGACCACCCACAACAAACATGGAGACAAAGGCCATCCCAAACAGCATGGCGCTGCATAAGTTCAGCTTGCCGCCCCAGACCGTTGCCACCCAGCTAAACACCTTAATGCCCGTGGGCACGGCGATCACCATTGTGGCAATCATAAAAAACATTCGTAGCCAGTCGGGGGTGCCACTCGTGAACATATGGTGGGCCCAGACAATTAATCCCAAAAAGCTAATGGCAACACTAGAATAGGCAATTGCTTGATAACCGAAAATGGGCTTACGAGCATGAACCGGCAGAATTTCTGAGATTAAGCCAAAAGCCGGCAAAATCATGATGTAAACCGCTGGGTGGGAATAAAACCAGAACATATGCTGGTAGACAATCGGATCACCACCACCCGCCGGATTGAAAAAGTTGGTCCCCACCAACAAGTCAAAGCCTAACAACACCATTGCACCAGTCAGAACAGGAGTCGCAATCAGCTGCAAAGCCGAAGTGGCGAGCATGGCCCAGCAAAAGAGAGGCATATCATTCAAGGTCATGCTGGGAATTCGCATTTTGAGGATGGTGACCAGGAAGTTCAGCCCCGCCATAATCGACGAAGTCCCCAGGAGAATGACGCCCAAAATCCAGATAGCTTCTCCAGCTTTGTTGGTAATGAGGCTCAAAGGTGGATAGGAAGTCCAACCTGCAGCAGCGGGTCCAACAAAAAAACTGCATAGCAACAAAATGCTTGTGGGCGGAATGATCCAAAATGCGATCGCATTCAGTTTCGGGAAGGCCATATCCCTAGCCCCAATCATCAGGGGCACCAAAAAATTGCCAAATCCTCCCGTAAGAGTGGGGATGATCCACAAAAAGATCATGATCGTGGCATGCATTGTGAACAGTTCGTTGTAGGTCTCCCGTGGCACAAAATCCGAAGCCGGGGTAGCCAACTCAGTCCGTACCAATTCAGCCAGGAGTCCACCAATCAGATAGAACACAAAGCTAGTGACCAGATATTGAATGCCAATCACCTTATGGTCAGTACTGAAGCTGAAGTATTCGCGCCAAGGCGTCACCTCTACTTCTTCTAGATGGGGTGCTTGCGCTTCCGTCATAAATCAATCCTTTATCCCGGGGTAATCACAGAAATCGTTGTCTTATCGTCAAAATAAATAATGCTGTCATGACTCTGAAGGGAAGTTGCCAGCCTGAGCTAAATCCGACTGGGGTGAAAGGTCATGCAAATGTTCAGGCATGCCCATAGCCGCAGCATGATGTTCTAAGGGGGACGAGCCTTCAGATTGAGCCATAGTATCCCTTGAGGTATTCGCCACAAGTTGACTATCCACCCAAGTTTGATACTCAGGGGCAGAGTGAACAATGGAGCGGGTTTTCATCGCTCCGTGATAAGCACCACATAACTCAGCACAAATCACCGGATAAACCCCTTCTTTTGTAGGCTGAAAATTCAAGTGAGTCACCTGCCCAGGGACCGCATCTTGCTTCAAGCGAAACTCAGGCACCCAAAACGCATGAATCACGTCTCTCGCCGAAATGTTAAGGGTCACTGGCCGATTAACAGGTAAATGGAGTTCACCGGAAATAATGCCCGTATCGGGATAGGTAAATAACCAGGCATATTGCAAACCATCTACATTAACCTGCAAAGGAGCAAGGGTTTCAGTCGCCATCGCTTGGCTAAGCGCATCTGAAGACATCTGCCCTTGATCGGCAACCATTTGGGCTGAATCTGAACCAGCCGCCATTTCCATATCGCCATGCTGATGGGCCATATTGTGAGATCCCATCGTGCCCACACTATCGATACTTTGATAGACATCGAAACTATAGATTCCCAACCAGAGCACTAACATTGCAGGGATGGCAGTCCAAACAATCTCTAAAGGAATGTTGCCATGCACGGGTGCAGCATCCGTCTGATCATCAGGCTTACGGCGAAACGCCAATAAGGAATATAGCAACGCCCCTTGAACAATCAGAAATAGGCCCGTGGCAATGGCCATCATCGCGGCAAATAAGCGATCGATTTCTGCTGCTTCAGATGCTGCAGCAATGGGCAGCAATACATCATTGTGTTGACTGACCCAGAGGCTAGCAAGGGTAATTAGAATCCCAATAATTAAGGTGAGAATCGCCGTTGGAACTTTCACAGTGATTTTCCTGTAGTGATAGAGCGGACATCAGGCCAAACAATAAGGAGCCTTAAACACCTATTCAGAACCTTCAACATCACCTACTACGGTAGATCAGCTCACTCGGTAAGGTGGAACTCTGATCAGCAGTCTTAGGCTTTTCTTTGGGATCCTGACAAGACAACAGATACTTCCATCTTGGCAGTTGATTCTAGATTTGGAGATAACTGTACCTTAAAGTTTCCTTACAAAAGTCAATGTCTTTCTACCTTTCAGTAGAACCCTTAAAAAAAGGTAATATCTGCAACAGTGTCAAGCAAGCTGCAACACTTGTATAGCAATATGTTTCAGACCATTCCAGCCTCAGGGAAATAGTGGTTACAGTATATCTATCCTGACCAAGCTTCGATAGATCCCTATTAGTAGCGAACTATTAAAAGTTAATAACCATTGATGTGGTTACACTCCTCTTCCTATCGTTGTTGACATAATCCATGGCCGACATACTACAGACCCACTCCCCAGGTGCCCATTCAGTGAGAAGAACGCCTTCTCAGCTCTTCAGCTATGCATTTTTCGCCATGGCCCTATTGACACTGTTTTTGATGGCCTTAGGCAGTGCAACCCGGGTGATGAATGCAGGGCTATCTTGTCCAGATTGGCCCTTATGCTACGGAGAGCTGATTCCCAAGGACCAAATGAATCTCCAGGTTTTTCTGGAGTGGTTTCACCGTCTGATTGCCTCCTCCCTTGGCCTATTGATGATGGCATTAGTGGGAGCAACCTGGCGGTGGAAATCCCAACTCCCCAAATGGGTGCCGGTCGTGACAACCCTGTGTCTTGGACTCATTATCTTCCAAGGCGTTTTAGGAGGGTTAACGGTCACTCAACTATTACGATTCGATATTGTGACCGCTCATTTGGCAACGGGATTGCTCTTTTTTAGCAGCATGTTGGTGCTGGGCAGTAGTTTGATGCCCTATCAGGGAACGGGAGTGGTTGATCGATTGCCTTGGCTCAGCACTCTAGCCGGAGTCCTCATCTATTTCCAGAGTATTCTCGGTGGCTTAGTCGCTTCTCGTTGGGCTGCTCACCAATGTTTGGCAGGGGCAAAGCTCTGCCGGATTATGTATAACCACTTTATTGGGGTTGTTCCTCCCACCTTAGCTGTTCTAGCGCTGGTGTTTTTGGCTTGGCGAACCCCAGCACTTCATCCGCGTTTAAGGGGATTGGGGAAACTTGCTTTAGGCTTGCTAAGCCTACAAATCTTAGTCGGCATATCGACCCTAAGATTACATCTACAAGTGGTAGGTTTAACTGTTGCCCATCAGGCAATTGGAGCGACTTTATTAGGCACCTTAGTGATCTTCAGCGTTATCGCGATTCGGGATCGTCACCAGGCCGAATATGTTCAGCCCTTACACACCGTGCCCATCAGAATGGCAGGCTCCTTAGAGCCTTCTTAATCATTCTCACACTCATTTTTATCGTCTTGCCCCATCTTGGAATTTATTCAGAGGCTTAAATATGCAAAAAACCGTATGGGCTGAGGTTCCTTGGCTTCATCCTGGTTTTGCTCAGACCTGCATCGATTTCTATCAACTGACGAAACCCCGGCTGATTCTGTTGTTCTTAATTACAACAGCAGCTGCTATGTGGGTTGCTTCCTCTGGACAAGTCGGCCCAAGATTATTTTTGACGACTTTGCTAGCAGGCGCTTGTGCTGCAGGGTCGGCGAATACCATCAACTGTATTTACGATCGCGACATCGATTACATCATGGAGCGAACCCGGCATCGTCCTCTTCCTTCTGGGCGAATCCAAGTCTGGCAGGCCAGCATCTTTGCAGCAGCATTAGCTCTAATAGCCTTTCTGCTCTTGGACTTTGGAGCGAACCTCCTCAGTGCATGCCTAGCGATGGCGGGTATCGCTGTTTATATCGGCGTCTATACCTACTGGCTCAAGCGCTCATCCACCCAAAACATTGTCATTGGGGGTGCTGCAGGGGCTATTCCGCCCTTAGTTGGCTGGGCTGCTGTCACAGGAGAATTGAGCTGGGCGGCTTGGGTACTGTTTGCCATCATTTTCATCTGGACGCCACCCCATTTTTGGCCTCTCGCCATGATGATTGAAGAGGACTACTCCAAAGTTGGCGTTCCCATGATGCCCGTGGTTAAAGGCATGGCCACCACTGCCAATCAAACCTTTATCTACACGCTACTGTTGTTACCGGTTACTTTGTTACTGGTCTATCCCTTACAGGTGTCTGGCCCGCTATACGCATCGATTGCCATTGTGCTCTGGGCCCAGTTTATTCACAAAGCCTGGCAGCTGACTCAAACACCAGAAGATAAGCAAATGGCCCGGTCAGTCTTTAAGTTTTCGATTCTGTACATGATGCTGCTCTGCGCAGGCATGGGAGTGGATAGCTTGCCCTGGACTCAACAGATGTGGCACCACTCCACTCATATCCTGCAAGCTTGGATACCCAGTATTGGTTAAAGTCATAAAATTCATGCTGAATTTACCCCATCTAAATTTTTTTTAGCCAGATTAACAGGTGCCTCTCTCCCTAAAGCCTTATGGCGATATTAAGCAAAAAACAGACTTAAGCTGCCTAAAACAAAGGATAAGAAGAAAAAGAGGCCGTTGATAATCCAATGTCTTTATTCCGACTAGATATCGTCGATTTATAACCTTATAAACGGGAGTCATTCGTGGCGAATGGCCCCAAAAACTCCAATCTCAACTAGCAATTTCTAAGATTCATGCCATTGCATCGTAGACACAGTAATAAAATAAGAAAGACTGCCTGTTGAGATTTGTGATTATATGGCTCCTGCTGTTCTCATCCAAAACCTAAAAAAATCCTACGGCAAGGTTGAAGCAGTTAAAGATGTCTCCTTTCAAATTCAACCGGGAGAGATTTTTGGCTTGCTAGGACCCAATGGTGCTGGTAAAACCACAACCTTGCGTTGCCTATGCAGCTTAGCCACACCTGATGGTGGCAACATCGAGGTGAATGGGGTCTCTGTGCGAAAATATCCCAGAGCTGCCCGTCAACTGTTGGGATATATTGCCCAAGAAGTAGCCCTGGATAAAGTCCTAACCGGTCGTGAATTGCTGCAACTGCAAGCGGCCCTCTATCATTTACCTGCCAAAACGATTGCTGACCAGGTAGAAAAAGTTTTAACGCTTCTGGATTTACAAAGTTGGGCGGACACTAAAACAGGAACCTATTCTGGCGGCATTCGTAAACGTCTAGACCTGGCAGCTGGTCTCTTGCATGCGCCGGCTGTCTTAGTTTTAGATGAACCCACCGTAGGGTTAGATATTGAAAGTCGGGTCGTGATCTGGGACTTCCTGCAAGGGCTGCGAGAGCGAGGCACAACGATTCTGCTGACTAGCCATTATTTAGAAGAGATCGATGCCCTTGCCGATCGCGTCGCCATCATTGACCAAGGTACCGTGATTGCCGAAGGAGCTCCCACGGAACTTAAAGACCAAGTTGGGGGAGATCGAGTCACCCTTAAGATTCGGGAGTTCACCCCAGATCAAGAGGCACAACAGGCCCAGGAAATGACCACCGCCTTGCCCTTTGTTCAGGATGTGATTATTAACCCTGCCCAAGGCAACTCACTCAATATGGTGGTCTCTTCCCAAGGAGATGCCCTGTTAAATATTCAAACTGCCCTTAAAGAGGCCGGGTTGCCCATCTTCAGCATTGCCCAAGCCCGTCCGAGTTTGGACGATGTTTATCTGGCTGCCACAGGTCGAACTTTATTGGATGCTGAAATGGCAGCAGCAGGCACCCGCGATCGCAAAAAAGAACGCAAAGAAAATATGCGTTAGCTCCCTATCAATCAGGATCAACTGGCCGTCGGTAGGTCCTCAACTTTTTCTGAATCTAGATACCAACTTTTAAAACTTTGTTATGACCACCACCTCCGCTAACACCAACTCAATCGCTGACTCAGGTGTTCAAGCCGATTTATTGACAACTCCTGGCATTGTTTCTGGCGAATTTTTACAAGAGACGGTCGCCCTAACCCGCCGTCTGTTCATTCAACTGAAGCGACGCCCCACCACCTTAATTGCTGGCATTATTCAGCCTTTGATGTGGTTGGTTCTGTTTGGCGCCCTGTTTAAAAATGTACCGGAAGGCCTATTCGGAACGAGCCAAAGCTATGGCCAGTTCCTCAGCGCAGGCGTCATTGTGTTTACGGCCTTTAGTGGCGCTTTAAATGCGGGTCTCCCTGTCATGTTTGACCGGGAATTTGGGTTCTTGAACCGACTGCTGGTGGCTCCCCTGGCATCCCGCTTTTCCATCGTGATGGCATCAGCGATTTTCATCACCACCTTAAGTTTGGTCCAAACCCTAGCGATTATGGCTCTGAGCTTCTTTATGGGAGCTGGTTTACCCAATACGGTGGGTTTAGCCATTGTTGCTCTCATTGTTTTACTCCTAGTTTTAGGCGTGACAGCCCTTAGCCTGGGACTTTCCTTTGCATTACCGGGTCACATCGAACTAATTGCCGTTATCTTTGTCACGAATTTGCCTCTGCTGTTTGCCAGCACAGCTTTAGTCCCCTTAACCTTTATGCCCACTTGGCTACAGGTGGTGGCAAGCTTGAATCCCCTCAGCTTCGCCATTGAGCCGATTCGTTACCTTTATCTCCATAACGACTGGAGCTTCACTAGCGTTGTGATGGAAGCACCTTGGGGATCTGTAAGCCTAGCGGGTTCTTTATTACTGCTATTCGGATTTGATGCCCTCGCACTCCTAAGCATTCAAAAGCTACTCTACCGCCGCCTTGGCTAGTTTCAATTCATCTACTGTTGACGGAGCTGGTGTTGAGGATGTAAGTCATCCCAATTCTCCAGCTCTTTTTCATTGAGTTTCGTTTTTTCATCGATTTTGAGAATTTTCTCTGAACGCTGACTTCGTTTCTGTTCCAAGAGTTTAATCTCGCGCTGCAAGCGCTCACGGCCAATGTCAAAAAACTCTTCTGCAGCATTCTGAGTATCGAAAAATCCCTGAGACGCTGTTGGTATAGCTTGTACAGGCGTAATCAAACCAATGGTGATGCCAAAATAAACTATTGGGACTACTATGCCAGGTTTTCTAATTTGCATTTGATGTCTCGCCATCAGTCTACCCAGTGTGCCCATTTTTTCTAATCTAACCTCATACTGCAGTAGACTGATGGATTGAGTTTTTGGGTCGAGAGGGAGAATATCGTAGTTACCCATGGGTTCAGCCACAGGTTGAAACGTTAGACAGGAATCTGCGGGCAAGGAAGCCCCCAACGCCTATCAACTACCGATACTCCAACCAATCGGTAGGGTCGGATCAGTGTCTTGGGTCTGAGTGGGTGGCTGGGTCTCTTGGTTCAAAATCTCAATCACCTGGTTATAAATCGTGTCTGCCTGTTCTGGTGAATTAGCAATACTGGTCAGACCGACTTTGCCAAACTCGGACAAACAGCCCATCAGATGAAAAACCGTACCCATCTCACTTCCCGTATCAAAATGGAGATGGTGGCGGGCGATAATATCCATCAAGTCGTCTGGTAATAATCCTTGATAGGAAGATTCACAAAGATTATCCGAGGCCACATAGTACTTCGGTAACCCTTGTTGGCCAAAGAACAAGCCACTATGCATGTCATAAAGGCCATTGGTCAGCAGTTTCAGAGTCATAAAGGGATGCGTCGTGCCCCCTTTTCTCAGGTTAATTTCAATGGCTTGGACATCCCAATGGGTACTCCCATCCGCCAAAATGCGCTTGGCTACGACAAAATCAACCCCATATCGCTCCAGCACCCCTTTTTTGGCCAGATTCTCACCGACTTTGAGGCCCAACTGCTGAAGTCGGAGGCGATACTCTTCTGAAGCGGGAAACCGGCACCCTAAATAAATTTGTTGATTAGGCCCCCCTAAAATCTGATCATGGGTTGAAAGAATTTCTACTTCGCCATTAGGGGTAAT
Source organism: Acaryochloris marina S15 (assembly GCF_018336915.1). Taxonomy (GTDB): domain Bacteria; phylum Cyanobacteriota; class Cyanobacteriia; order Thermosynechococcales; family Thermosynechococcaceae; genus Acaryochloris; species Acaryochloris marina_A. The sequence goes on along the minus strand of NZ_CP064923.1, from coordinate 1,354,416 downwards.
TTGGCCCTGGACACTGGGAGAGGTCTTATATTCCCCTTCAATAAAAGCTTCAACAATCGCACCGAGTTTGGGGATGCGATCGCAAAAATGAGACCAAGTTTCCGTGGGAGATTCAAAGGTGAGATGGGGGATGCGATCGCAAATCACGTTTCGTCTTTTTTCTGACGTCTCAATATCCCCAACATTCCGCAGATCCAGCAACGCATTTCCCTCTCCAGAAAAGCCCTCATTCAGCTTAACGACCATCCGTTGAAGCTGGGGCTGACGCTGCCAGAGGGCAACTGCCGCCTCTATGAGTGCTTCCGTATCCCACACCAACAGGCTGCCATCAGGATGAGGAATACCACACTCCGCAAAGACCTGCCGACTCCCACTTTTCGTCCCTAAATGTAAAAGGGTTGGATCAGCAGCCAATAGAGGAATATTGAGTTTGACCGAAATTTCCCGTTCTAAGTCCGTCGAGTTAAAGCAGATCATGTAGGAACAACCTGGTCGCATAGAATGCCGAATTCGCTCCATCAATCGAGGCCGTTCTAGAATCTTCTGGCTGAGGGGCTTAAGAGACTGATCGTAAATGGGCAATAGCAACAAGCGATCTCGGGCATGGGAAAACGGAATGCCTGGTAAAAGCTGGAGATAATAATCAATCACAATCGGCGGCAGCGGTTGGGATGTCACATAAATCAAGCGGGTTTTCGGATCACGAAGCCGGATCAGCGAAAACAGGAGCCGCTCCTCGTAATGCAAAAACCCATCAATCTTTTGCAGCTCTTGTTGATCCACACTAAACGAGGGAATTACCAAAATATCGGAATGCCCCGTATCTACAGTTTCAATCTCCTGCCAGCGATCACATAACTGAGCTTGAAGCCGTTTAAATGCCTGTTCGACAGCCGCTAGGTCTTTCATCCCTCATGCCTTTGCATTCAATATCTGTCATCTTAGCTGCCTGCCATCGTGCGTAATTTATATCAGATCAGCCAAGAGAGGATTTGGCTGCAGCAATTCAGCTAAATTTTTCATTCTCTTCCCCTATCCGTATATCCCCGGAAACTATGAAGCATTACAAATCCCGCTCATGTATAGGAATTCAGTAGTTTCTCAGTGGTGGTTCTCGGTGTAGATCGGACAGATTATATATATACTCTGCGAAAAGAAATCGATACCTTAACGCTACGAAGCGAACGTTTTCTCCTGCGGGTTTGTATTTCTCTAGAACCAACCCCTAAAGACCGTGTCTAACCATCCTGATCAAATCATGCCTCCGTCCTTGAGCTATATGTTGTCCCAATTGTCTTATATGGAACAAGTGCGACTGATCATGACCCATCCTTTTTTCACCGGTCAGTGTCCAGAGTGCAAAACTAAAATCCACATCACAGAACGGGCAATTGGCAACTGCCATTGCCCCGCATGCAATTGGACTGATCGGCGCGACACCTAACATTGAGGGCAATCAGCCTATGTCGGCCAGAGAAATCACGGCCTAAAGCACATGAAAAATGAATGAGTAGTTGTAAGGTTCATCTGGGTCCTGTAGACAATGGCGAATCGCTAAAACTGGCATCACCCACTGCACAACAAATAACAAACCTAACAGCGGCCATCCTAGTAAAACCCAACAGAGGATGCCGAATAAGATGCCATAGAACCAAACATTGACGTGAAAGTTAATCGCTTCTCTGGCATTTGCTTTGACAACTGGGTCATCCGACACGAGCAAAATGACCAGTGGAATACCGATGGATAATACCAAGGCACTCAGAAAAATTGAACCATGACTCAAAGACGACAGGAGTTTGCGTTTATCTGGATCATAGATATTGGCAACCATGGACAAGCCTCTTGTTAAGCAACGGCATTCAAGGACAGCTAGCCTTGAACTGATTAGATTTTACTCAATCTTCTTCAGAAAGCGAACCCCAGAAATCCGATCTTGGTCTTTCCCTATCTAGTAACCCTGAAAAAAACTCCAGTTCATTGAGAACTGGAGTGCTTCAGAGAGTTAAACTTTCAAGAATGAGGCTCACCAAAGAAAAGCGGCTTAGTAGGTTTCTACATGCCAGCGATGAGCTTTTTTCATTTCTCGTTGAAATTCACTCCAATTAACGCCATCTTTACTAGCAACGGCACTGAGCGCTTCATCAATGCCTTTTTCCATCCCTTTCAAACCACAAATATAGGTGTGGGTATTATCCTGTTGGATCAGTTTCCAGAGTTCTTCTGCATGCTCTGCTACCCGGTGCTGGATATACATCCGTCCACCCTCAGGATTCTTTTGCTCACGACTAATGGCCTTCGTTAAGCGGAAGTTATTGGGATAGCGACGTTGCAGATCTTCTAGATCATTGTTGTACAGGACATTGGGAGTCGTAGCTACGCCGAAAATCAACCAGGTCTTTCCATTAAACTTGGGCTTGTCACTGGGCTTGACCCAACCCAATAACTTGGGTAGCCAGAACGGATTGGCATTGACATCTTCATTCTCTTTGAACAAGTGCCAGAGGAAAGAGCGGAAGGGGGCAATTCCAGTTCCTGTCCCTAGCATAATGATATTGGCGTTGGGATCATCGGGTAAGAGCATCTCTTTACCCACAGGCCCCGTGATTTTGACATCATCTCCAGGCTTAAGATTACAAAGGAAGCTGGAACAAACTCCATATACCGTTTTACCCGTGTCTGGATCGGGATACTCTAATTGGCGCACACAAAGAGAGACGGTTTTATCGTCTAGGTAATCACCCCGGTGGGCAGACGCAATGGAGTAGAGGCGAATCTTATTAGGCTTGCCTTTAGCATCAGTTCCGTCTGCAATGATGCCAATACTCTGGCCTTCGACATATTTCAAATCACCGGCAGAAATATCGAAAATCAGATGTCGACAGGTACCAATACCACCAGGGCCAACGAGCTCTTCGTTGGAAACGCACTTGCCCACAAAGGGTTTATTCGGACGGTAGATATTAATAGGAACATCCGATTTTTTCTTGGCTTTTTTCGCCGCAGGTGCAGCAGACTTCGTGGGAGCTGCTGCCGCTACAGGCTTAGCCTTCTCAGCTGTTGCAGCAGTAGGTGCGGCGATGGCCGCAGGTTTAGCTCCTGTAGTGCCGGAGGCTTCAAATTCGCATTTGATACCACAGGTTAAATTGCTAGGGGACAACCAGCACGAAAAGTTGCAGGACAGACCTGCCATTTCCGGCATTTCTTGGTCACTGAGGGTAAACTCAACCACTCGTGCATCAGAAATACCGTATTTTTTGAGCGTTTTATTAAATTCAGCCAATATAGCCATTAATTTGGGTTCAACCTCTCCGGCTAACCCTTTCATGCTTTCATAATCCATTCTTAATGCTCACTCATCATTCAACTGGGGGATTGGCTGCTTGTGCGATAAACCAATGCACCATTTTGGTGAAGCCATCACCTAAAATAAATCTTAAGCGGTGCATGTCTATCGTACACCGCAAAAGCTTCAAAACCTTGTATTAAAAGGCAGTAGTTCCGCACAAGCGTAACATTCCTTTTGCTGTCTCTAAATAACCCTAAAGCAGCTTAGCAATGAATAGGTAGCCTCGAATCTAACAGGATGCTCTTTAGCCAGAACCCTAGGTTCCAGCCCTGACTTCCCCAACCTTTTGGCTAAATCCAAAGTTCAGTGGGTTCTGTCTCCGTACCTATGTAGCCAAAGGGGTGACCTATTGATTGGTTCACGGTCTTTACTAAAGTTGAAATGCTAGATTGAACGTTGCTTAAACTGATGCCAATACTCTCAGTTCAATTCAACTTTAGTGGGGAATCTAATGAATAAACTTCATGGCGTAATCCGAAAAAATGTGTCCCGGATTGCGGTCATCACCCTGCTGACATTAGTCAGCGCTTGCGGCGACAAACCGACCAGCCCCACCCCCTCTCCAACCCCAAACGCCTCTAAGCCTCAAGCGCCCCAACCCGAGCAAACGTTTCTCTGGCAAGTCAAATCCCCCCAGAATACGGTTTACCTCCTAGGTTCGATTCACCTATTAAAGGAATCAGACTATCCCTTAGCGAAGCAGATCAATGACGCCTATGAGGATGCCGAAAAGTTAGTATTTGAAGTCAACATGGGGGAACTCGAATCCAGCAAAACTCAATCCATCGTCTTAGAGAAAGCTACAGCTCAAGATGGCAAAACCCTCCAAGATCGGCTGACACCAGAAACCTATCAGCTAGCAAAAACCACCGCATCAGAGATTGGCTTACCAATTGAGGCTTTTTCCGGTTTTAAGCCTTGGTTCTTTTCTTTGACCTTGATCACGTTGAAACTACAGCGATTAGAGTTCAATCCTGAAAATGGCGTTGATCAGTATTTTTTCAAAAAAGCGATCAAGGATGGCAAAGAGACCCTCGCCTTAGAAACCATTGAAGATCAATTCAACCTATTTGATAGTTTTTCTCAAGGGAATCAAGAGCAGTATATTCGCCAAACGATTGATGAATTAGACACCCTAGAAACATCATTTCAGGAGATGGTCTCAGCCTGGAAATCTGGAGATGATCAAACTTTAAAGAATTTGTTGCTGAAAAGTTTTAAAGACTATCCAGAATTAGAAGACCAAATTTTTGGGGCTCGCAATCGCAAATGGATGACCACCATTGAACCACTTTTGCAAAAGGAGGATGACTATCTGATTGTGGTCGGAGCTGGGCATTTAGTGGGGAAAGACAGCGTTTTAGAACTTTTGCAAGCCCAAGGTCATACGCCAAAGCGCCTCTAAATGGGGGCGCTAAAATGATGGGCTTTTTACAGCCCACTCAACCCATATTCTTGATACATTGGATTAGGAAGGCTAAAAAGTTTTTCCCAAGTACTATGGGCATTTGAGGTGCAGTGTGACCCTAACGGTGGCAGATATTGATATCACTCGTTATATCGATCATACGCTTCTCGATCCCCTGGCATCAGAGGATGCGATCGCAACGCTCTGCGATCAAGCCATCCGGTTTGAATTTCCAGCTGTTTGTATCTACCCCACCCATATCAAAACCGCCGTCAACCGTCTCCATCAATATTCCCCCAAGGTTTGCACGGTCATTGGTTTTCCCAGTGGTGCCACCACATCTGCAGTCAAACTCTATGAAGCCCAAGATGCTGTCGACCAAGGGGCAACCGAGCTAGATGTGGTGATCAATGTCGGCTGGTTAAAGTCAGGGGATGTCAATGCTGTCCACCAAGAACTCGCCAAGATTTGTGCAACCACGGGCCAAACGGTCAAAGCGATTTTGGAAACCACCCTCCTTACGGATGCCGAAAAACGGTTAGCGGCAGAAGTCAGTCTAGATGCGGGGGTCGCCTTCCTCAAAACAAGTACTGGATGGCACGGCGGAGCCACCCCTGCTGATATAAAATTATTATCAATGGTCGCACGTGATCGCGTAGGCATTAAAGCTTCGGGAGGAATTCGCACTCTAGAGCAATCCCTAGCGCTGATTGCAGCAGGAGCCAACCGTTTGGGAACATCCCGAGGGGTTGACCTTGTGCGGATGGCTACGGCTGAGATTGAGTCCCCAGAGCCATCAGGCCCCGGATAGATCCGTTCTCGAAATATCCACCTCAGGATGTTTGGATCAGGACAAGTTGATGCCAGCGTTATCCTGCTTCCCCTAACCAGGTTTTCTCAATCCAGGTAGACCGCAATGAGTCGAACCTATAAAGCGACAGGAATTAATCTCAAAAGCATGCCCTTCGGCGAGGCCGATCGCCTGCTGACTATCTTGACCCGTGAACATGGTCTGGTGCGGGCTGTTGCGCCTGGATGCCGGAAGCCTAAGTCAAAATTAGGCGGCCGCAGTGCCTTATTTGTGGTGAATGACCTGATGCTAGTCCAGGGCCGGTCCCTGGATAAAATTGCCCAGGCCGAAACCCTAGAATCCTATCCGGGACTGAGCCAAAACTTAGCTAAGTTGACCACCAGTCAATACCTGGCAGAACTGACCCTGTATCAAGCCCTGAGTGGACAGCCCCAAACAGAGCTGTGGGATTTATTTTGCCAACAGCTGACTCAACTCCAAACTGCGACCCCTGCCCAAGTACCCTGTTGTTTAATTCATGGGACCTTGCAATTGTTGGCCTGGGCAGGCATTGCCCCTCAAGTCCATGCCTGTTGCTTCACCCACGTCCCCTTAGAACCGCCCCCCAACAACCCCACCTGGCGTGTGGGGTTTAGTGCCAGTGCAGGCGGTACTGTCACCCTCACGGGTCTACCCCGACCCCGTACTGCGATTCAACAGGCCGCAGAACAAGCGTCTGCCTATGTTCCAGGGGCAGATTATCGGGTTCAGGGCAAACTATCCGCCCCCGAACTCTCGTTACTGCAAGATCTCAACCCTGCCGAGATTCATCCGGCTTCCCCTCTGCCGTTTCCGTTAATAGCAGCCTATCCGTTGGTCATTTGGCAAGGGGTGGAGTCTGCTCTCCGTCACTATGCCGAAGCCTATTTTGATCGCCCGATTCGTTCGGCTGCCCTAGTTGACACCTGTTTTACTCCCCTGCCCGACCTCACCTCCGTGCCTTCATGACCCAAGTACATGACCCCAAACGCAACTTGACCTCATCTTCCCGTTCGACGGGTAAACCCACACCTCATCCCTCTAGCCCCTCCTCGTCCTCTAAACCGGATATTGCACCTATACCCAAAACATCAGAGCCGGATGTAGCTCCAGTCCTTGAGGAGACGGTAGAACAGGGATATTGGCCTGTTCTGCGAAATCAGAATTTTATGTTGATGTGGCTAGGCCAAGTCTTCTCCCAAATGGCTGACAAGGTTTATTTGGTGCTCATTATTGCCTTGATTACCAGTCAATTTAAGGCTCCTGACCAATCGGTCAGCGTCTGGGTGTCATCGATCATGATTGCCTTCACCATTCCGGCGGTGCTATTTGGCTCTATTGCCGGGGTATATGTGGACCGGTGGTCAAAAAAGTGGGTTTTGGTCCTCACAAATGGCCTCCGGGGAGCCTTGGTGCTCAGCCTCCCGCCTTTGCTATGGCTCTGTGGTCAGCAACCCGGTTGGTTTCAGATTCCTTGGGGATTTTGGGTGTTACTTGGAGTGACGTTCCTCGTTTCTACCCTCACCCAGTTCTTTGCCCCGGCTGAACAGTCTGCTATTCCCTTGATTGTGGAGAAGCCTCACCTATTAAGTGCGAACTCTCTGTACACCCTAACCATGCTTCTAGCACTAATTGGCGGGTTTGCAGCGGGAGAACCTCTGCTAGAAATTGTCGGGGGATATTTTTCCCATCTAGGTTGGGATGCAGGACGAGAATTGGTTGTCGGGGGCAGCTATGGAATCGCAGGTCTGCTCCTCCTGCTTCTAAGAACGGGAGAAACCCCGGCCAATCGTTCCACTGGCGATCAACATGTTTGGTCAGACATCAAAGAAGGTCTGCAATATCTCAACGAGCATCGGCGGGTACGGACCGCCTTGATTCAGCTGGTTATTTTATTCTCCGTGTTTGCCGCCCTCGCCGTTTTAGTCGTGCGCTTAGCAGAAGTCTTGCCCGGGATTAAGACCTCACAGTTCGGATTCTTGCTGGCCACAGGTGGGCTTGGCATGGCGATTAGTGCCGCAATCCTGGGTTCCATTGGCCAAAATTTCTCCCGCCATCGCCTCAGTTTCTACGGTTCTATGGGGATGGCTGCCATGTTAGGAGGCTTGGCTTTTAGCACTCAATCCTTAAGGGTTTCTCTGGTGCTGATGGTGGGCTTGGGGGCTGCCGCCGCTCTGATTGGTGTCCCTATGCAAACGACCATTCAAGAGAAAACGCCGGAAGAGATGCGGGGTAAGGTTTTCGGCCTGCAAAATAATGCCAGCAATATTGCCTTAAGTCTACCGTTAGCCCTGGCAGGATTGGCTGAAACCTTCTTCGGATTACAGACGGTTTTACTGGGGCTTGCTGGGATTGTTGTGATCGGGGGGCTCTTATCCTGGTATATTGCCGATACCAGCTCATCTGTATCAGATGATGCAAACCCCTCACCACTGTCGTCTCCCTAGTCCATATGCACATCGCTTGGATTGGCAAAAAATCTCCGCCCTGTGGCAACGTCACCTACAGCCGCGAAATTACTAACGCCTTGCTCGATCGTGGCTATCAGGTCAGCTTTCTGCATTTTGCCCAAGATGCTTTTGATGAAGAAACAGGCAAGCCGCTGCCCATTCAAGAACCACCGATTCCCCAGGAATGCCAAGAGGTTCCTTTACCCTTTCTGTATAAATCCCAGGTCTATACGATACCCACGCTGAAATCCAGCAAGGTCTTGGCAGAGTCTTTGCGCAATCTGAAGCCTGATCTGGTTCATGCATCTCTCACCCTCTCGCCCTTGGATTTTGTCCTGCCAGAAATTTGTCAAGAATTACAGGTGCCGTTAGTAGCAACCTTCCATCCACCTTTTAGCCATAAACATCGTAATTTGTCTTCTGGTACCCAGCACTTCATGTACCAGCTTTATGCTCCTTCCCTGGCTAATTATGATGCGGTGATTATCTTTTCCCAGGCCCAACGGGATTTGCTGATGCGCTTAGGGGTGCCTGAAGCCAAAATTGTGATTATCCCCAACGGGGTGGATACCGATAAATACTCCCCTGGTCCTTCTACCTTCAAAGCAGAACTACAGACAGAGCGCATTTTCGTCTATCAAGGTCGAATTGCGATTGAGAAGAACGTCGAGTCCTTGCTGAAAGCTTGGAAACAGGTGCAGGCGCAGATACCTCACTCCAAATTGGTGATGGTCGGGGATGGTCCCCTGCTCAATGCCCATATGACAAATTACGGTCCTGAACAAAACGTTCTGTGGTTAGGGGCGATTTATGATGAGCATCGTCGGATTGAAATTTTGCGTGGGGCAGATGTGTTTATCCTGCCGTCTTTTGTAGAAGGTCTCTCCCTCTCCCTATTGGAAGCCATGTCCTGCGGTGTAGCCTGTCTAGCCACCGATGCAGGCGCAGATGGAGAAGTGCTGGCAGGTGGTGCTGGCATTGTCCTCAATCCCCAACGGACCAGGGGCGAACTCCGTACGTTATTACCCGTGCTAGCAGAGCATCCCGAAATGGTGAAACTCTTAGGCCAAAAAGGCCGTCAGCGAGTGCTGGAACGATATTGCCTGGATCGAAACCTGGATCAGCTAGAGAAGTTCTACGCTCAGATGTTCCAGCAAACTAAGGTTGAGGTCTACCGTTAACCCGACGGGCTTAAAAAACAACGTCTGGGGAACGTTCTGCAATCACGGCCTCCGGCAAAATCAGCATGGCATCACCGAAAGAGTAGAAGCGGTATTGATGTGCGATCGCATCCTCATACAAGGCCAACAACCGCTCACGTCCCACTAAAGCACTCACCAACATCAACAAACTCGATTTCGGTAAATGAAAGTTGGTGATTAAGCCATCCACCACCCACCACTGATAACCAGGATAGACAAACAAATTCGTACGCCCCTGCCAAGGAGCAAGAGAGCCATTCTGACAGGCTCCTTCTAGGGCTCTCGCCACGGTTGTCCCCACCGCGATCACACGCCCCCCAGCAGCTTTTGTTGCTCGAATAGCATCCACCGTCGCCGCAGGTAAATCCACCCATTCCGAGTGCATATTATGTTGCAAAATATCATTCGTTTCCACAGGCCGGAAGGTACCAATCCCCACATGGAGCGTCAGACACACCTGATTAATGCCCTGGGATTGGAGACGAGCAAGTAGCTCAGGGGTAAAATGCAATCCTGCAGTTGGCGCAGCCACAGCCCCAGGATGCTGTGCATAGACCGTCTGATACTGTTCTGGCCGGGCAGCAGAATCTTGAATATAGGGGGGTAAGGGTACTTCTCCCAATTGTTCTAAGAGATCTTCAAAAGGCTGTTCGACCAGAGGTTCAAATTGAATGATCCGCCCCCGTGTCTCTTCATCTGTAGCTAGAACCTCTGCCCGCAATAAGGGACATTCTGGGGAGCCAAACTCTATTTGGGCCCCTGGCTTTAACCGCCGTCCTGGCCTGACTAAAGCAAGCCAAGTTCGAGGTTGCCGAGGTTCCAGCAAAAAGACCTCAACTGGCTGAGCCAGCTCAGACTTCACTTTGCGACCCAGGAGGCGGGCTGGGATAACCCGGGTATCGTTAAAAACTAGCAAATCGCCAGGCTGCAATAGTGCGACCAAATCCTGAAAGATTTGATGTTGATGCGCTTTTTGTTGAACCACCAATAACCGAGACCGATCTCTAGGCACCAGAGGGGTTTGCGCAATTAAAGTCTCTGGCAGCACATAATCATAGGCCTGGAGGGTTTGATCTAACTCGGGAGTGGAGCCCAGCATGCTTTTTTTACTGACGGTGGATAGGTTGCTCTGACTACAATAATCAACCTGGTCAACCAGGTTGGGTATAACCCCCTATTTATTATGGGGATTCTGCTCTACCCATAAGCAGAGCTGATCGTGACAATAAGTATATGCAGGTATCCCTGCTCACCGCAAAAACGCTGGGGTTAGTGCCGAGGCAGGCACAATTATGGATTACCTATATTATCTAGGAACAGCAAGTTTAGTTTTACGCGTTGTTCAGCATCTTCGCCGATCAACTCACTTACCCGTCGAGTTCATGACGGTTGTTCACCAACTGAACGGTTGGGTGTTACGTATCAGAACGGCACCGGGTTGGACACAACAAGATTTAGACAACTTCCGTGCCTTTTTAGGAGAATTGGGCATCCCTTACCAAGTAGATACCCGAGTCAGCACAGTACTACAAGCTCTGGAATCTGGCCAATCTCCTGTTGAAGTAATGAGCCAATACCAAGTTGCAGTGATTGCCCATGGCAGCCCCGATATGACCGAAATTGAGGCATTCCGTCAGCAGTTTATTCAAGGCTTAGGCTATTGTCCAGAGACTTTGGCATAAGGTCATTAATATTGCCAATCTTTATAATTCCCATGAATTTGTTCATGGGAATTAAATCTAGAGTGACTTTCTCTAGATAGCCTTCAAGGTAAGGCCATTTAAAATGGGCCTCTTGTCGCAAAACCAGGGGGGAGGATTAAAGTGTTTTTAAACGAGGGGAAAGTCAGGCTACTCATCCTCAAATGAACGCTCAATCTATAGCGAGCAAGGTTATTCTGTCATCCTTTTAGGCTTAAATCAGACCCCACTTAACCTTAATTTTGAGACATCACAATTTCTTTAGGGACCATGGCGGCGATATCTACCATGGCAAATCCCATAACTTCTTGAGGTCAATACCGACCGTGGTATATACAATCGGCCACATTTGATGAGCTTGAATAAGCTGCCATGAACTTACCTAGGTCATGACTGGGGGCTAAGGGAACAACAAGCAATCTCATCATCAGGCAAATAAACCGCCCAGTATTTTGTGCAACCCATCCATACACATAAATATCAAGCAAAGCTTAAATGTCGTAGTTGAAGTCGCTTGAAAGAAACTGAATCAACATCCCATGAATAAGAAGCTCAGCAAGATTAGTCTATTTGGGTTAGCTGTTGGTATCTTGGCAATTTCCATCTGGCTGATTAGAAAGCTAGATGAAGAACCCTTAAAATCCCAAATTGAGCTTCAAGTTGAACAGTTGGGGCCTTGGGCACCTTTGGGAATCTTTGCCCTTCGCTTGATCAGCGTTGTTATTCCTATCATCCCCGGTGTACCTCAGGCATTACTCGCAGGGAAAATACTGGATTACCCCACTGCATTAGGGACAATTGTTGTTTCTGACCTCTGTTCCTGCAGCATCGCGTTTTACCTTGCTAGACGATTCGGTCGCAATCTAGTTGAGAAGCTGGTGGGTAAGAAATTCATGGGCCGAGTGGATGAGTTGAGTAGCAAGCATTTAGAAAAAAACTTTTTCTTGCTAGCAGGTGCCTTGATGACCGGTGCATTTGATTTTGTGAGCTATAGTGTTGGGCTAACAACCACCAAATGGAAAATGTTTTTGCCCGGATTACTCATCGCTTCCCTGGTACGTGGTGGACCGATCGTGGCCATAGGCGCAACTTTATTTGATAAAGGCACCGGATACTTATATGCAGGTCTCGCTATCTTAGGCGCATTTTGCGTGGCGATATTCGCGGGATGGCTCCAGCAACGAGGGGCTACATCAACTACCAAAAAATAAAGTGGATGTCTGTCCCATGGGATTCAGTCCTTCACGCAAGAGACGCCTTACTATCTGTCCGATCCATTGAGTACTAATATTTCACAAGTGCTATTTTTCACAAGCGCTTAGTCCTATCACCACGAATGCCATCCCATCCCCAAGAGACAGTATCGCTCCACAACAAATTGCTTGCCTCAAAAATGAATTAAATCCAGAGAATATTTCCTCCAATGAGCTGGGTACTATGAGAAGTAGGTTGGAAGAGTTAAGTGCCTAACGATGAATCCTCAACGAATTGCAGTGATTGCATCCAATGTATTTCGAGATATTTTCCGCGATCGCGTCCTCTATCTAGCTGCGCTATACGCCATTGGTCTGGTCTTAGTGATTTTATTCCTAGGTGAGGTCTCTGCCGGCACCGAAGGAAAAATAAGTGTTGATGTGGGACTAGCCAGTATTAGTCTACTCGCACTGGCGGTGGCCGCATTTGAAGGCGGCGGATTAATTAATAAAGAAGTCGAAAAACGAACCGCATTAATTTTGCTAGCCAAACCCCTCAGTCGCACCGAATTTGTTCTAGGGAAACATATCGGTTTGTCCGGGGTGTTGACTCTCTTAATTGCCATTATGACGGCGATTTTAGTGAGTGTCCTCAGCTGGCAGCAGTTTACCTTTGAACTCAATAATATTCTCTTAAGCAGTAGCTTCCTAATTTTAGAGATGGCTTTAATTGCAGCCGTTTCAATTTTGTTCGGTGCATTTACGAGTTCTTTAATGGGGACTGTTCTCACTTTTGCCGTTTATTTCATGGGGCATTTTAGCCAAAACCTACTTAAGCTCAGCGAATCCATAAAGTCTGAAAGTATTCAGCAGATTGCCAAGGTTATTTACCTCGTCTTTCCTGATTTATCACGCTTAGATTTAAAAAATCAGGCAGTGCATATCATTACCGTTCCGCCATCACAAATGGCAATGAACGCTGTCTATGGCATCGTATATATCACCTTACTCTTAGCCATCTCCACTATTATTTTTGCCAATCGAGAATTCTAAAGGGGTCGATAAACTCGATAGTTAATGTTGGGGAAGATGTTATCCATTACTTCTACCTTCTCCAGCCATCCACTATCCACCTGTCGCTTTTTAATGTCATGGTAGAGATGTTGGAAACGGGCCAAATGAGACCGAGTCCGGCGTACAGCATAGGGAACCATCGTCCCAGTTCGCATGATAAACGCCCAATCAGAAGACTGGGCCAATAAGAGTTCTCGAGATGCCTGGTTTAAGGCTCGCCATTGCAGATCATCTTCAGGCTCTAACTTAGCGAGTTCAATCATCCGTTCGGCGGCCTTATGAAGATGGGGATAAATCCAGGCATTGGTCTCATTGAGCCAATACTCATGGAATCCTTTATAACCCCAGCTCGATTGGGAAGGGCGGCAGACTTGTTGATTAGGCTCTGCTTTCAAGTAATCCGCCAAGTGAGTCATTTCATAGGTCTGTTGGTCATGCCAAGACTTGCGGAATAGGTAGTCAATAAACCAGGGTCCCTCATACCACCAGTGGCCATAGAGTTCGGCATCGTAGGGGGAAACTACAATCGGAGGCCGCTGCATTATCCCATGCAGATTTTTGATTTGCTGTTCCCGGTTAAACATGAAGTTATGGGCATGTTCTGCTGCTTTTTCCCGTGCCCAATAGGGATCATAAAGGGCCTTATCAGATAGGCCCCCACCTCGTCCCGTAATTTTGTGATATTTGATCCCAACATTTTTGCGCTGGCCATTGGGCATAATGTAGGGCTTAATATATTCATACTCTGCTTCCCAGCCTAGATCCTTGTAAAACTCCCGATACACAGGAGCCCCCGGATAGCCAACTTCGGAAGACCAAACCTGCTGAGATGACTCATGATCACGACCAAACGCAGCAACTCCTGTTTCCGTAAAAATAGGTGAATAGGTACCAAAGCGAGGTCGAGGTCTTGCATAGAGCAAGCCATGGCCATCCATCAGGAAGTAGCGCAGCCCTGCATCGGCTAGCATGCGCTCCAGGCCCTCAAAATAGGCACATTCTGGTAGCCAAATCCCTTTAGGAGGTCGCCCAAAAGTTTCTTCGTAATGTTCGCAAGCGACCTGTATCTGAGCCCATACCGCTTGGGGATACATTTTCATCAGCGGTAAATAGCCGTGGGTGGCCCCACAGGTAATAATTTCTAGGTTGTTCGTATCTTGAAACTGTTTGAAGGCCGATACTACATCTCGATCGTAGTTCTCCCATACCTCTCGAACCGTATGGAATTCATTGACATAATGCTCTGCCAGGTAGCGAATATGGCTGTTGTGAACATTGCGCTCAACCTCTAGGGTGGCCAGCTCTTCTAGCTTAGCGAGATGTTCATCATATCGATCTTGGAGGAGTGGATCTTGCAGCATAGACACCAAAGGGGGCGTCATACTCATGGTGATTTTGAAATCAATCCCATCTCGCTTTAATCCTGAGAAGACTTGTAGTAGAGGGATATAAGTTTCAGTAATTGCCTCAAATAGCCATTCTTCCTCTAGAACAAAATCACTTTCAGGGTGACGAACGAAAGGGAGATGGGCATGGAGCACCAGGGCAAGGTAACCAAGAGTCATAAATTTTCGTTAGGAAGGGCAGCCAAGACGACGGCCATTGACAGAGAGTATTAAATAATAGTAAAGAATGACGGGCCTTATGAATAGATAGAAACATACAATTCTCTATCTTTAGGCATGAGTAGGATGTTCCATGCGGTTGACTCGCCCATACCATCGCAGTAAAACCCGAGACAAAAGCTCGGGGCTATGGCGAACAAACTGGGTATTTGGATCTTCATCCATGACATTGGCAAGAATCACTCGACATCCAAGCCGCATCAACATTTCACGATCAATCACAATGGGATGGGCATTTTCCTGCATGTAGCGAGCTAAGGCCATCGAGGAAGGCAATTTTTTCTGCACCAGCACTGCATCAAAGACTCGCTTACCACAGGCAGCATCTAGAGCCTTAATGTGATCGGCAACAGTATAGCCATCCGTTTCTCCAGGCTGACTCATAATATTGCAGACATAGATCCGAGGCACGGTTCGACGGGCAATCGCCTCCACAATTTCTGGCACCAGCAGATTGGGGACCACGCTGGTATAGAGACTCCCAGGACCCAGAATGATCAGGTCGGCATCAATAATTGCTCGAATAGCTTTTGGTAAAGCGGGCGGGCGTTCAGGGGTACAGCCCACGCGAATAATTCTGCCCCCTGCAGCTGTAATCTTGGATTCTCCCTTAATACAGCGACCGTCTTCTAAATCGGCCCAGAGGCTGACGTCACTGAGGGTAGCGGGCAAGACCTGCCCTCGAACGGCTAACACCTGGGAACTGGCAGCAATCGCCTGCTCCCAACTATCAGTAATCTCGCTCATGGCGGTTAAGAACAAGTTGCCAAAGCTATGGCCAGCGAGTCCATCTCCAGCTTTAAACCGATATTGAAATAGCGCCGTAATCAATTTTTCTTGATCGGCTAAAGCAGCAATGCAGTTACGCAGATCCCCGGGGGGTAAACCACCAATTTCACGTCTCAGGCGTCCCGAAGATCCACCGTCATCTGCAACTGTAACAATAGCTGTGATGTTTGAGCTATAAGATTTCAAGCCTCGCAGCAAGGTAGACAAACCAGTGCCGCCCCCTACCACCACGATTTTGGGACCTCGATTCAAACGGCGATGCACGAGGAGGCGATCCACAACCTCCTCTTGGCTATCTGGAATTAAGACTTCAGTAATGGACCCTAAGGTTCGTGCTTGTCCCCACCACACTAGAAATAAGCCCAATATGATCACGAGAGGGCCACTGATCTGTCTGGGTAAAACCTGGGCAAAAAACTGGAGTGCAGATTCTAAAAACTGGATAACGTAAAAGATGGGAGTTAGGCGGACCAGGATGGCTAATCCCAGGCTGGTCAAGAGGACACCAATTGCGCTTAAAAACAACCAACGCTTAATCGATAGTCCAGGGGACAACCAGCGAATGGAACGACCTAACCGTCCGGGAAGATGCTGCAACGATTTGCCTTTATAAGAAGTTATCGTCTGTTTGGGAGATCCCATGAGCATCAACCACAAAAGTGCTTATGTCCAAATTATAGAGAGGCAAAACTATGCCTATTCACCTTGAAGTCGAAATGTTGTGGCAAGGGTCTGAGTATAGCTTAGGGTAATTTGTCTCTAATTTTTTGGAAATAAAAGATAATTGCAGCTCAGCTCTTAGCTCGAATCACTTTTCCCAAAGTTGGCGTTAACCCCCAATTTATAGGGGAAGAAAAAGTTAAGCAGGATATTGAGAACGGATTGGCAAGGGAGGAAGGGTAAGATAGGCCCGCTTAATAGGGCGTGATGCAACCTTCAGTACCCCACCTTGATCACAAAGACAAGTCGATATCAGGCGTTGGAGAAACATCATAGGGAGATGAAGCATCAGCAAGCCTTGGCGCTGAAGTCTCTAGTGAGATGTTACCCAGCTCAGGAGCATCTTCTAACTCTGATGCAGCTTGAGCATCCGGCTCAAATTTGATGCGACGAATCGGTAAATTGGCGATTAGGGCCGTCGCTCGCTGATCGGATTCCAAACTGAAGTTGAGCCCTTCTGTATCGATCTCTACATAGCGAGAAACCACTTCCAAAATTTCTCGACGCATCGCCTCCATCAGCTCTGGCGGCAGGTTAGCTCGATCATGGGCTAAGACAATTTTGAGCCGACTTTTGACATCATCACGACTAGTCGTCATGTCTTGGCCGAGAAAAAGCCGTTCGAGAAAATCGCTAATCATAGAATTTCAACGTAAGCGTGAACGTCCACAGTTAGAGTTAATGGCTACAGTATGACGTGTAGGTTGGCTGATGTGCTGGAGGATATGCAAATAACTACCGTTTAAAGAAACGTCGAACCCGAGAGAACAGCGTATCGTAGGGGGCATTGAGATCTAGGAAATCGATGTCCTTTCCTTCAATCCGCTGGGCAATATTTTGCAGAGCCATACCGCTAAGAGAAAAGTTCTCTGATAGTACTAAGGGTTCCCCACGGTTGGTCGCGACAATCACCTGTTCATCGTCGGGAATCATGCCAATCAGAGGAATGGCCAGGATTTCTTGGACATCCTGGACCGACATCATGTCATTGGCCTGGACCATCGCTGGGCGGATGCGATTCACGATTAGATTGATGGTTTTAACATGGTGCGCTTCAAGTAACCCCACTACGCGATCCGCATCTCGAACAGCGGAAATTTCGGGAGTCGTCACAATTAAGGCTTCGTCTGCAGCTGCGATCGCATTCTGAAACCCCATCTCAATCCCCGCCGGGCAGTCGATCAAGACAAAATCGTACTTTTTCGTCAAAGCATAAGCGAGCTGCTTCATCTGCTCTGGCGTTACGGCGTCTTTGTTGCGATTTTGGGCTGCGGGTAGAAGCACCAAATCATGCAGACGTTTATCTTTAACCAGGGCTTGTTCTAAGCGGCATTGCCCAGCCAAGACCTCTAGGGCCGTATAAACCACACGGTTTTCTAGACCCAGCAACAAATCAAGATTGCGCAATCCGAAGTCAGCGTCAATGAGCGCGACTGAATGGTTTAGCTTTGCTAATGCCATTCCTAAATTGGCTGAACAGGTGGTTTTACCCACCCCACCTTTGCCAGAGGTAATAACTATAATTCGACCCATATAACAGAGAGCGTTACAACTTTGTCAACTCAGCCAAACAAATGATTAATAGTGTATATCAATTTCGCGATTTCGCTAGGGTTGGATCATATTTTTGCTAAAGTCAGCAGCCCGGGCAATTTGGATCCCATCACTAGCAATATAGGCCACCTCTGGATAAAACTGATCGGGGGGTGATTCCGGTGCCCGAGCCACCCAATCTGCAATCCGCAATTGAGTGGGCTCCATCTGGAGAGCCATGATTTGACTTTGTTCGTTGCCACTGGCCCCTGCATGGGTAATGCCCCGCAAACGCCCCCAGACTAAAATGTCACCATCCGCAACAATCGAGCTACCAGGATTTAAGTCTCCCATAATCACAACGGTTCCAGGATGACGAATTTCGGCTCCCGATCGCAGGGTTTTTTGTAAATAAAGCGGTGCCGCATCTTTTTGGTCATCATCTAACGTGAACTGCGCAATGGTGGACTGAGCCATTGGCAAGATATGAGCTTGCTGTTCAATGGAATAGCCCGAGGTCGCAGCTGCGACAGCCGTTTGCCGACGTTTGGTATGAATGCGGGTTAAATGTAGCTTGACGGCAGATAAGGCATTGACGATCGTCTGCAATTGTCGATGATCGAGTAGGCGATCGCCGGTGACCAGTTCCACTAGAGTATTCGGAGGCCAAAATCGCGTTCCGGCTTCCAACTGCTTTTTAACTTCTTTTAGTAAATCTGCCCATTCCAAGGTGGTTTCACTGGGAGCCGGTAGGTAGAGCAATAACTTACCATCGTCAGCTTCCAGATGGAGTTGGACTTCGGCAACCCGAGGCGACTCCGTCTCTGATTCTGATTCGCTGCTAGGAGGAGAAGTAGAGGCAAGTGAAGCCCTAAGCCGTTCTGGTTCCATAAACGCCCTTTTTTACTTGCGTGACTGTTCGGCCGATTTTTTTTTCGGAACGACGTTCAGTCGCTGACTGATAATCGTCATGCCACCATCTTGCACCAAAATGGCAGAAATCCACTCGCTCATGGGTTTATTTCCAGCTGTACCGACCTTAAATAAACCACCAGCGGGTAACAGCTCTAGCTTAAGCTCGGGCTGTTTCAGATAGTTTTCCATAGTGATCGATTCTTCCAGGGCTAATCCCAATAATGGGTTATCTCCCAGAGGCTCATCTACAATCACATCAAATTCAAACTTTTCGCCAACTCCCACTTCCTGAGGAAGGTTCACCTGCACTTTAGGGGGTTTCCGGCCTGAAGTGAGCTTGCTCTGTTCAGCCAAAATTTCTTGCTTGGCAATCTGTTGACCTACCCACTGCTGACGAGAGTGAAGTGTGGAGTGCAATTTCACAGGACCTTGATCAAGGGTTTGAGTCCCCGTGATGGTGGTTTTGGTCTCAACAGTATAGCCTTGGGCGCTTTTCTCCCAAGCCACTAATTCAGTCTTATAAGATAAATCCTGGTAATCTTCCCAAAATGTGGCGACCACCTGCTTTAGGGTTTTCCGATTCAGGCCATCGCCACTTGTAAAATTAGAACTATAAAAGCCCAGCAATTTAGAGAGATCTTGTTGGTTCGCAGCCATATCAACTTGAGCGAGCTGCTCGGTCAAGGCAGGTGGAGCATCCGTATCTACCTGAGTCGTTTCTGGGGCCACGCTTTCAGCATATGCAAGCTGAGGTAACATTCCCATTCCTAAAGAGCATAGACAGGCAGCGGACAATCCAACCCCCAGCTGGCTGAAAGAATGGCGGACCCTATTGAGTTGGCGGCCAGTCTGGGGAACAACGGATTGCAAAATGCGGATAGAGTTGTACATGGAATGGTGGTATGTAATGACAAGAACCAATTCACTCTTTCAGATAGGGTCCCCTGAACTTCTAGGAGAAGAAGCATCACTGTTGAGTGATTAGCTTTGCCACGTTTCCCTGAAAGGAGCATCTCAATTCTAGATTAACTTTCCTATAGAAGGCGAAAACGCTAGAATTCTCAACTTCCACCTACAAGGATAGCAACAGTGAGCAATTCCGAATCGGTTGCCATGACAGAACAGCCCAAGCGGTTCCTAATCGCGGCTAGCGGCACAGGCGGACATTTATTCCCCGCACTGGCAGTTGCCGAAGTTCTCGAAGCAGAACAGTTTCAACTGGAATGGCTAGGGGTGAGCAATCGATTAGAGACCCAGCTAGTTCCCAAAAAATATCCGTTACGTACAGTCTCCATCGAAGGCTTACAAACTCGGATAGGCCCAAAGACGCCCATTCTCCTGGGGAAATTAGCCGTGGCAGTTTGGCAAACCCGTCAATTGCTAAAGCAAGGCCAATTTCAAGGCGTGCTCACCACAGGAGGCTATATCGCCGCCCCTGCAATTTTGGCGGCTTGGTCCTTGGGGCTGCCACGAGTGATCCATGAATCGAATGCGATTCCGGGAAAAGTGACGCGATGGCTCAGTGGGATCTGTACTGGCGTGGGGTTGGGGTTAGAGGATGCCACAAAATACTTACCTAAAGCCAAAACCGTCGTTGTGGGCACTCCTGTTCGCCCAGCTTTTCTTACCCCTTGTGAACTCGATTTACCGATTCCGCAGGAGGCCACACTCATAGTGGTGGCGGGCGGCAGTCAAGGTGCCGTCTCAGTCAACCAATTGGTTCGAGCCTGTGCGCCAGCTTGGTTAGGAAACGGGGCTTGGATCGTTCATTTAACCGGAACTCAAGATCCTGAGACGCAATCTTTTCAGCATCCCCACTATCTATCAATGCCGTTTTACGACAATATGGCCGGTTTACTGCAGCGGGCTAATTTAGCCATTAGTCGGGCGGGTGCAGGGACCTTAAGCGAACTTGCGATCGCATCCACGCCTGCCCTCTTAATCCCCTATCCCTATGCAGCCGAAGACCATCAAGCCTTCAATGCTGCCGCCTTTGTCAAAGCGGGGGCAGCCCAGATGTATCGCCAAGATGAACTCACCGAAGAACAACTAAAACAGACGGTGCTCAAATGGATACAGGAGCCCCAGATCTTAGAAGAAATGGCAGCAAAAGCCTACAGCCTAGCAGTCCCAAACAGCACAGAGCGCTTCGCCCAGCTCATTCTTGAGCAGATCGAAGCGTCTCCATGAAAGATATAGGTGCTGTATCGTTAAAGCGCTAAACTCTTAAATGATTTTTAGGTGGGGATAAGCCGCAACTAAATCATCCGCACTGAGGGTATCGGACTCCGCTTGGGGGGTCCATAACACTTCTAAGGCTAATAGCTGGTCGCTAGAAACAGAGCCGACTTGATTGAGGGCTTGGCGAAGATCCTGATCCGATTTAATATCTGGGAGCTTTTGCTTACCCTGGGCAGCCACCACCAACGTGACGACAATATATTCACCAGGCGCTTGAGTTAGAGCATCCGCCGTCTTCGTTAATGTTCCATTGTTGTCTTGGATCTGCTGTTTCACATTCGACAGGGTTTCCGCTTGAAACTTACTCCGCTCGGTTAACGCTAAATGGTTGAATTTAGCCTCAGCAGAAACAAGACGGGTTTGTTCAGATTCAGCACTGGCATAAACCCAATATTCGGGGTGGCGTAACAGTGCTAAATTTGTTTCTTGCAACACCTTAGCGAGACCTGTACTGGATGCAGTATTGCCAGTTTGAGCAATCCGATCAAGATCAGCTTTCAGTCCACGGGCTTCGGCTAATAAACCAACCTGAATTTTGTTAACCGTAACAGCGGGATTTGCAGAGTTCTGATCATAACTGCTGCCCCCCAAGTTAAGGCCCTCTCCATCTCCAGCTATATTACGGAAGCTAGACACCAAGAAGTTAGCAACAGCAATCAGGATCAGAATGGAAAATAACCCACCCCCTCCAAACCCAAAGAATGGGATGAGAAAAGGAAAGCCAAATCCACCCCGATAGCCACCCCGAGCGTAACCGCCTCGAGAATAGCCACCCGAATAGCTACGGGAAGGGCTGCTTCGATAGGAGCGAGAAGGCACAGAACGACGGAAGCTTCCTCCGCTAATCCGACCACCCGTACGGGCCGCTAAGGCAGCATCGGCATTGCTGAAGACTAAGACACCAACAAGCGAGATCGCAACGAGGAGGCGGGAAAAAGCTTTATAAATGGAACGTTTTTTATTCATCTTTCGCACTGAGGGCTTACATTAACGCAATCTTGAGACGTACCGTAGAGAATAGGACTGACCCGATAATCGGTAAGACAACCAGAATTATTCTGACAGTCATCGGCAATCCTCTGCCCCAAATCTTGCTTTGTTTTAAGTTTAATCCTTCTCTCTAGTCAAGGGTTCGCCCCAACAGAGGGATTACCGACAACCAACCGTAACCCTAATATCGAATTCTTGGATCAACGTAGGCATTGACGATATCAATCACGATGCTAGCCATGACAATAATGACGGAGACAAAGACAATGATGCCTTGAACCGTAAAATAGTCGCGAAGTGAAATTGCATCATAAAGGCGATTTCCTAGCCCCGGCCAAGAGAACGTGACCTCAGTGAGCACTGCACCACCCAACATAGCTGCAAAGGTAAGTCCCAAAACGGTAATGACTGGAATCAGGGCATTACGGAGAGCGTGAACCACTAGAATCCGTCCTTCAGGAATCCCTCGGGCCCGAGCAGCCTCCACATAGTCCGCTTGTAACGTTTGCTTTAGATTGACCCGGACAATTCGCTCAAAAATACCGCTGAGAACCAGTCCTAATGTGATACTCGGTAACGCTAAATGGTAGAGCGTTAAGCCCAGAGCATGCAGGTCTCCTGCAAGGACACTATCAATCAGATATAAGCCGGTGGGGCCTTGGGGGGGTAATACTCGTGTCGGGAACCGAGTGCCATCCGGGAACCAGCCCAATTGAACCGCAAAAAAAAGCTTCAGCAACATCCCCACCCAAAACATCGGTAACGCATAGGTAATAATGCCAAAGAGTCTCCCCCCCAGGTCAAACACCGTTCCAGGCCTGGATGCTGAAAGGATCCCAGCACTGACACCAATCATCAAAGCCACAATCATGCTGCAAAATGCCAGCTCCAAAGTGGCAGGGAAAAACTGCTGAATAATATCCCAAACGGATTGACCCCGGCTGGTCAGGGAGGTGCCTAGATCAAATTGCAATAGATCTCCCATGTAATGGGTATATTGCTGCCATAGGGGTTGATCTAATCCCATTTGCGATCGCAGCGCTAGTTTTTGAGCCGCCGGCGCTTTTGGCCCTAAGATGGCATCTACCGGATCCCCCGGTGTTGCTCGTAGCAACAAAAACACGACAGTGGTTACGGTCCACAACATCAAAGGGGCCAGCAATAAGCGGGCCACTACATAAGACTGAAGGGCTCGAGAACGAGACATAATAACGTCCTATGTAGAGGAACGACTGAGAGATGCAAAAGGCATAGCTTGGGTCGGTTCAAGGCGCACACCTTGAATATCAGGCCGGGCAAAAGCATATTCTTTGCGTTGCCAGAGGGGAATAAAGGGAACATCCTGGGCAAGCAGATCTTGAATCGCTTCAAAGGTTTTCTGGCGCTTGCTCGGGTCTTGTTCTTGGCGCTGCTGATCGATCAGCTGATTCATTTTTTCACTGTAGTAAAACGATCCTTGTCCAACGGTAGCGCCTTCTTTACAGCCTTCCTCAGCATTTCCTTCTGAACAGTCTAAGAAAGGATGGATATAGGTATCGGGATCATAGTAATCGCCACTCCAGTCCAGCATAAACATCGGATAGGTACCTTTATCCAAATTGTTATAGGCTGTTGCTGATTCAATACTTTTCAGTTCTACCTTGGCTAAATCTTTCAGCTCTTGCTCAATATAAGCTTTGATCGTCGTAGCTGCAGGGCCATCACTGGGGACATTAGAACGATACCAAAACTCCACTTCCAGGGGCTTTTCAGTGGTGTATCCTGCCTGGGTCAGCAGCTCTTTGGCCTTGGCGGCATCAGAATTACCACTATCACTTTGAAATACCGGTTTGCTGACATCAAAAATACTAGGCACCAAGCTATAAAGCGGGTCAACTTGACCATCAAACACTCGGTTCTGGATCAATTGCCGATTAATAGCTAGGGCTAAGGCTTGGCGAACCTCTGGTTTTTTCAAGGTTTCGTCCCGGAGATTCAGGCTGACATAGGTAATGTTGCTACCTGGCCCAGTAATGGCTTGCCAGTCCCCTTTATCAGCTGCTTTCGTCAATAACTCAATTTGTTCAGGATTCAAAGATTGATAGGCAATATCCACGGATCCTGTGCGAAAGGCGTTGTATAGGTTGGCACTGCTCGTAAAACTCTGAATGTCAATTCCTGGGTTGGCTGGCTTGTCTCCCCAATATTTGTCGAAGCGGTTTAAACGGATAGAGTCGCTGCCATTGTCAACCAGCTCATAAGGGCCAGTCCCCACAAAGGTGGAAGGATTAAACTTGCCAGGACCAATTTCGTAGGCGGTGGGCGAAACGGCCACTAGCCCCGAAAATGCCAACAAGTCTGTAAAGGCTGCAAACGGTTTCTTCAGCTTAATCTCCAACTCTGTCGCTGACTTGGCCTTCACGGACTCTACGACATCCGACAATAAGAAGGCAGGCTGTCCACCATTTTTGATAAAGCGATTGAGGGAAAATTCCATCGCCTTGGCATCAAAGGGAGTGTCATCGTGAAAAACGACATCCGTTCGCAAAGGGATGGTATACACCAAACCATCTTCACTCGTTTTAGGCAACTCTGTAGCCAGCTGTGGCACCAGTTCTGTCGTGCCGCTGTTGTAGGCGTATAGCCGATCTCCCATGTTGTAGAGGAGATTACCTGAAAAGAGTTCTAAGGCATCAGCGGGATCTAAGGTTCTAACTTTACCCGTGGTGCCAATTGCTAAGCGAGTCTCAGCTCCAGAGGTTGACAGGCTCGGCCCCGAATTGCGCGGCTGGCACCCCACAATCAACAATAGACAACAACAGCACAAACTGAGATAGAACCTTGCCCCTCGCCATCGCCATCTCTGAGCCAGATAGTTGAGGGATTTCAGTACAAGACGCGTCAAAAAGTTGGAAGGAGTCAACAAGGGCTTCTCTCGCATATACAGAAAGACAGCAGAGGCACAGTATCAAATCATCCAAAATGATTGATCCGGCTCTACTGTCTTGCCATTCTATAGTGAGAGGGCAAAATATGACGCGTCCCTACTCAGGAAACTTTACTAGGCGAGGCTCTATTTTTTGTCTTTATCTTTATCCGCAGACGCTAAGGCAATGGGCTCTTGGCCAACACTGACTCTAACTTTCATGCCAGATTGTTCAAGCACAACAACAGGCGCTGCAGGATTACTGAGATTAATGGACTTAACCAACACCTGGCCATTGGCGATGCGGTCCCCCACCCCCACGGTACGAGTTGAGTTTTCACCGGGTGCCTTCAGAATCGCCTTAGGCCGACCGCCCAAGTTAATCACTCCTGTTACCTTTACCCCTTGAGCAACCTCTGGCTTGGGTAAGGTAGGCAAAACAATTTTGCCAGGAGTCGTACTCGGTTTAGTCGAAGGGGAAGAAGGTTTTCCGGAGGGGGCAGAACTTGCTTTCGGCGCAGTTGCTGGCACAGTTGTTTTCGGCACATTCACCGTTGAGGGGGGCCGTCCCTGGGAGGGAACGGTGCGAGGCGAAGAATTCTCTGGAACAACGGCTGGAACAATTTCCGCGAAGGGATCAACACGACCACTCTTCACTACCCGTAACCGTTCGTCAGGATTGGTGGGGCGAGTTAAGACCACCTTTGCTGCAGGGGGAGAGGGAATTTCGGGTGAGGCATCGGGAAAAGACTGTTCGGTGGGAGTCTCGGAAGCCTGTTCAGCTTCAGGCTCATCACCCCCAACTAGCCCACAACTCGCTATCCCCATAGATAACAGGATAAAAGTTACCCCTAATACTGTTTTTCGCATCCGTTTCTCCATCGTCTTAAGCACTATGTTCACTACTAGAGAGCTGTCATTTTTACGATTTGGTGAGTGATCTCGTTGAGTTTTCCCCGGCACTGTCAGCTCAGGATATGGAAGATTCTGCTTACAAAAACAACTTGTGGCTGCAGGAGGATCGCCTCTTGCTAGCAATACAAGCTAGGATCAAAGCAGTTGAAATCCAATCGTTTTGAGCGAAAACAACTATTCAACAACTCAAACGCCTAAGTCGCAGGGCAAGGTTTTTATCATTGGTGCTGGCCCTGGGGAACATAACTATCTTACGGTTATGGGACAAAACCTGCTTGCTCAGGCTGACGTCATCCTCTATGATGCCCTGATCAATCCTGAATTATTAAACCTCGTAAAGAAAACTTGCTTACAAATTCCAGTTGGCAAGCGAGGCAAGGGGCCTAGCACCCCTCAAACGGATATTGATCGCTGGTTAGTCGAGTATTGTTGCCAAGGATATCAAGTCGTCCGTCTTAAAAGTGGTGATCCTTTTGTGTTCGGGCGCACCACGTCTGAAGTTCTCGCATTAAAAGCGGCAGGTTGTGATGTTGAGGTTTTGCCGGGTATTTCTTCAGCCCTAGCTGCTCCACTATTTGCAGGAATTCCTCTCACCGATGTCCACTTAAGCCAGCACTTTACGGTATTGAGTGCCCATGCCCCAGAAAGCCTGGACTGGTCTGTTTTGGCCCAGATCGACACCTTGGTAATTCTGATGGGGGCCCGCCAGTTAGAAACGATTGTGCATCACCTGAGACACAACGGTCAGCCTGAGCAACATCCGATTGCCATTATTCGTTGGGGAGGTCGGCGCCAGCAGCAAGTTTGGATGGGCACTTTAGGAACGATCGTGGCCAAAACCCAAGGAGAGTCCCTATCGCCTTGTGTGATCGTGGTGGGCAATGTCGTTCATCTCCAACCCAGCCTAGGGCTTTCTTTCCCTGCCAACACTGAATATGCTCATAGAAGTGATTCTGCACAATTTCCCATGGGCGCTTCTTCGATTCAGTCGGCTTTACCGTTAGGGGGTAAAACTATCTTGGTGACGCGAGCCGTTGCCCAATCCACGACCTTTAGTCAATCTCTCACTTCGATGGGAGCGACGGTGGTTGATATGCCTGCATTGGAGATTGGCCCACCGTCATCTTGGCAAGAATTAGATGTTGCGATCGCATCCCTAGATCGCTTTGACTGGCTGATCTTAACCTCTGCCAATGGCGTCACTCGATTCCTAGAGCGCTTATTCCATGCCGGCTTAGATACGAGAGCCCTTGCTTCTCTCAAAATTGCAGTGGTCGGTCGTAAAACAGCCAAAACTTTAGAGAAGCAAGGATTAAAGGCAGATTATATCCCACCTAACTACATTGCAGATGCCCTAGTGGAGCATTTTCCAGGGGGAGAGTTAACGGGGCAAACCTTGCTATTTCCCCGAGTTGAAAGTGGTGGGCGAGACGTTTTAGTTAAACAGTTCACCACGCAAGGGGCAACGGTGGTGGAGGTGGCCGCCTATCAATCGCGATGTCCAGACACCATTGCCCCCCAGGCCCTCCAAGCCTTACAAGCTCAAGCTATTGATATTGTGACCTTTGCCAGCTCCAAAACCGTCCGCTACTTCTATCAGCTCCTTCAGCAATCCGTTGGCGAGGGTAACCCTCAGCCATGGCTCACCCCCCTCAAAATCGCCTCCATTGGTCCCCAAACCTCATTGACCTGCCAAGAGCTGTTAGGACGAGTCGATATCGAAGCGAAGGAATATACCCTAGACGGTTTAACGCAAAGTATTATCGATCACTATCAGCCTCAAGATTAAGCCTCATTCCACACCAACATCTCGGGGAAATTCCCAGAGATGGTAAACCCAACCCAATACCAGGGGTGACTAAACGGACAAACATCTTGACCCACTTCTTGGGCTGCGAATTGGAGTTCAGCTTCAATCCGTTGGAGGGTAGTTGCTTGTGAGCTGTCTAATGCTAATGTGTTGCCCACGGTGATCCACCATTGAATCGCATTACGATAGGTCAGGTTGCGGAGCCAATGCTGAGCTTGCCGCAGGGCATGGACTGGGTTGCCATTTTGGTGCAAAAGATGATGGACCTGGGTCATCAGCATGATCCGAGAACAGTGATTGACCTCCCATAGGCTTTTGAGAACATGCTGCACCCCTAAAGAGAGCAAACAGGTTTCTAAATCGGGAATAAACCCAGGTAGCGGCTTCAGATTTTGTGGACCACCCGAGAGGCAAACCGTTGCATAGGACTGCCAATTCAACTCGAACAAGTCCTCTAGGGTCAATCGGTGTCCATCGGCCAAGACCCAAGCTGGTGCTGGGACAGTTGAACGATCTGTAGCCGTCACCCCCGTAAAATGAATACTCCCTGCCGAAACTTTGAGGGCAGCCAAGACCGTCTTCTGAGTCAGCTGTAGTCCTCCCAATTGAATATGCTGCTGGTAAGAGCGGGCGATAGCCAGGGCCTCTAATTCTGTGAGGTTGTTATCCTTTTCATCCTCAGATCCGTTGGGAGGAACAATGGTTAACAAGTGGTCTTGAGGGGACGATTTTGCTTTCAGTAGATTGAGGCCAATGTGCAAACTGGGGAGGAGCGTAATGCTAATCTGCTCAGGAAAAAGGGCCGTCATCGGTAGGTGACGCCATTGCCCAGGCAGAACCAGAATAAGTTCCTGAATACCAGATAAAGTGTCTTGGCATAAAGACTCAATGGCTAAAATCTCTTTGAGTTGGGTTAGGAGTTGAATCCCCTGCCCTTTGAGCCAAAAATCAGCTCCCAGCCCTAGAGCCGACTCATGATTTTTTTGGGAGAGATGCTGGGCTTTATCCCAGTTTTTTTGCCACAATTGCAAGCAGAAATGCTGATCAATTAAAGCGGCATCCAGGTTCCCTGGGTTATCAGCCTCCGGCTCCAGGGAGTGCGCACAGAACAGCACTGGGTCCTGGTTCGGTTTGAGGATAAAGGTATAGAGGTGGGCGGGACTGAGATGCCAATAGATAACGGCTCGCTGCGGATTGAGGAGCGGTTGTAGATCCGTATATTGGTGCTGAATCGGATCATAATCAGGGCCAGATCGCCAATATCCTAAGGTGCGATCTTTACAACGTTCTGCCCAAAGAATCGCTTCTTTTAATTGATTCTGCTGCACCAACCAATCGACCTGCATCTGTTGGAAGCCAGCAAATTGATCTTCTAGTTGTCGATCTTGCTCAGGAGACAGATTGACATCCTGCTTGATGGTTTGAAGTTTGATCGCGCCTTCAAGCAGCATGGAGTGGACAGCGGCCGTTTCTTGTAAATGGAACCGCACCTGCAGCAGAGATTGCCAAATCGCTAAGTGATGCTGAGGGAAAGTTTGGAAATCTAGTAAATCAAGGGCTCTTAAATAGCTTAATTTTGCAGCCTTCCACATCTTGGTCGGAGAAGGATCTTGCCAAGCCTGTTGAGCTTGAAAATCCCCTTTGCGCTGATGGAGACTGCCACAGCCCAAGGCATAATCATCGGCATCACACCAAAGGGCATCAATACCTTGATTCCAGATAGCAATACCAGCATCTACCCCTTGAAGATGAAGCATCGCCATCCCCAGATCGTCCCAAGCCTGCCACAGTTGTTTATCGGTCCAGCGCAGGGCTTGCTCATAGCTATGAATCGCTTCTTTGACATTGCCGAGCTGAATTAAGATGCTGGCTCGGTTATTCCAGGCCTGGTAAAAATCGGGCTGGCGATCTAGGGCCTGATCAAAACTTGCGATCGCATCCTGATATCGCTGCAAATGAAATAGAATCAGCCCCCGTTGATACCAAGCCTGGGCATGGTGATCCTTAAACGCCAGTACTTTATCGTAGGCGGCCAATGCAGCGTCATAATCCTTGGCTTTGGTGCAAGCTAAGGCTCGTTTTTGCCAAAAGTCAAAATCTTGTCCGGAGAGTGAGGATACGGCAGGCGACCCTGGGTTGACCTGGGTTGGCTGGTCTTCTGACTGTCCCTGGGCTTTGGCTAATAAAGACTCCAAGGGAATCATTTTAAGTTTGGCTTCTGGGCTACCGAACAGGCGTTGAGCATTATGGTTCGCTGTGATTGCTTCCCCATAAAACCCCAATTTTTGCAGGACATTGCCACATTGCAGCCAAGCATCTGCATTCCTAGGAGTAAGGGCTAGACCTTGATGAATACAATTCAGGGCATCAATATACTGATTTTTTTCGAGATAAGTTTTTGCCTGTTCCAGCCAAGTCAGGGAGTCGGAGAAATCAGGGCTCGTCATACCAAAGATCTCCCTTACATTGATACCCTGAAGGAGCAGCCAGGCTGCAGCGCTTTTTTGATGTCATTGAACCAATCCTTGCTGATTTCAGTCTAAGGGATAGAGAAGAGCGGCTGGTAATAAATTATTGAAAACAAATTAAAGGTGAGTACCGAACAACTGTCAACCGACGATTCAGACCATGCCTTAATTCAAGGCTGTTTGCGGGGCAGTACCCAAAGTTTTCGGGGTTTGTATCGTCGACATCAGGCTCGAGTGCGGTCAACTCTGATGTCTCTATGTGATCCAGAGGTATTAGATGACCTCGTCCAGGAGGTGTTTGTTCGGGTGTGGAAAGGATTACCTAAACTGGAAGGTCGGTCCAAATTTACGACTTGGCTCTATCGAATTAC
Organism: Acaryochloris marina S15; assembly: GCF_018336915.1. GTDB lineage: Bacteria > Cyanobacteriota > Cyanobacteriia > Thermosynechococcales > Thermosynechococcaceae > Acaryochloris > Acaryochloris marina_A. The sequence continues at coordinate 1,323,929 of NZ_CP064923.1, read as the reverse complement.
GTGGAATGTGGCCGCAGATTATCGACGGTCGGCAGCCCAAAAGCGCACGCGCTGGCAATCCCTCACCCATCAACTCCCCAGCCAATCCACTGAACCCAATTGGCAGCAGCTTCACTATCAGGATTTGATTAAACGAGGCATGACTCAACTGAGCTTTGAACATCGCAGTGTGATCGTGCTCCATGATTTACAAGATCTCCCTCAGCAAGAGATTGCCGAGATGTTTGAAATTCCTGTGGGCACCGTCAAGTCTCGTCTACATCATGCCAGAGCAGCCCTCCGAAAATTTTTGCAACATGAAGGGATTTCCCTATGAACCACCCTCCTGATCCTGATCTGAACGGCTCTGATGCCCATGAGGAGTCACTCCCTGATGACGCTTTGGTGAACTTTCTCCAACGTTATCAGCCAGAAGTGCCTGACTCGTCCCTAGACTTAGAGGACAGGATTCTCCATGCCGTTTTGGATGAAGTTACCCAGTCCCCCTCAGCCCCAACATCGTTGGAGCCTGAGGGGTGGAAGATGGCCCGATGGGGTATTCCGGCTGCGATCGCAACAACCATCGCGCTGTTCTGGGGCGGATCACAAATTTGGCGAACGGCAAAACAGCCTATGCCACCCGATGGAGAATTAGAAGCCTTTGTGGCGGAGAGTTGGTCTAGCGCTTTTGACCCCTTCAATGACGGGGAAACCGATTTATTGACGGATCCCTGGGAATGGTGGGGACAAAGGCCATCAGCATCCGTCATTGCTAAATCTAATACCGTTACGTGCAAGAGGTCCGGATTATGTCACGAATAAGCAAAGGAGTCGTTATTTGTTTCGCCCTGATCGGGGTATGTTCTCTGGGGCAATGGGTGGGAAATACCTTGCAGCCCAGTGTGGCTCAATCCCCTGAACGTCAAAGACAACGTCCCGGACTATTCCGAGACTTGCAGCTTTCTCGACAACAGCGACGGGAGATTCGCGCCATCCGTCAACAATATGGTCCTCAAACCCGAGAGAAAGCCCAGTTACTGCGGCAAACTCGGAAAGAGTTGAAGGCTATGATTGCTGGAGAAGCTCCTGATGCAGAGGTTCGCACTCAGTTTCAGTCCTTAGATCAGCTCACTCAGGAAACCCTGAAGCTGCGGTTTGAGAACATGATGGCCATTCGCAAGGTCCTCACACCAGACCAACGGCAGCAGCTAGCTGAAAAGTTAGCAGAGCGACGGCGGCAGCGGCAACGACGTTTCAATCCTGAGGGCTAGCCTCGGGGCGCAGTATCTTAGTAATTTCTTGGACGACGGATTCACAAACAGACTCTACGATCTGATCCGGCTTGAGCAAGATATGAATATCTGCCTGCCGATAAAGAGGTCGCCGTTGAGTCAGCAATTCGTCTAAAACTTGTTGGGGATTCGGTTTTTGCAGCAGTGGCCGGGACTGGTCTGCCTGGAGACGTTGCCAAAGCTGCTCGGCTTCTACATCCAGCCAGATCACAAGGCCGTGTTGCAAAAAGCTCCAGTTCTGTTTCTCTAGTACAATCCCACCCCCCGTTGCCACCACAAGCTTGGTGTGGGCTGCCACTTCGGACAGGACTTTAGACTCAACTTGCCGAAAATAATCTTCACCGGATTCAGCAAAAATATCGGTAATGGCTTGGCCTGTGAGTTGGGTAATTAGGTCATCCGTATCGACAAAGCCGTAGCCTAGCTGCTTAGCTAAGGCCCGGCCTGTTGTCGATTTACCACACCCCATCATGCCGACGAGGTAAAGATTGACCCCTTTAAGGTTGATCATTGCCAATTGCTGAGTGCTTAACCCGCTGCATGATCTTTGAAAGACTTATAGGCTTTCTCAGAATCGTAAAGGTGGCATTCTTCAGAAATTTCTTTCATCAAGGCCCAGTTAAATTCGCGCTCATACACGTACTGACCCCAGTTTTCCTTCAGGCTTTTGTGGGCCATGCGCAGATTGTAGGAAGGAATCGCCGTGGAAACGTGGTGAGGAACATGGACATTGATATCGTGGCAGAGAAACTCAACCCAGCCAGGATATTTACAGTGCACTGAACCCACCAGCTGAGCTTCTGCAGCGTTCCAGACTTCAGTGGGTTGAAAGGGAATATCGGACGCCGTGTGGTGAACGATGGTAAAGGTGCTCATCCAGAAGTGGTAGACCATCCAAGGAATCAACCAAAACTTGACGAAGCCCCAAATGCCAGCGGTGTAGATGATGGCAGGAAATGCGATCGCAGCAAACAATACGGCAACGCCAATAGAAAGCTTGACATCATCTCGATCCTTTTCATCAAAGGAATTCCAGTTAAAATGCAGGTTGGCCCAGTGAACGATAGAGCCGACCCACCAGAAATAGCCGCGAATTTGCTCATAGACTGTGCGAATGACAGGATCCAGGCTTTCATATTCAGCACCATCAAAAGGCCGCCAAGCATTATCTACATCCAGCTCATTGGTATGCGTATGGTGAAAGTTATGCAGGATGCGCCAGCAATGAAAGGGATAGACCAGAGGTGCCATAAACAGATGCCCCACCAGATCGTTGACCCACCGGTTTTTAGCAAAAGATCGATGCCCTGCATCATGACCAATCACAAAGAAACCCGTCAGGGCCGTGCCCGTAAAGATCCAGGCGATGGGTAGCAAATACCAAGGAGAATTGATAATTGCTACATAGCCCAAAGCGACCATCAGCACATTGATGATGGCACCCGTCCAAGCCTTCGCTGCATTTTGCTTAAAGCAATCCTTGGGCAGAGATTTGATAACATCTTGTAGGGTAATCGTCGGATCTGTAAGCGTCCGCAATTGAGGGTCAGACTTGACAAGGGATGCAGTCATAGCTGAATTAGGAATCTCCTGAGCTGAAATATGTGATCAAGCACCCTCTATCAGTCTTGCCATTAGCCAAGCATGCTGTAATGCTTCAAACTTGGACGGGTTATATGGGCTTCTGATCCTTAGGGGGCTACATTGCAAAGCATTTGAGACTTGAATTAATCGCAAGACAAATCAATATTTCTCAAAAGCACTTTACACAACTAAACTTATGTTTTTATAACATAATCTGGGGATCAATCGGTGTTTTTGCTCGGGATTCCTAGGACGGCAACCCGTTTATAGACAATGACTTTAGCGAACCCATTCCTGAGTGAATTACCATAGGGACAGTCTTCTTTTCAGCCCCATTCAGCCTCTTACTTCGTTACATAACTTTATGAGTTCAGATTCACGCCGATACCACATCACCACCTATGGCTGTCAGATGAATAAAGCTGACTCTGAGCGGATGGCAGGGGTTTTGGAAAATATGGGATACCAATGGTCTGAGAACCCAGATGACGCCAATCTGATTCTCTGCAATACCTGCACCATTCGAGACAATGCCGAGCACAAAGTCTATTCCTATTTAGGGCGGCAAGCGAAGCGCAAACATGCGCAACCGGATTTAACCTTAGTCGTCGCAGGCTGTGTGGCCCAACAAGAAGGGGATACCCTGCTTCGTCGCGTGCCCGAACTAGATTTGGTGATGGGTCCTCAGCACGCCAATCGGCTCCAGGATTTATTAGAACAAGTGGCCAGCGGTCAACAGGTGTTGGCAACGGAACCGATTCACATTGTGGAGGATATTACCAAACCCCGTCGGGATAGTACCGTCACTGCCTGGGTCAATGTGATCTATGGGTGCAATGAGCGCTGTACCTATTGCGTGGTCCCCAACGTTCGAGGGATAGAACAATCTCGCACCCCAGAGGTCATTCGAGCCGAAATGGTGCAGCTCGGAAAACAAGGCTTCAAAGAAGTGACGCTTCTAGGACAAAATATCGATGCCTATGGTCGTGACCTACCCGGAACAACCCCAGAAGGACGGCATCAGCATAATCTGACAGATTTACTTCACTTTGTCCATGATGTGCCCGGCATTGAGCGAATTCGATTTGCCACGAGCCATCCTCGCTATTTTACGGAGCGTTTGATTCAGGCTTGTTATGAGCTGCCAAAAGTGTGTGAGCATTTCCATATCCCCTTTCAATCTGGGGATAACGATATTCTCAAGGCCATGTCTCGAGGCTATACCCAAGAGAAATACCGCCGCATTATTGATAACATTCGGGCCGTGATGCCAGATGCTTCCATTAGCGCTGATGTAATTGTCGGTTTTCCGGGAGAAACGGAAGAGCAGTTCTTGAAGACTTTTCAGTTGGTGGAAGAGATTGAATTCGATCTGGTGAATACGGCAGCCTATTCTCCCCGTCCCAATACCCCTGCAGCGTTATGGGACAACCAGCTGAGTGAAGAGGTGAAAGCCGATCGGCTCCAGAGATTGAATCGCTTGGTGGGAGTGTGTGCGGAGTTGAGATCGCAACGTTATGCCAACCGCATCGAAGAAGTGCTCGTAGAAGACCAAAATCCCAAAGACCCTACTCAAGTTATGGGCCGAACCCGGGGCAATCGTCTCACCTTCTTCCCTGGCAAAATTGAAGAATTACGGGGCCAAATCATTTCGGTAAAAGTGATTGAGGTACGTCCTTTCAGCCTGACCGGAGAACCTCTGTCAGCTTTGGCGACTGCTTCTAACTAGAGGCAGTTTATTTATGAAGTTAATCCCATATCAGCAGACTAATCTTGATGTTCATTCTTCAGCGTCTGGATATAGTTAGAGACGGAACCATCCCAATGACACAGACTGCAATACCCATGTAAGAAGTTATGCTCACACTTCGGATAACCATATAAATAATGAGCACATTCAGGACATAGATGGGCCATCCATGGCTGAGAGACCAAATATGAGCTTCTGCATTCGTCACAGGGTTGAGTGTGGGAAAGTGTCAATAGTTTTAATCCTCATTCAGATCACATCTATGGCATAGCATTAGGAATTCGGGGCATATCTCATCCCTGGGAGTTGATTAACCAAACCTTGTAACTCTAACTGCAGTATCTCACCCGATACTTCTCCTGCTGATAGTTCAACTGATTGAACTATCAGATCGAAAGGGACAGAGCCATCACCTGATTGTTGGCAAAGCTGGCTCACCGTTTTCAGAATTTCTGCTTGCACGGGTGGCAGTGTAGAAGGAATTTCAGGAATGCTAGAAGCAGGGTCTGGTGATAAGGGTGGAATCGTACCTAACTGGTCCAACAGTTGACCAATCCCTAAAATGAGTTGAGCCCCTCGTTGTACTAATCCTAAACAGCCCATTGCCCGAGGATTATCCAACGAACCAGGTAGAACATAAATGTCGCGATTATACTCATTGGCCTGATATGCCGTAATTAATGCCCCTGACTTTGTCGGGGCTTCCATCACCAGCAACGCTCGGCATAAACCTGCCACAATCCGATTACGACGGGGAAAATGGGCTCGATTGGGTTGTGTACCAGATGGATACTCGCTCAACAGCAAACCCTGTTGCTCAATTTTCTGGTACAAGCCTTGGTTCCGGGGTGGGTAAATCATATCCACTCCCGTCCCTAAAACGGCAATCGTGCGCCCACCACCCTCAATACAACCCAAATGGGCCTGGGTATCAATTCCTTCTGCCATCCCTGACACGACCGTTATTCCCCGTTTTGCTAAGGCATAAGCAATCTTCCGAGTCCATCGTTTGGCATATTCAGACGGATCTCGGGTTCCTACAATCCCTACCATAGGGGTACTACCCTGATTTTCAGACAGCTGAACTTGGCCTCGATAGTAGAGCAGCGGTGGAGAATCGGCGATTTCCGTGAGCATCCGAGGATATGCCTCATCCGCCATGCACCAAAAACTGGGATTCTTCTGTACATGCTGAGCCAGTAGATCCGTCGGCCTTCCAGATTGCCTGTGCTTCTGAATGGTCCTCAGGGTTTGAGCCCCAATCCCCGTTACCGTTCCTAGGTCGGCAGCATCTGCCGACCATGCCGAGGACAAAGTGCCAAACCGCTGCTGTAAACGCTTAAGGACAACTGGACCTATCCCTGGAATCTGCGACCAAGCCAACCAATAGGGGCGTTCTTCCACCTTTTCACCAACTACCGATACGGTTTACGCACCTAAAATATCGTGTTTATGCACCTAAAATAACGACTCCAATGGTGCAAAGTATCGTGAAGGCCAAGATCAAAGGAAAAAATATTAGATGCTCGTTCCTAAAATCTTAAGCGGCTTCAACAGGTTTAACTGCTTGTTTTGAGAAACCTTGCTTCGTCAATTCCTGGTTCAACAGCAAGCTATTCTCTACTCGGTCTACAAACATAACGCCCGTTAAATGATCCATTTCATGCTGAATCACTCGTGCCAACAGATCCGTGGCCACAATAACTTGAGGTCTACCCTGCTCGTCTTTATAGGCAACTTCGATTTCAGCGGGTCGCCGGACATCTAGGTACACCCCAGGAATACTCAGGCAACCCTCTTGACCTAAGGCTAAGTCATCACTATGGCGACGAATCTTAGGATTCAGCAGGATAATCGGCTGATTAGCCGGTTCTTCTGGGTCGGTATCAACCACAATTAGCTGCTTGCCTACGGCGACTTGGGGCGCCGCGAGGCCAATGCCGTCAGCGCTATACATCGTTTGCAGCATTTGGCGGGCCAATTCTCGAATCTCGTCATCCACTTTGGAAATTCGCTTGGCTGATTGTCTAAGCACGCGATCACCGAGGGTGTGAATATTCAGGGGAGGATTTTTAAGTTTGTGCTTTTCAACCAGAACTTCAGAAGACATAACCAAACGTATAGGGTGGAACTGTAAAAAACGAAGAGAATTCTTCTCTAATCTCAATTGTACTCAATCCAGGTTAGGTCCCTCAAAATTGCCGAACCTCAAGCTAACCCATATATCCTTATATCCCTCAGATAGTAATAGCCGGGTGTGTTGAGTTCAACACACCCGGCTATTACCTGAAAAAGTCAGGAAAATGGATTTTTGATATTTTAATCGCAGTTCCTATTTTCCTTGAATTTAAGGTCTATGCAATTGATCGCGATCGTGCAACAAGCGCAACAGAAAATGAATGGACAAAAGATACAGAGCCGAAATTGTCAGAATCAGGATGGGGAAAGGGATAGTTGGCATGGCAGAGGAGTGTAAGAGGGAAAAAGTAGATTTAGAATTAGCAGTATCAACGCAATGAGGTTGACCTAGCCTACTTTTTTAAGAATGCAAAACTTCCACGATGAGCAGGATAAGTTCCTCTCAACCGCGGCACGGCAACCTAGGGCAGGCCATTTTTCAGCACAGGTGCGCCAAAAAAAATCTCATTACAACAAAGGCAAGTTAACTGGCAAAAAAGCTCACTTAACTTATTACTCCCAACACCCAAGGCATATAGAAAAATCGCGCAGAAACGTTACACATTTTCTAGGCGGATTAGCTCTCTAAACAGTCGAAAAAAGATCGTGTATATCTCTTTTCTTTTCGTAGAGCGAGAATATCAGTTTTTCTAATCCCTTGGATTCCAAGTTAACACAGCCATCTAGGAATTGTCAGTCCCATTCCTGAGTAAAATTAACAATAGTTAACAATCCCTGAAAATGTTCTTGGTTAACATTTTCAGGGATTGAATTTGCGGATAAATATTATTTACAAGAATAAAATAATGTGTTTCCCTAACTGAGCGCTCACTATTTCTGGGTGGATAGAACCATAAGATTATTTAATCGTTTAGGTGAACACTGACCGTTTAGCTTGAAAAACTGATAGACACTTGAGCTGGTGCTAGGTATCTGCAATCAAGACCAGTTTAGGCTACCTAGATCAAAAAGAGCACCCATTGCTCATTAGCAAATGGATGCTCAGAAAATTAATACCCCTATTGCTTATAAAGCTGAGGGTTCAGAACTTAAAACAATCCCAAAGTCAAAGACTTATCAATGGGGAGTGTTGCACCAATTCCTAACCATAAGGTGAAGACTACGCTAAATAAGAAGACGCTAGTCGCAATGGGTCTGCGGAATGGATTCTGAAACTTATTCACATTTTCAATGAAAGGAATAAGCATCAATCCCAAAGGAATTGTGGTTTGAATGAGTACGCCCAACAATTTGCTGGGTACTGTCCGCAAAATTTGGAAGACAGGGTATAAATACCATTCAGGCAGAATTTCCAAGGGGGTGGCGAAGGGGTTAGAAGGCTCACCAATCATGGCTGGGTCTAAGACCGCTAAGCCGATGACCAGCGAGATCGTTCCCATAATCACCACTGGGAAAATGTAAAGAAGGTCATTAGGCCAAGCGGGCTCACCATAATAGTTATGGCCCATGCCTTTCTTCAGCTTTTCCTTTAACTGCGGATCGCTTAGATCAGGCTGTTTAAGTATTTTTGCCATGGTTGCGCGTGTTCTCCGTTCTATTTTTGGGTCAGCAGGTGAGGGTTCTCACAAAGACTTACGTCAAAAGTCCAAGACTCCGAAAACAGAAAACCCGATTCAGAGCCTAAAAAGAGTTTACAAAGGGCCAGAAATACCTTGCTTCCGAATCATGAGGAAGTGAAGCAGCATGAACACTGCAATCAACCAAGGTAGAACAAAGGTGTGCAAACTATAAAAACGAGTAAGGGTAGATTGACCAACGCTAGTGCCACCACGTAGCAGCTCAACGATGGAAGAACCAACCACAGGAATTGCTTCAGGAACACCTGAAACAATTTTGACAGCCCAGTAACCCACTTGGTCCCAGGGCAGAGAGTAGCCTGTTACACCAAAAGTAACGGTAATCACAGCTAAAACAACGCCAGTGATCCAGGTCAGCTCTCGGGGCTTTTTGAATCCGCCAGTTAAATAAACCCGGAAGACATGGAGAATCATCATCAAGACCATCATGCTGGCTGACCAGCGATGGATGGAACGAATCAACCATCCAAAATTAACTTCAGTCATGATGTACTGAATGGAGTTAAATGCTTCAGTGACCGTCGGCCGATAATAGAAGGTCATTGCAAATCCAGTGGCAAACTGGATAATAAAGCAAACTAAGGTAACTCCACCCAGGCAATAAAAAATGTTGACGTGAGGCGGCACGTACTTGGTGGTGACGTCATCGGCAATCGCCTGAATCTCAAGGCGTTCCTCAAACCAGTCGTACACTTTGCTCATAAAGCTAGGGGTTCCAAAAAAATGTATCGCTCTTCATAAAAAATGTAACACAGTGCCTATACCCCTTTCAGAAAATCGTGGCGGTATTTTCCTGACTCACGACGATTGAACTCTTTTTTGAGAATGGCCAAGTAAAAAATCAACGTTACAAAGCGCTTTAGAGGAGCTAGAGGGGCAAGATAAAGCCGAATATCGTTAGAATTTACAAATGATTAAACGTATTGTTAGCTATATATTTATTCTGCAATTTGCCTTCATCCTAGCGGTTGCTCCTCCTGCAACAGCCTTGACTGAAGAACAGTTGCTATATAACGAAGCTTGGCGTCTGGTGGATCAAGCTTATGTGGATGACTCCTTCAATCATCAGGATTGGCGAATGGTTCGTCAAAAGGCATTAACGAATCAAATGCCGGATCGGGAGGCTACCTACAAGGCCATCCGCGATATGTTGGACAGCCTGGGAGATCCCTTTACGCGTCTATTACAACCCAAGCAATACAAGAGCTTAAAGACCAGTACGTCTGGAGAGCTAACTGGAGTCGGCTTACAAATCATTCAGAATGAAGAGTCTGGCTATTTAGAGGTCTTAGCACCTATTGAGGGTTCTCCAGCTGCGATCGCAGGTTTGCAAGCAGCGGATCAAATCCTCAAAATTGACAATATTCCCACCACAGATCTGTCCCTAGATGAAGCGGCTGAGCGCATGCGTGGCCCCGTTGGGTCAACCGTGAATTTAAAAGTGGAACGACTCGATCAAGGCGTATTGCTGTTTCCCATCAAACGCGATCGCATTGCCATTAACCCGGTATTTGCTGAATTGCGACCTCAGCCCAACGGTCAGGACATTGGATTTATTCGTCTGCGCCAATTCAACGCCAACGCCACCCAGGAGATGCAGGCAGCCATTACCCGTCTAGAAGCCGAAGGAGCTGAAGGCTATATTTTGGACCTGCGAAATAATCCAGGAGGCCTTTTGCAAGCCGGGGTTGAAATTGCTCAGATGTGGCTTAACCCTAGTCCAATTGTCTATACCGTTGATCGACAGGGTATTCGCAATAGCTTTGACTCTAAAATGGGTTCTCTAACGGATGCACCTCTTATGGTTTTGGTAAATCGGGGCAGTGCCAGTGCCAGTGAAATCTTGGCAGGTGCCTTGCAAGATAATGGTCGTGCCCAATTAGTAGGAGAGCAAACCTTTGGCAAAGGCTCAATTCAATCCCTGTTTAATTTGTCTGATGGCTCAGGTCTAGCGATCACTATCGCTAAATATGAAACCCCTAGTCATCGCAATATCAACAAGGTGGGCATTAAACCCGATAAAATCGTTGATCTCAAAACCCTGCGTAGTGACCAAGTGGGGACGGATACGGATACCCAATATCAGCAGGCCCTCAAAATCCTGGCAGAACCGGCGGTGATTGCCAGTGCAGCCTCTACCTAGTCGGACTTACCACGATCCCTTACATGGGAGCATTACCTTAACAGCCCAAGATCCGGTTGAATCTCTGCTGATTCAGTTGATAGATACCCCTGAATTTCAGCGATTACGGCGTATTCGCCAGCTCGGGACAGCCAGTCTCACCTTTCATGGAGCTGAAGGCTCTCGGTTTACTCACTCTTTGGGGGTGATGCATGTCGCTCGGCTGGCCTTTGATCGATTAATCCAGACCTATACTCAACTGCAGTCCTACCGTGCCCTCGTCCTTTGTGGAGCTTTGCTGCATGATATTGGTCATGGTCCCTATAGCCATACCGGCGAGGACATTTTTAATAGTCATCATGAGACTTGGACTCGCACGATTCTGAGGGAGTCTCCCCGCATCCGCACCTTGCTCGATCAGTTTGATGCTGATTTAGCGGTTCAGTTAGAACAAGTCTATTTAAAGACCTTTGAGCTACCCATTGTCAGCCAACTAGTGTCGAGTCAGTTGGATTGTGATCGCCTCGACTACCTTCTACGAGATAGCTATTTCACCGGGGCTTCCTATGGCCAGTTAGATTTAGACCGAATTCTAATGGCGTTGGATTATGACCCCCAAACCCAGCAGTTAGTCGTGAAACAGAAAGGACAAGCTGCCATTGAGCATTATTTGGTGGTTCGCTACTTTATGTATGCTCAGATTTACAATCACCCCAAAAATTTGGCGTCTGCCTGGGGCTTAGTGCAAGCCTTTCGGCGAGCCAAAGAGCTATTAAAGGAAGGGAAAATTAGCGCCGATCAAACGGTGAGGGCCTGGCTATTCCAGACGGACGGCAATTTATCTTTGCAGGATTATCTAGCTGCAGATGATATTGTTTTTACCTACCATCTGCACCAATGGCAGCAAAGTAATGATGCCATTTTGAGTAATTTATGTCGCCGCCATCTCAATCGAGATTTGATGAAGGCAATGGATATTACCCATCTGACCGCAGCTCAACAGCAAGAGTGTTTGGCCCATAGCCAGGATTTGGTGCAGGCACAAGGCTGGGACCCAAAATACTATACGGGGCTACAAGTGGCGTTGACTCGGGGCTATACCCTATACCAACGGGGCATCAATTTACTGACGAGGCAAGGGCTGGTTGAAATTAGTGACGTTTCGGTCCTCGTCCAGGCTTTAATCCAACCCTTTCGACGAAGCTGGATTATTTATCCCCCAGGGATTGAAAGTGATTTAAATCAGATCCCTGTTTTACGGGAACAGCGCTAGCAATAGTCACGGTACAAAGCTGAGCTGGGCACTCCAGAAAATTGAAGCAGGGGATAGTGAAATTCGCCTTCAAAGCATCGGTATCCCTGAGGGAAAAATGGGTAACATGGTTACATCACATCTCTGCCGATAGCAATCGATCAGTGATGCGTATAGGGTCATGGTAGGCTTAACCCTGATTAAGCAGATGATCTTGAGATATAGTTTTATTTCTGCCCGATAAATTATTTTGAAGTTGTTATTCCCTTAAAAACACCATGGATGCTGACCAGGAAACAAAGACGACTGCCAACTTGGATGTAAGCACCGAAACTTCTGGAAGCTTGTCTCCTCTTTCTGCGGACGACTCCACTACGATTGACGTTAATGAGATTGGCAAGCAGTTAAGAGACTTTGTGGATACTTTCCCCAAACAGGTGGGAGAAACCTATTCCATTTATAAGAAACCTCTAAATCTGTTCTTAGTCATTTCTGCTGCAGCGATTGCGGCAGCGGTTGCAAATGGAGTTTTAGACGTTCTCAATTCAATTCCTTTTGTTGCGCCACTCTTAGAGCTGATTGGCTTAGGCTATTCCGCTTGGTTTGCCTGGAATTACTTAACCTATGCTGAGAAACGGCAGAAATTAGTAGACGACTATCGTCAGCTCAAAGATAAAGTTACAGGTGGGTCTCGCTAACACAACTCCCCAGATTTTATGACTTAGTGAGGCTGCAATTAATTGCAGCCTCACTTGTTTTTTGGAGCCAATGCTAGGAGTTGATACGCTCCAACTGCCACAGGATTTGGTTACCTTCCCGGCGCACACGGGAGATTAGCCAGTTGCGCCACACCCATTCATCTCCTCGACTGGTCACTGCATTTGCATGCACTGCCATCAGGTCAGCTAGCTCAGAGCTGCTAATCAAGTAACCTTCTTTAGCAATATGATCGGCAATTTCTAAGGTCTCAACTAAATCTTGCAGATGAGACACTCTTGATTCACTGACCGGATGGTCTGAGTGCTCGGGCGGATGTTGATTTGATTCGGAAGATTCAGGCATGGCAGTCGTAGGGTTGGATTGGTGAAGATCAGGAGTTTGACGTTGGGAGAAGGAACGGGCGATCTGGTCACAGCGTTCGTTACCTTCATGGCCTGCATGAGCGCGGATATACCGCCAGTCTATGGAAGCGTCATTGAGTTGATCGAGCTGTTGCCACAAATCTTGATTCAGAACATCTTTACCTTTAGCCGTTTTCCAACCTTTGCGTTTCCATCCCGACAACCACTTAGTAATGCCGTTTTTAACGTACTCGCTGTCAGTATAGAGGGGAATGGTCTTGGGTAATGGTTTGTCTTGCAACAATTCTAAGATTGCGATCGCAGCCTGCAATTCCATCCGATTATTCGTCGTTTGGGGAGAAAATCCACCAATTTCATGGCAGGATCCATCTTTGAAGTAGATGACACTGCCCCATCCACCTGGTCCGGGATTCCCCGAACAAGCGCCATCGGTATAGATACTTTCAATGTCAGAAAAAGCAGGCATGGTCAGTCATCATTACAGCAATCGTCGCTCCTATCCTATGCTGATTGGTCGCAACGAAAACGGAATTGATTATTCATAGAGGAAACAGCATGCCCCCTTTAATTGTGGCCACCCAAAACCCCGGCAAATTAAAAGAAATGCAGCAGCACCTAGCCGATTTGCCCTGGGACCTGCAGCTGATGCCCCCGGATCTGGAGATTGAAGAAACGGGCACCACCTTTAGGGAAAATGCCATTCTTAAAGCAACCCAGGTGGCTCAACACCTAGGGCAATGGGCCATTGCTGATGATTCAGGCTTAGAAGTTATGGCTCTGGATGGAGCACCCGGCCTTTACTCGGCTCGATACGGCAAAACGGATACAGATCGGATTCAGCGTCTGCTGACAGAACTCCAGGGGAAGGCCGATCGCAGTGCTCAATTTGTCTGTGTGATCGCGTTAGCCCGACCAGATGGTAGCGTCGCCTGCCAAGCGAAAGGGATTTGTCCAGGAGAAATCCTGCAAGCCCCTCAGGGAGAGGGAGGCTTTGGCTATGACCCCATTTTCTATGTTCCGTCTCAGCAGCAAACCTTTGCCGAACTATCGGCAGCCGCCAAACGCCAGATCAGCCATCGAGGGGAAGCCATCAAGGCCCTGATGCCTCAACTATTGGCCCTGGAGATCTAAGGTGAAATGACTAAATGCCACTCGGCATCCGTCTGTGTGAGGGTGGGCTGCGGGGTGTCCCCCACCACATAAGGCCCCCAGTATTTTTGCGATCCATCTAGGGCAAAGGCCATCAGGATATCGCCTTGGTAAAGCTGCATAGGGCCAGAGGGCAAGGAGACTTTGAGGCCGCCAATACTCCCTTCTTGGGGGGCAAAGTCCCAATGAACAGGCTCTTTAAAGTGCGGTGTTTCAGGAGGACTGGGATGGTTGGGATCGAGGTGGCTGCGCAGTACGATGCGAATGGGGAATTGGGTTTGATTACTAATGCGCAGGACATCGGTACGGGGGTCAATGGAAGGAGGCGGTTCTTTTTTGGCGATCACCTTCGGTCGGCCTTTAGCCATCGCATCTGGAACTGTCGGCTTGACTTCCAACACAGGCGGCGCTTTTTCAGCTGTGACTGACGGTTCAATCCAAATGCTGAAGTACAGCTGCGTTAACAATAGCGCCCCTGAACCACCTACAACTGCAGCTAGCACCATGGGTACGATTCCAGATTTCGAAGCCATCCTTTTTTGGCCTCCGTATATTGATGAGTTATCCTATCGCATTTTCTCCCTCCGCACATCCATCCGGAGGAATGCCTTAACGTCCTACCAGTCCTGTCCAAGCTAGAGCCATCACCATTGCAGCGGTAGCCCCAATCAACGTATTAATCCCATTCACCACTTCATTGGTGAGCCAATTGAACTGGGACTGCACCGTGGCTCCAATCACGCTTTCCAAATTGGTGGCAATAAAAGCTGCAATCACACACCAGACCACCCCGACCCCAGAGATTAAGCCCACTGCCCAGGCCAAGAGAGCAATCACCACCGAAGCCGCCATGCCAGCCACCGTCCCTTCTAAACTGACAGCCCCTTCAGTCCCCCGAGGTACAGGCCGCAATGTCGTAATCAGAAAAGTACGATTGCCATAGGCTTTACCAATTTCACTGGCAGTGGTATCAGACAGTTTGGTGCTGAAACCACTCACATAGCCCAAGCAAAACAAAGGTTGGTATTGCGGGAACACTAAAGTGGCTAGGGCACAGAGGGTAGAGCTAGCAGCAGACCCCCAGACATTTTCAGGCCCCCTAGCCCCAGAGCGCTTCTCAGCGATACCAGCGGCTTCTTTTTCCGCCATGCCGACTTTGGTGACTGCTGATCCAGCCAAAAAGTAGAATAGAACGACACCATATCCCGTCCAGCCCAAAACACCCCAGACAATTACCCCTAAAATCCAGGCATGGACTAGCCCTGCAGGCGTTAAAAGTTTGGAGACGAGTTTCCAGCCCACTAATCCCAACCCTGTATTTAACAAGGCTGCGAGTAGCCAGGGATTCAACTCTCCAATGGCATCAATAAAAGTCATTTTTGGGAAATATTTAACCTATGGACACACAACCGCCCACCACTGACTTCATCCTATTCCACCTCGCTTTTCCTGTCACGAATATCCCAGAGACAAAAGCCTTTTATCAGCAAGGTTTAGGATGTGAGTTGGGTCGAGAAAGTCCCCAGTCTCTGATCATGAGCCTCTATGGCCATCAGTTAGTGGCCCATGTCACTCACCAACCGCTAGAACCC
Organism: Acaryochloris marina S15; assembly: GCF_018336915.1. Classification (GTDB taxonomy): domain Bacteria; phylum Cyanobacteriota; class Cyanobacteriia; order Thermosynechococcales; family Thermosynechococcaceae; genus Acaryochloris; species Acaryochloris marina_A. The sequence goes on along the minus strand of NZ_CP064923.1, from coordinate 1,308,351 downwards.
CAAAAAGGTATCTATCCTAGACATTTTGGACTGGTCTTCTCTCAGGAATCAGCGTGGCAAGAACTAGTGGATCGAGCGGAAAAACATCAGCTAAGTTTTTACCAACCGCCACGATTACGCTTTCCAGATCAGGCTCTAGAGCATTTCACTGTTTTCCTAGAAGATCCGTTTCACAACTTGTTGGAGTTCAAGCATTACCGCAATTCAGACGTGATTTTCGGCGGCCATGAGTTCAAACAGATTGGAGATATGCCTTAGGTTTTGGCACTTTGAGTTTGAATGCGTTGGGCAAGATAACGTCGCCATCGACTCCAGCCAAATACCGCTGCAACCCCGATAATAATCGCCACAATACTAACTACACCGGCTTCCGGACCAAACGCCCCTCCCGTAATCCAAACCGGGCCGGTTACCCTATGGTCAATCCAATGAAAGCTAGTGAATCCGCTGACGGGAAAACCAAACACAACGCCTTCAAAGAAGTTCCAACCCGCATGAATGCCGAGGGGTAACCATAGTTGCTGGGTCACGAGCCAGGCAAAGGCCAGCCAAAGGCCAGCTAGAAAAATAATAATAGTGGAGAGGGCCCCGGCATTGGCATTACCGATGTGGCGAGCGGCAAAGAAAATTGAAGTTACAACAATGGCCAAGGCCAAATTGAACCCTTCCTTGATATTTTGGAGATAATAGCCACGATAGGTTAATTCCTCTTGCCAAGAGGGGCATAGCCCTAGGACTAATAAACCTGCCAAGGTCTCGGATACAACAGTCCCCATCGAGTCTTGTTGCCATCGATAGCCAATGAATTTCAGCCATCCAGCTTGGTATTCAACCGTATAAATACCTGCCATCAATACCCCAGCGAGCAAGAACCCAAACAGTAAATCCCACAACATCCAAACATTCACTTCTAAGCCGATGGAGTCGAAGGAGTGTCGATCGAGGTAGCGACGGGCTAGGAAAATGGAGAGGGTAGTTGCGGCGACGAATAGCAGCTTGTCAAAGATAAAGGCCTGTTGAGTGGCATCAGAGACATTTCGAAAAAAAATAAAGTGGAGAAAGATATATAAAACAAGCTCTAGCCCATTCTGGGTAAGAATTCGCCAGCCTGCTCGCAGCCTACGGGGGCGTCGACCAAAAAAGATAGTCCGAAGTTCAATACTCACAGGATGTACTGGACCTGCTGCTTAAATATTGAAGATATTTTTGAATATAAAGTCATAAATATGGGACTAATTATCCTGTAATAACCAGATTATCGCGATGGACGACGGTTTCTGCTCCAGCATATCCAAGTACCTGGGGAATATCTTCTGATTGACGCCCCTGAATGCGCTGCAGCTCATCACTACTATAGTTGACCAAGCCTCGTGCAATTTCTATGCCCGCAGAATCATGGAAACAAACCGCTTCTTGGCTTTGAAACTCTCCTTCAACCGCAGTAATACCCGCCGCTAGCAAGGATTTACCCAGCTTTGTAATTGCCTTCGCTGCTCCATCGTCCAAAATCAGTGTACCTGTCGGGACAAGGGCATGGGCAATCCAATGTTTACGGGCATTATGGGGCCGTGGATGAGGTTGAAATTGGGTGCCAAGCGATTCGCCAGCCAGAATCCGGGGAATATTCTCAGGGGTTTTGCCTTGGGTAATGACGGTACGAACACCCGCATTAGTTGCGATCGCAGCTGCGGAAATTTTGGTAGCCATGCCTCCCGTCCCCCACTGAGATCCCTGAGCGCCAGCATTGACATTTAGCGCAGTCAATTCCTCCATCCGCTCGACGGTGACAATGGGCTGGGCATCCGGCTGGGTACGTGGATCAGCCGAATAGAGGCGATCTACATCTGTGAGAATAAAGAGCCAGTCTGCCTGAACTAATCCTGCCACTAGGGCGGATAGGGTATCGTTATCTCCAAACCGAAGCAACTCATCCACAGCCACCGTATCGTTCTCGTTCACAATCGGTATCACACCTAATTTGAGCAGCTCTTGCAAGGTATTGGAGGCGTTGATATACCGACTGCGATCCGCTAAGTCTCCACGGGTCAGCAGGACCTGGGCAATGGGCTGTTGCAAACTAGTGAAAAAATCATCGTAGATGCGCATCAATCGCCCTTGACCGACTGCAGCGACAGCCTGCTTGAGGGCAACGACTTTGGGCCGTTCTGCTAACCCTAACCGTGCGCAGCCAATCCCGACGGCTCCAGAGGATACGAGAATCACTTGGTTGCCCGCTTGCCGCAGTTGGCTGAGGACTTCCACGAGGGATGCAATGGTCGCTAAAGCCAAATGCCCAGTGTCTGGGTTGGTTAAGCTGGAAGTGCCAATTTTAAGAACTAAGATTTTCGACATATAGTCTCTGATATTTTTTGGGGAAGACTAGACCCACAGATACCTAGGTTAAAAGAATATAGGTATCATGCCTTACTTACGTCATTTCTAACATTGCTCCGAGGCAAAGAGCGAATGAAGAAATTGAGGACATATCCATTTGCTCGTCCCATAGTGGTACTGGATATCTCAAGGCTAGTAGCTAGCAGATCAAACATGATAGATCGACTAAACTCACTTAATCTTGTCGCTTCGTTTCGGTTGACTCCTAAGTTAGGGTGGTTGGATGAAAGCCCACATCCTGAGTGATTTACATATTGAGTTTGAGGATTTCGCTCCTCCACCCACAGATGCAGATGTAGTCATTCTGGCGGGGGATATTCATGTGGGTAAAAAAAGCATTGAGTGGATAAAAACTAGATTCCCTGATCAGCCCGTTATTTATGTGCTTGGTAATCATGAGTACTACGGCAGGGCATTTCCAAAACACATCCATGATCTCAAGAAATTGGTCGAAGATACGAATATCCACCTTTTGGAAAACGATCGCTTAGTCATCAATGGCATGACATTTCTGGGGTGTACTTTATGGACAAACTTTAAATTGTTTGGTGAACCCAAAATCGCAGGCTACGAGGCAACTCAGACCATGACGGACTACCGTAAAATTCATGTGAGCCCGGACTATCGCAAGCTGCGATCCGTTGATACGGCGATCATTCATCAAAAATCCTTGAGCTGGTTATCTGAAGAGGTGAAACAGCTCAAAACAATGCAGAGCAAAGTTGTGATTGTGACCCACCATGCCCCCAGCAAACGTTCAATTCCCTATCACTACCAAGAGGATATGTTGAGCGCGGCCTATGCATCGCATCTAGATCCGTTTGTTGCCAACTCCCACGCAGCGGTATGGGTTCATGGCCATGTCCATTCAGCATATGACTATGCCATCGGCAACACGCGGGTAATTTGCAATCCCAGAGGCTATCCTGATGAACCCAATGAGCGTTTTATCCCAGATCTCGTGATTGAGATTTGACCGTCATCAGAGATGGTTTTAGATCACCCGCAGCAATCTTGCTCTCTACAATGGATTGAACCTATGGCTAATTCAGCACTGACGCTTCCCTATTTTGATCTGATTCTGAAACAACTCGATCAGGGCGACGCTATTTTTGAGCAAGCCTTTGGTCGCCATGTCCATTGGGGCTATTGGGCCAATCCAAACCAGGCTACCTATACGGCCAAGGATTATGGGGCTGCAGCGGAGCAGATGAGTGTTGAAATTTATTCTGCGGCTCAGGTTCAAGACCAGCAAACCATTTTGGATGTGGGTTGTGGCGTAGGGGGGACCTTAGCCAGCCTAAATGAGGGTTTCACGAATGTCAGCTTGTTGGGACTGAATCTGGATGAGCGCCAGCTTGCCTATGCCCAAGAAACGGTAACTGCTCGGCCAGAAAATACCATTGAATTTATCCAAGGGGATGCTTGTACACTGCCCTTTGCCGATCAATCGGTGGATGCGGTGTTAGCGGTTGAATGTATTTTTCATTTTTCTGATCGCAAGCAGTTTCTGCAGGAAGCATTTCGTGTGCTCAAACCAGGCGGTTGGTTAGCTATTTCTGATTTTGCACCATTTGAAATGGAAGGATGGCCCGCTTTTTTCTGGCAGTCAAATCCTGTCTTGCCCAGTTTCTATGGGTCGTTTGATGTGACTTATACTCTGCAAAAATACCGAGCGTTATCTGAGCAGGTTGGTTTTGGGGCGATGCAGTCCAGGGACGTGACTCAAAATACGCTGCCTACCTATGGATTTTTTCAGCGACTGCCCCTAGCTATCGAGATTTCACTGGATTTGTTACCTGCGATCGCACAGACACTACTTCTCGAAGGAACCAGTCGTTTGGGCCTACTACGCTACATGATTTTGTCTTGGCAAAAGCCACCAATCCTCTAGGGAATGCACCTATTAAATGCTAGGGCGACGGATCAGATTTCTGAAAATAACCTCTGGGGGTAATCATCCAATCCTTATGAAACCGAGTGGTGGCATTGCCGATGATCACGGTACTAAGCATGTCTACGGGTAAGGTGTCTAATTCAGCCAAAGTTCCCAAATGAGTAGTTTGGTCTGGACGATACACCGATCTCACCACTGCAACAGGCGTTTGCGGGTCTCGATGCTGCAAACAGATTTGCTGGGCTTTGAGCAAATGTTCGATTCGTTTTTGCGATCGCGGATTGTACAACGCCATCACAAAATCAGCAGCAGCAGCAGCTTCTAGTCGCTTTTCAATCACGGGCCAAGGCGTCAGTAAATCACTCAGGCTAATGGCACAAAAGTCATGCATAAGGGGCGTGCCCACCTGGGAGGCAGCCGCTTGCAAAGCAGAAATACCGGGAAAAATCTGAACGTTAGGGGTCTGTCCATCCCAATCGTTCTGCTGGAGCGCTTCCATCACTAAACCCGCCATGCCATAAATACCCGCATCACCAGAAGAGATCACTGCTACTGTCAGCCCCCACTGGGCTAAATCGATGGCTCGTTGGGCGCGTTGGCGTTCTTGGGTAATGGGGGACGGTTCAATGATTTGACCGGGACGAAACTGCGATCGCACCAAGTCCACATAGAGGGTATAACCAATCACTACATCTGCTTGGGTAATGGCAGTTTTGGCCGCAGGAGTCATTTGTTCCAGTGCACCAGGCCCTGTTCCCACTAGTAAAAGTTGCCCTGTACGCCCAGTATATTCTTGCTCAGCCTGGGCAATAGCAACGGTGACCGCTCCGGGTTGTGCCGGGTCTTTAAAGATTTGCTTCGTGACGAGAAGAGTATCTTGCTGGGCAGCCTTGAGGGCAGCGGCTTCAGCAACGCTAGGTGTCCCTACTTCGGTCTTAACGACATCAGAAGGTGTAGGGACTGAAATATTCTGTAAGTCTTCAGGGGAAAAGCATTGCAGAGGCCAGTTAGCCTGTTGACAGAGTTCGATTAATCCGACTTCATCAGCTTTCAGATCTAGGGTGGCAATCCCGGCAATCGCTTCCCCAGCGAGTTGATATTGTTCACAGACTTGGCGTAGGGCTTGCTCCATAAGCTGTCGGGAAGTGCCCCGCTCACAGCCCATCCCTACCCAGAGGACACGAGGATGCCATTGAACGGTGGCTTCGTCTGCAGATGGAGCTTTGGGGCTGATCCAAATTTGGGGAGATTCGGTATCGCTAACGAATTTATAGGTGTGAGATGGGGGTAAATGGGCTTGCCACAGTTCGGAGCCAGCGGCTTGATGAACGGTGATGGTCTCGCCACGGGCAATGGCTCCGGCAACGGCATTCCAGTCTCCTGCACTTCGTTGCCAGCCGAAGGGTACACCGAGGGTGTCGATGCTGGGCAGATTTGCGGCGTTGCTGGCCCCGGTGAGGATGGGGGTAGCTCCTATTTGTTGGGCTAGAAGTTGGGTAAGCTGATCGGCTCTACCGAGGTGACCACTGCAGAGGCTAATCACAAATTGGCCGGGTTCATCGAGGACAACGACGGCAGGATCTTGGGATTTATCGGTTAGGAGAGGAGCAATCAGACGAACGACGGCTCCGGTGGCAAGGCAGAAAATCAGACCCTGATGGTCGTTCCACAAGGTTTGGAGATGGTCTTTGAGAGGGCCTTTGTAGGCTTGGGTATTAGGTAGGTGAGCAAGGGAGGTAGGAACCCAGAGGGTGGCTCCAGTTTGTTGATAGAGGGGCTGAAGGGTGTGGATAGCGTTGGGGGTGGTAGCAAAGGCGGCTAAGGGCTGGAAGGCTTGCAATAAACGTTGACTCAAGTGGAATGCCTGCAGGTGGAAGTATAGGAGAAGTCTACTATGGCAAACAGAGAAAACTGTTTAGTTGATGTAGTTTCAGAATGGTCAAATTTTTTGAGGATATTGAGACACATCTGAGGAAAAGCTCATTATTCAATTTGGAGCCTGAATGCATGGACAATAGCATTCTGCCAACTCATCGAATCATGCCACAGTTCTGGAAACGATTTTCAATCTCTTTAAATTGGGTACTTTGGATGGAACGGCATACTGGCCATTTGTCCAATCCAAAAGCGAGCCATCCCCATGCTCATAGCCTTTTTGAATTTCACCTTCCATCTCCTCCTAGGGCTATTTGTGGCATTAATAGGCGTTGGTGCTTGTTATATCGGTTTCCGAGGGTTACAACTTACCGTCTTTGCACCCAACTACCATCCTCGGCGTAAGGGACAGATGATTGCCAGAGGCAAAGCCTGCGCAACCCATCCAAATGAAGTGCAAACAACACCCCTCAGCGAAACCTCTTGTATCGCCCATGAATTTTTTATCCTAGAGCCACGAAATAGTCATAAGGGGAGCACCTCCTATGCCTTTCTTCATCAGCAATCTCAGGGTCAGTGGAATCTGAGTATGCAAACGCCCAGAGGGCAAGTACAGATCAAACCCAGCGAATTAGATCTCGATCATATTCATTTTGAAGATCGCCAAACTTTGTGGAATGAATTTACTGAAACCCGATCCTTATCTTTTACTAGCCGAACAAGAAATTACTCTAAAGCACAAACTAACGGGTACCCGTCGAACCCTAATTTTGAGAGAAAAGGTCATTCGCAACGGGGATGCGATCCGAGTCTTGGGTCGTCAGAAGCATAATAATCGGCTGCCCTTACTGGAGGATGCCATTGTCACAGACAAACCCATAAGCAGAGTGATTTTGGAATCCTCTCTTGCTCTTGTCGCAGGCGTTTTTGCCCTTGGGCTTGGCATCAGCCTGATTAACTATGCATTCCGTTAAGGGATGACACGACTACTCACCCCCATCTCATAACTAGCGGTGGTGAACGATACCTCAAGACGGTTTCATTAATCTCTTTCTACGTGAAGTTTGGGGGCAGCGGTTTTACCCTATCCAAATGCCATGCATGTAGGTACTCAGTATCTGGCAGCCGTCATTGCCAAAAAGGAAGATTATATTCCTCAACACCAATCGTGCATATACTCCAGCTTGATCAACGATATTAAGCACTATGGAGTCAAGATATTGTCAGTGCGATCAACTTGGGCAAGTCAGAGGTAGAGCAAAAGGTTACTTTCATGCACAGGAACGATCAGGCATCCAATCATAAAAAGCTCAAACATCAAAAAAAGATAGGTGTCTGGAAAATTATTCCAGCATTAATTTTGCTGATCATCATTGAGTTGATTCTTCGAGAAAAAAGTGTTGAAAAAGACTTTGCAAGGCTGAAGAGCAGCGCTTCTCATCAAAAAAGGCAGGCTGTTGAAAATCTGGTTCGAGGATGTAGTGCTCAACAAGAGCATGAGCTGCCAACCTATCTATCAGAGCGGCTATTTGGTAATTGCCGCTCCTTAGTTGAAACGTCCTTAAAACAGGCCAAACTTAGCACGATAAACCTTCGTTTCACTGACCTTAGTGACGCTGATCTCAGTAGTGCTAATCTCCAAAATGCTGATCTGGGCTTTGCCAAACTCTATTTCACTAATCTCAGTCACACTAACCTAAACCATGCCGACTTAAGCAGTGCTTACCTGCACTTAGCCCAGTTCGAGCAAGCTAACCTGAGCAATGCCAATCTACACAGGGCTAACCTTCACAACGCCAATCTCTTCAAAACAAACCTCAGGAACGCTAATTTCCACAACACCATCCTCAGTAGTGCCAATCTAAGTAAAGCCGACCTAACGGGTGCAGATTTCAGTGATGTAGCCTTTCACAATGCCTACCTTTTTAAAGCCAACCTCACCAAGACAAATCTGAGTAAAGCCAGGTTTGGTGAAGCCCGCCTCAACAACGCCAACCTCACCAAGACAAATCTTAGCGGTGCTCATCTCAACAACGTTGACCTCTATCAAGCCACTCTGATTGGTGTCAAACTTGAACATGCCGATCTGCGGGGTGCTGATCTTCGCAGAGCTATTCTGTTAAGTACCGATTTTCGAAAGACCAAAAATCTTACTCAAGCGCAGTTAGAGGGAATAGTACATCCCAATCAATTGGAAGGAAAGATACATCCATTGATTTGCAATTCGCCACTCCCAAAAGGAATCAATATCGACATCAATAGAGACTGTAACAAGGTAGCTGCTGCTCTGTATAAGAACAATCCATCCAGCTTTAAAAAGCTAGAAGAGGCAGAAAAGTTTGTCAAAGAACAACAATTGCAGAAGTGGAATTAGGATTTTCGAGATCAGCTCTCCATTAGACCACTCGCAACTACTGTTAACTAAGCCTTCAGCCCCAGCTTTCATCTCAATTGACAGCAACTCGACAATACTCTGTGAAGCTGTAGTCGTAATTGTTGAAGAGAGTGAATATTAGATAATTCAAACATGTAGGTGATCGCATCTTCCGGAAACCATTACTATTTAAAGAGCCCAGTCATTGTTACCGATACTCCTATGACTCAATCGGCCTCTTCCACGTCACCCTCAACTGACTCACAACTCACTGCAGAGCAGCATCAGCAGAAAATGCAGCGCCGCAAACAGGTGCAAGATCAGCGGGTTGCCGAGCGATCGCAAGAGAAAGGCTTAGTCATTGTCCATACCGGAAATGGCAAAGGCAAAACCACCGCCGCCTTAGGAATGGTCATGCGTTCCCTCGGGCATGGCTATAAAGTCGCCATTGTTCAGTTCATCAAAGGCGCTTGGGAGCCTGCCGAAAAAGCTGTCCTAGGAAACTGGCCCGATCAGCTCGTATTTCATGCCATGGGCGAAGGATTTACTTGGGAAACCCAAGATCGCGAGCGCGATACCGCCAAAGCCAAAGCCGCCTGGGAACAAGCCTTAAGCTATATTCAAAATCCTGACTATCGCCTCGTTCTGTTGGACGAAGTCAACATTGCCCTCAAACATGGCTACTTAGATGTAGCCACAGTGGTTGCCGGGTTGGAAGCTAAGCCTGCCGACACCCACGTCATCCTCACCGGGCGAGGAGCCCCCAAAGAATTAATCGACCAGGCCGATTTAGTTACTGAGATGACCCTGGTCAAACATCCTTTCCGCGAACAAGGCGTGAAAGCCCAACCTGGTATCGAATTTTAGGAGGATCTCAATGGTACGGACAGTGGCACGGCCCACCCAAACGGTGGAGTTCGTCAAACAACCTCGCCCCTGGCGCAGCATCATGGCTGATGTCATTTTAGTGGGATTAGTGTCTGGCCCACTGGCCGCTCCCTTTCTGGCCTCAACCGAATTGCCCATTCTGCCCCAGATTGCCAGCATCATCTACTTTATGGGCGATCATGTCTGCCCTCAACCGGAGATGGGATTAGCCTTCATGCCGCCCTTCCTAATGGCTGTTTGTATGCGCTGTTTCGGCACCTTGATGGGGCTAGTGACAATGCGCTATCTGTTCTCGGTGAATCAAGGTCAAGCCTCTTATTGGCTCAATCGCTACGGTTTACCCGGCCTCATCCTCACCATTGGCCTCTGTTTAGTCTATCCTTTTGAACTCTATGCCCAATCTTGGGGTTGGTGGGAATACAACAACTTTATCGTCACAATTTTTGGCTTAGTTTCTGGCCTAGGACTTGGGGCCTATATCATGCCGCCCCTCCACCGCACTCCTCGGACTTAATAGCCAATTCTCCGCCTGCTGGCTATGTGGGGAAAGAATGACTCTCCTCAATCCCCAACCCTGCTCAGACAAATCGGTAGGTGCTTGGGCATTGTTTTATGTGCCTTGCTATTGAATGTCTCTAGCCTCTCCCCTGCTAGGGCAGAGCCAGTGACGATCAGTTTTTTGGTGGCTGCCTTCGAAGTCCCCATCTGGAAACCCCTGATCGCTGAATTCGAAGCCCAACACCCTGATATTCGCATTGAGGTCATTGAAGGCCCCAGCACCTCCAATATTGTCGAAGACCTCTACGTTTCGGCCTTTTTGTTGGGGAATGCCCCCTACGACTTGGTCTATATGGATATCACCTGGGTGGCTAAGTTTGCTGCTGCGGGTTGGTTGCAAGATCTATCACCAAGAGTCACTCCCGAACAAGAAGCCCAGTTTTTGCCAGGTGCCTGGGCAGGTGGCAAATTTCAAAATAAACTCTATCGCTACCCTGCTGTCCGAGCGGATGTGGGGGCGTTGTATTATCGCCAAGACTTGCTCGATCAGTATGGCTACGCTCCCCCTGACACCTTTACTGATTTAATCCAGATTTCCCAAGCTCTGCAAGCTCAGGGGACTCCTTGGGGCTATTTATGGCCGGGGAAACAAACCGAAGGCACAACGGCCATGTTCCTAGAGGTTTTGTCAGGGTTTGGTGGGTATTGGATTGATCCTGAGACTTTGGCAGTGGGGTTGGATACGGAAGATGCGATCGCAGCCCTAGACTTCCTCGTCAACACCCTCAAACAGGGCCTCTCACCACCCGGAACGGTCAGCTATCAAGAAGAAGAAAACCGTCGTCTATTTCAAAATGGTCAAGCGGTATTCATGCGCAACTGGCCCTATGCCTGGTCTCTCATCAACGCCCCCACCTCACCAGTTCAAGGCAAAGTAGGTATTCATCCCCTGATATCTCAATCTGGACAATTGGCACGCGCCTGCCAAGGCGGTTGGGGATGGGGGATTTCCACCACCAGTCCACATCCTGAAGCAGCCTGGCAAGTCATTCAGTTTTTCTCCAGCGAAGCGGCTCAAAGGCAGGTCGTCCAAAAGTTTGGATATCTCCCCACTCTCAAATCGCTCTATGCCGATCCAGATATTTTGGCGAAATATCCCCACTTCGCAATGCTCCGGGACATTCAAGAACAGACCGTGTTGCGCCCTGCCATTGCCCAATACGACCAAGCCTCCGACATTCTGCAACGGTATCTCAATGCAGCCTTTACCCAACAGCTCAGCCCCCAGGCTGCGATGGCTGCTGCCGCCCGCGAGACCCGTCAATTACTAGCTCCCTAATTTCCAGACAAGCCACAGTTCAAGAACACAAAGCCCAGACAGATCACAATAGACTAAGACGATAGGCCCCATCTAAACTATCGTGACTTCAGACCCTAAAGCAGTAGAACAATATCTCCACGAACATATTCCGATTTCGGCAGCAATGGCGGTGACCGTTAGTGCCCTACATCCATCCGTCGTCTTATCAGTTCCTCTGCAACCGAATATTAATCATCGCCAAACCGGTTTCGGTGGCAGTATCTCAACCCTAGCGATTTTGGCAGCATGGACCTTCGTCCATACTCAGCTTCAACCCTTGTCAAATCCCTACAGAATCGTCATTCAAGATAACAGCGTGAAATATTTTCAGCCTGTCACCAGTGACTTTGAGGCACGATGCTCACCCCCCTCAGCAGAGACCTGGCAGCGATTCCTCAAAATCCTGCAAAGAAAAGGCAAAAGTCGCATCAAACTAGCGGTCGAAGTCTATGCAGAGGAGCAATTAGTCGCCACATTTTTAGGTAACTACGTCGCTCTAGATATTCATTCAACTTCATAGCCATAGGAAGGATCACCCTCAAGCAGATGTTAGGTCGGCCTCTATGCTTATAACTCCATTCAAGGTATAAAGAGAAAGCGAAACACTAAGCATTTCAGCCACTCATCAAAATTTATGTAGACACGAACTCATTCGTAGTCTATGATGATTAATCGGTGCTTGTGCAGGATACTGGGTTCCGAAAATAACCCAAGTCCGTAAGACCGAGAAGCAAATTTACGCTTCTGTTGTTTCTACAATTAACTTGCTTCTCAGATTGGCGTTAACTCTAATGTCTTCCTGGCTTAGAGTTTCGGCAATATTGCGTCTTCATGGCGGCCTGGGGTCAATTTTTTTGTTTTATAGGGGTTTCCCTATTGTGTTTAGGTAAGGGAGTCTGCTCACTGTGTCTGTCGGTATTTTAGGAACAAAGCTGGGAATGACCCAGGTTTTTGATGAAGCGGGTCGTGCGATTCCAGTCACCGTCGTCCAGGCGGGTCCTTGTCCGGTCACCCAGATCAAAACAGCCCAAACGGATGGCTACACAGCCATTCAAATTGGCTATGGCAGCACTACCGAAAAAGCATTAACGCGCCCTGAATTGGGTCACCTCAAGAAATCAGATTCAACCCCGCAGCGTCATCTTCATGAATATCGGTTGGCCGATGTTAGTGAATTTGAACTAGGTCAAAATATTTCCGCGGACCGTTTTTCGGAAGGTCAGCTGGTTGATGTCTCCGGCACCAGTATTGGCCGTGGTTTCGCCGGCTACCAAAAACGCCACAATTTCAGACGAGGCCCCATGGGTCACGGTTCTAAAAACCATCGCGCCCCAGGTTCAACCGGTGCAGGTACTACCCCAGGTCGCATCTATCCCGGCAAGCGAATGGCCGGACAAATGGGGAACGTCAAAAAGACCATTCGTAAATTGACCGTTGTGCGAGTAGATGCTGAGCGCAACGTTTTGTTGATCAAGGGTTCAGTTCCCGGCAAGCCCGGTGCTTTACTCAACATTCAGCCTGCAACCATTGTTGGCAAAAGCTAGTTTTGTGCCGAATGCCTAAAGACGCCTACAGAGAAAGAACATGGTTAATTGTGTAGTAAGAAATTGGCAAGGAGAGGACGCAGGTCAAGCAGAACTTGATCTGAAAGTTGCCAACGAAGAGAATGCGGCCCATATCGTTCACCGCGCCCTCCGTCGTCAAATGAACAATGCCCGCCAGGGAACCGCCTCCAGTAAAACCCGTGCTGAAGTTCGCGGGGGTGGACGTAAGCCCTGGCGACAAAAAGGTACAGGTCGTGCCCGTGCCGGTTCGAGTCGTTCTCCCCTCTGGCGAGGTGGTGGTGTTATCTTTGGCCCTAAGCCTCGAAGCTATTCCACCAAGATGAACCGCAAAGAGCGACGGTTAGCCTTGAGAACAGCCTTTACTAGCCGAACAGAAGACTTGGTTGTAGTAGAAGATTTCGGTGATAACCTCTCTCGGCCCAAAACTAAAGACTTGCTAGAAGCAATGGGTCGCTGGGGTGTAGCTGCTGGCTCTAAAACGCTGCTGATTCTGGCAGACAAGCATGACACCATCTATCTTTCTGCCCGCAATGTAGAAAAGCTGAAGCTAATCCTAGCTAGCAACTTAAATGTCTACGATTTGCTCGCAGCAGATCAGATTGTGGTAACCCAATCTGCGATCGCAAAAATTCAGGAGGTTTACAGTGACTAAGGTAAAACCCACCAGTTTGGCCGACTTAATCCGGCGGCCTATCGTTACTGAAAAAGCCACCTTACTTCTGGAAAACAACCAGTATGTATTTGAGGTCGATCCCAGAGCGACCAAACCTCAAATCAGAGCTGCGATTGAAGAGCTGTTTGAAGTCAAAGTAACAGGTATTTCCACCAGCAATATGCCAGCCAAAAAGAAGCGTGTCGGCAAATTCATGGGTCACAAAGCTCAATACAAGCGAGCCATCGTCACCCTTGCACCGGAATTCACCATTAACCTGTTCCCAGAAGTTTAAGTGCCACTCTCTGACGTCTTTCTTGAAGTGATATAGCAATGGGCATCCGCTATTACAGACCTTATACCGCTGGAACTCGCCAAAAAACGAGTTCTGATTTCGCTGAGATCACCCGTGATCGGCCCGAAAAGTCCTTGGTCAAATCCAAGCATCGAGCCAAAGGTCGCAACAACCGAGGAGTCATTACCAGTCGGCGACGAGGGGGCGGTCACAAGCGTCGCTATCGGATCATCGACTTCTATCGCAACAAGCTAGGAGTCCCCGGCACCATCGCCACCGTCGAATATGATCCCAACCGCAATGCTCGCATTGCCTTGGTCAACTACAAAGATGGTGAGAAACGTTATATTCTCCATCCTCGTAATATGCAGGTCGGCACCACTATCGTAGCTGGCCCCGATTCTCCCATTGAGGTGGGCAACGCCCTTCCCCTAGAGAGAATCCCCCTAGGTACAGAAGTCCACAATGTTGAGCTACTTCCCGGCAAAGGCGGCCAATTGGTCCGTGCTGCTGGTGCTATGGCTCAAGTGGTTGCCAAAGAAGGGAAGATGGTTACCCTAAAGCTACCTTCTGGTGAAGTTCGTCTTTTCCAGAAAGGATGCTATGCAACTATCGGTCAAGTCGGAAACGTCGAGTCCAACAACATCACTATCGGTAAAGCCGGTCGAAATCGTTGGAAAGCTCGCCGTCCGAAAGTGAGAGGATCCGTCATGAACCCCGTGGATCACCCTCATGGTGGGGGTGAAGGACGCGCACCGATTGGTCGCAGCGGTCCTGTAACACCTTGGGGTAAACCCACCTTGGGCTATAAGACCCGGAAAAAGAAGAAGCAGAGCAACAAACTGATTGTCCGTCGTCGTCGCCGTTCTTCCAAGCGAAGTCGGGGTGGACGCCAGTCTTAATCTACCGTTTGCAGTTTATTTGACGTTTCATTCACTCAACCATGTCTCGCTCTCTGAAAAAAGGCCCCTTCGTCGCTGACCATCTTTTAACCAAGGTGGAAAACCTCAACGAAAAAGGCGAAAAGCAAGTTATCAAAACCTGGTCACGGGCATCCACCATCATCCCGCAAATGATCGGTCACACCATTGCCGTTCACAATGGCCGTCAGCACGTACCGGTTTACGTCAGTGAACAGATGGTGGGACATAAATTGGGTGAGTTTGCCCCCACTCGCACCTTTAAAAGCCATTCCAAAGGCGATAAAAAAGCACGGATGTAGGATAAAGCGATGACAACGCAACTTAAAGATATCAACGGCGCTTACGCCAAAGCTAAATATATCCGCATGTCTCCTCGGAAAGTGCGCCGGGTTCTGGATCAAATTCGAGGCCGGAGCTATCGAGAAGCCCTAATTGTTCTCGAATTTATGCCTTACCGAGCCTGTGAGCCAGTCTTAAAGGTGTTACGTTCAGCGGTTGCTAATGCCGAGACCAATCGCGGATTGGACCCTGTAGATCTCGTGATCAGTCACGCCTGTGCAGACCAAGGTCCTCGTTTAAAGCGGTTTCGCCCTCGTGCCCAAGGACGAGCCTATCAAATTCAAAAGCCAACTTGCCATATCACCATTGCGGTGAGTGCCGAGGCCAGCTAGTCACCTTTATTGAGCCATAGACAGAGGACATTTTTGTGGGACAAAAGATTCATCCAACCGGTTTTCGCCTAGGGATCACACAAGATCACTGGTCGCGCTGGTTTGCCGATACCGATCGCTACCCCGAACTCCTTCAAGAGGACTTTAAAGTTCGTAATTACGTCAACAAAAACCTGAGCAATGCTGGCATCGCTGGCGTGCGGATCGAGCGCAAAGCCGATCAGATTGACTTAGAAGTTCGAACAGCCCGTCCTGGCGTAGTTGTGGGTCGAGGCGGAAGCGGTATCGAGTCCCTAAGAGTCGGCCTCCAAAAAGAGCTTGGCGATGATCGCCCCATCCGCATCAACGTCGTTGAAGTGGCTCGGGTTGATGCCGAAGCAACCTTGATTGCTGAATATATTGTCCAGCAGTTGGTTCGCCGAGTATCTTTTCGTCGAGTCGTACGTCAAGCCATTCAACGGGCTCAGCGGGCTGGTGTCGAAGGTATCAAAATCCAAGTGGGTGGCCGACTTAACGGCGCTGAAATTGCCCGAAGTGAATGGACCCGAGAAGGTAGAGTGCCTCTGCATACTCTACGAGCCAACATTGACTATGCCTACCGCACCGCCAGCACCACCTACGGCATTCTAGGGGTCAAAGTTTGGGTCTTTAAGGGTGAAATCATTCCAGGTGCGGATGAACAGCCTACCAATCGCGAACCTCAACAGCGACGCCGTCAGCAACAGCGACGCCGTCAGCAATTTGAAGATCGTTCTGAATAAGTTCTCTTCTTCCGTTTAGCGAGCCGGTCGCTCGACACTGCTACTCTCTTACCCCGATTCCTGATTATGTTAAGTCCTAGAAAAACGAAATTTCGTAAGCAACACCGGGGCCGTATGCGCGGTAAAGCCACCCGAGGGAACACCCTCAGCTTCGGTGATTACGGTCTCCAAGCCCTTGAGCCTTCCTGGATTACCTCGCGTCAAATTGAAGCAGGACGACGAGCCATGACCCGCTACGTCCGCCGGGGTGGAAACATTTGGATTCGCATCTTCCCAGACAAGCCTGTCACCATGCGCCCCGCAGAAACCCGGATGGGTTCTGGTAAAGGTGCCCCTGAATATTGGGTGGCCGTGGTCAAGCCGGGTCGGATCATGTATGAAATGAACGGTGTTAATGAAGAGACAGCTCGGGAAGCCATGAGACTGGCAGCCTTCAAGATGCCCATCAAAACTAAATTCGTTGCGCGTCCCAAGGAGGAGTCCTAAGTCATGGCATTCTCAAAAATGGCTGATTTGCAAAACCTGTCTGCAGAAGAAGTAGATGCCAAGGTTCAAGAGTTGAAAAAAGAGCTTTTTGATCTTCGCTTTCAAAAAGCAACCAAAGAAACCATTGCACCCCATCAGTTCAAGCATATCCAGCATCAAATCGCCCAGCTTCTGACCTTGAAACAGCAGCAGCAAAGTTAACACCTCGGCTTTTCAAAATATATGCGTCGGATTTGGACTATTGGAGTAAGAAAAAATGGCTATTAAGGAAAGAATTGGGGTTGTTGTCAGTGACAAGATGGACAAAACAGCTGTAGTCGCTGTGTCCAACCGCGTTCCTCATAGAAAGTATGGAAAAATCGTGGGTCAAACTCGCCGGTATAAGGTGCATGACGAGGAAAATGCCTGCCATGTTGGTGACCGCGTGCGCATCCGAGAATCTCGTCCCCTAAGTCGCACCAAGCGGTGGACGGTAACAGATGTTTTAGTGGCTGCTAATCGACCCTAGGAACCTGAATCATGATTCAACAAGAAACCACACTTAATGTTGCGGACAACAGCGGCGCTAAACGCTTGTTGTGCATCCGGGTTATCGGTGGCGGCAACCGTCGATATGGTGGCGTTGGCGATGTCATTATTGCCACCGTCAAAGATGCAACCCCAAACATGCCTGTCAAAAAATCTGATGTGGTCAGAGCCGTTATCGTCCGTACTCGCAAATCTATTTGTCGAGATAGCGGCATGAGTATTCGCTTCGACGACAATGCCGCGGTATTAATTAACCCAGATGGCAATCCCAGAGGCACGCGTGTGTTTGGCCCCGTCGCTCGTGAGCTCCGCGACAAGAGCTTCACTAAAATCGTTTCTCTCGCGCCAGAGGTGCTCTAATGGCTAAGAAAAAGTCAACTATTAAACGCTTCAAGATGCACGTCAAGAAGGGAGACACAGTCCAAGTCATCGCTGGCAAAGACAAGGCCAAAGTGGGTGAAGTGATTGATGTTTTACCCAAGCTCAGTCAAGTTGTGGTTGAAGGCGTCAACATCAAAACAAAGCATGTCAAACCTCGCTCTGAAAGTGAATCAGGTCAGATTTCTACGGTAGAGTTCCCCATCCATAGTTCCAATGTGATGCTGTACTCCAACAAAGAAAACGTAGCTAGCCGGGTTTGCTATACCTTTGACGATTCAGGCCGCAAGGTCAGAATGCTGAAAAAAACTGGTGAAATCATTGACTAGCGACAACGCTCATTTTTGCCCTGACCAAGCCCAGGGCGCTACAGGATAGAAAAGTAATGACAGTCCGACTAAAAACCCTCTATCTCGATACTGCCGTTCCCAAATTACAGGAACAGTTTAAGTATAAAAATGCCCATGAAATCCCCAAAGTAGCCAAGGTTTCGGTTAACCGAGGTTTGGGCGAAGCATCACAAAACGCGAAAGCTCTCGAACGCTCCCTGGCAGAATTAGCGGTGATTACAGGTCAACGACCTGTGGTGACCCGAGCCAAGAAAGCGATTGCAGGCTTCAAAATTCGGCAAGGGATGCCCGTCGGGGTCATGGTTACCCTCAGAGGAGAGCGGATGTATGCTTTTCTCGATCGATTGGTAAATCTCGCTTTGCCAAGAATTCGCGACTTTCGTGGGGTAAGTCCCAAAAGTTTCGATGGTCGGGGGAATTACACTTTAGGATTGCGAGAACAACTCATCTTTCCTGAAGTTGATTACGACAGCATTGATCAAATTCGAGGTATGGATATTTCGATTATCACGACTGCCAAAACCGATGAAGAAGGTCGTGCCCTGTTAAAAGTTTTGGGAATGCCCTTCCGTGAAAATTAAGTTGTTTCGAAGGGGGCGGTTCATAAGGAGTAATTATGGCAGCTAATGACACTATTGGTGATATGCTCACGCGGATCCGCAATGCGAATCTAGCACGGCATCAAACGACACAAGTCATGTCGACCCGAATGACCCGAAGCGTAGCTTCGGTGCTAAAGGATGAAGGCTTTATTACCAGCTTTGAAGAGTCTGGCGAAGGGGTAGAACGGCGCCTAGTCATTACGCTGAAGTATCGTGGCAAAAACCGGCAGCCGATCATCAACACCTTGAAGCGCATCAGTAAGCCGGGTCTTAGAGTCTACTCCAATCGACGTGACTTACCGAGAGTCTTAGGCGGCATCGGCATCGCGATTGTTTCCACATCCAGTGGCATCATGACCGATCGAGACGCCCGCCAAACAGGGGTTGGTGGAGAAGTCCTTTGCTATGTGTGGTAAACCCAGCCCTCTTGCAGTTATTGACACGGAGTTAGACTATGTCTCGCATCGGTAAGGTACCCATTCCTATTCCTGACAAAGTGAATGTCACGATTAAAGGGCAAGCCGTTACTGTAAAAGGCCCTAAAGGAGAGTTATCCAGAGAGTTAACCCCAGAAGTCGCCATTGATCAGGCCGACAATGTGGTCACAGTGACGCGTCGGAACGAATCGCGAGTTGCTCGCCAGCGCCACGGTTTATCCCGAACGCTGATTGCCAACATGGTTGAAGGGGTCTCCAAAGGATTTGAGAAGAAATTGCAAATCCAAGGGGTGGGATATCGAGCTCAGGTTCAAGGCCGTAATTTAATTTTGAACGTCGGCTACAGCAATCCCGTCACCATTGAGCCACCCGAAGGCATCCAAGTGGCTGTAGACAGCAACACGAATGTCACTGTCAGTGGCATTAATAAAGAAGTAGTCGGCAACACCGCTGCTCGGATTCGGGCAGTACGTCCTCCCGAACCCTATAAGGGCAAGGGGATTCGCTACGCCGATGAGTTTGTCCGCCGTAAGGTTGGTAAGGCAGGTAAGAAATAATGAAAACCACTCGCAAAGATGCAACCCGTAGTCGACATAAGCGAGTTCGCCGTAAGGTTGCGGGAACTGCTGAGAGACCTCGGTTAGCCGTATTTCGATCGAATCATCATATTTATGCTCAGGTGATTGATGATGCCCAGCACCATACCTTGGCTGCAGCATCAACCGTCGAATCTGACCTCAAATCATCTTCAGGGGCAACCTGTGATGCCTCTACTGCAGTAGGCAAGTTGGTGGCTGAGCGAGCGATTGAAAAAGGCGTCAAGGCCGTAGTCTTCGATCGCGGCGGTAATTTATATCACGGGCGAGTCAAGGCTTTGGCTGATGCTGCTCGTGAAGCTGGCTTAGAATTTTAAGTAGGATATTATCCATGGCAAAGGAAAATCGTCGCAAAAACAACCGTAACAAAGAAAAAGACTCCACCTGGCAAGAGCGAGTCGTCCAAATTCGGCGAGTCTCGAAGGTCGTCAAGGGTGGTAAAAAACTCAGTTTTAGAGCCATTGTTGTGGTTGGAAATGAGCGGGGCCAAGTAGGCGTCGGCGTGGGTAAAGCCAGCGATGTGATTGGTGCCGTTCGCAAAGGCGTTGCCGATGGCAAGAAGCAGCTAGTCGAAGTTCCTTTGACCCGATCCAACTCAATTCCCCATCCAATGATCGGTCGGGGAGGAGCCGCAAAAGTGATGATGCGCCCTGCCGCACCTGGTACGGGTGTGATTGCTGGTGGTGCAGTTCGCACTGTTCTAGAACTAGCTGGCGTTCGCAATGTACTAGCGAAACAGTTGGGTTCCGATAATCCTTTGAATAATGCTCGTGCGACTCTTAATGCCCTGTCATCTCTCCGCACCTTTTCTGAGGTGGCCAGTGAACGAGGCATTGCAGTGGAAAAACTCTATGCTGCCACTTAGTGCTCTAAATAGCCTAAGCAAAACAGTTTATTAACCTCTAGCCCCTGACTTAACAAGATCATGAGACTAAACGATCCTAAACCCAAAACCGGTTCCCAACATCGACGTCGCCGTGTAGGCCGAGGAATCGCTGCTGGCCAAGGTGCTAGCTGTGGCTTTGGGATGCGCGGTCAAAAATCTCGTTCAGGTCGCCCGACTCGCCCTGGATTTGAGGGTGGACAAAACCCTTTGTACCGTCGAGTACCTAAGTTAAAGCATTTTACGCTGATCAATCAGAAGCAATACACTACGATTAATGTAGGTAAGCTTAATGAATTGAAAGCAAAGTCCGATGTCACCCTTGAGTCTCTGATGACCGAAGGCATCATTACATCCAATGATGGGCCTTTGAAAGTATTAGGAGATGGTGAGCTAACGGTTGCACTCAATGTGCAAGCAGCGGCAGCAACTAAATCTGCGATCGCCAAAATCGAAGGGGCCGGTGGTAGCTTTCAATCTACTGAGTCTTAACATCTTTCATTTTTAATCGGCTTTTAGAGAGGTATCCCTGACATGGTTGTCAGCAGAGGTAAAACACCATCCGCCCAAGAGACTTTTATGCAAATGGCCCAGGCAGCTGGGCTTAGAGGTCGGGTTTTTATTACCCTTGGGCTATTGATTCTGGTCCGACTGGGTGTTCGATTGCCCGTTCCAGGTATCAACCGCGCCGCCTTTACATCAACCTTTGCTGGTAACCCTGTTTTTGGTTTTTTGGACTTTTTCTCTGGTGGTGGTTTTTCTGCCCTAGGGATTTTTGCTTTAGGGATTATTCCCTTTATTAATGCCTCTATCATTTTGCAGTTGTTAACGGCTGCGCTGCCTTCTTTGGAGCGCTTGCAAAAAGATGAAGGGGAAGCAGGACGCCGGAAAATCTCCCAAATCACTCGCTACGTAGCTTTGGGATGGGCCATCATTCAGAGTACTGGGTTTGCCATTCTCATTAATAGTGCTGAGGGTGTGGTTTTCAATCCTGGTACTATCTTCATCGTTCAGATGGTAGTAGCCTTAACGGCTGGTTCCATGTTTGTGATGTGGGTGGGTGAGCTGATTACTGAAAGAGGAGTAGGTAACGGTGCTTCCTTACTAATCTTTTTGAGTATTGTTTCTGGTTTGCCCAGCACTCTAGGTAACGCTTTACAGATTGCTGAGCAAGGCGAAGTCTCTAAAGTCATCATTTTGATTTCCGTTTTCATCCTGATGATTGTGGGTATTGTGTTTGTCCAGGAAGGAACTCGTCGAATTCCTATCGTCTATGCTCGACGACAAGTAGGACGTCGAACCTATCAAGAGCAAAAAAGTTATCTGCCTCTTCGATTAAACTCGGGTGGGGTGATGCCCATTATTTTCGCCTCGGCTATGTTGATTCTGCCTGGAACTTTAGCAGGACTAACCAACAACCCAACCATCATTGAATTTGCTGGGTATCTTAGCCCCAATAGTTCGTTGCCTTGGGTCTATGTGATTTTCTATCTATCGATGATTGTTTTCTTCAGTTATTTCTACGCATCTTTGGTGGTCAATCCCATTGATATGTCTCAGAACTTGAAGAAGATGGGAGCAAGTATTCCAGGGATTCGTCCTGGACGGGCAACGACGGAATATGTAGAGAAGGTTTTGAATCGATTAACACTTCTCGGTGCTTTCTTCCTAGGTGCTGTCGTATTGGTTCCAGTGGCTGCAGAGAGGGTCGTCGGTGGCGGTATCTTTTCTGGTTTTGGAGCCACATCACTTCTGATTTTGGTGGGTGTTGCGATTGATACGGCCAAGCAAATTCAGACCTATGTGATTTCCCAACGGTATGAAGGGATGGTGAAACAGTAGTGGCACGTTTAATTCTGTTTGGGCCACCTGGTGCGGGCAAAGGGACACAAGCCGTTTCTCTAGCTGCAGACTATAATATCCCTCATATCTCAACTGGAGATTTGTTCCGAGCTGCCATTTCGGGTAAAACACCTTTGGGGTTGAAAGTGCAGTCCTATATGGATCAAGGCCAACTGGTCCCAGACCAAGTGGTGATTGATATGGTGAAAGAGCGATTGGCTCAACCCGATACTGCGAGCGGATGGTTATTGGATGGATTTCCTCGAACCATTCCCCAAGCTCAAACCTTGGATAAGCTTTTGCAAGAGATGAACCAAAGTTGCGATCGCGTCATCAATCTCCAGGTTCCCGAACAGAATTTAGTGGCCCGCTTACTCAGCCGAGGCCGCAAAGATGATTCCGAAGCCGTTATCCAAGATCGTCTTCAGATTTATCATCGAGAAACAGCTCCCGTTTTAAATTTTTATCGTGAGCGTAACTGCTTAGTAGATATTGATGGCGATGCAACTGTGGAAGCAGTGACGGATCGAATCAAAGCCGCTTTGGCAGATCTCACATAATTCTTTATACTTTTTGTGTAGAAACCTTGGATAATCACTCTACCGATAAATCGGTACTAACTCATCCCTAGGAGGATCAACTTTTTGGCTAAGCAAGATGCGATTGAAATGGAAGGTACGGTCACAGAATCGTTACCGAATGCCATGTTTCGCGTGGACCTAGATAACGGGTTTAATGTTCTAGCCCATATCTCTGGCAAGATTCGGCGAAACTACATCAAAATTTTGCCCGGTGATCGTGTCAAGGTAGAGCTGACTCCCTACGATCTCACCAAAGGACGGATTACCTACCGCTTACGCAAAAAGTAACCCTAACGCTTCCAGGCTCATTGATCGAGATGCATTTGAGTTGCGATCGCAACCTTGTCCATTGTTATGGTGTCCATTGATACGCTGAAAGCGCAGCTAAAAGACGGCGTTTTATCTTCGGTTGAGTATCGCCTTGGCGCCCCCCTTGATTTACTGGATGCTCCAACCTCCAAAGCTTTAGCAACCCAGGCTTGGCCAGGTCGACAGTTGAAGTTCTGTTTGTCCGACCTGCCCCAAGCAGAACAAACCCTGGCTGTTCGCCTTTGCGAAGATGACTATCCCGGTTGGCTTGGACCTCAGGCACTCACTACACTCGAACCTGCAGCCCAGTCCTATCAAGCCTCCTCTCTCACCCGCGATCAAATTTCGTCTCGGCTGCAATATGTGATTGCCTTTATGTTGGCAGCCATGGACCAACCCAATCAGTATTTATGGGGAGGCACCATCGGTCCTAACTTTGACTGCTCAGGACTCATGCAGCGAGCCTTTGCAGAACAAGGTATTTGGCTGCCCCGAGATGCCTATCAACAGGAAGCATTTACCCAAACCCTCACGAACCCTGGTTCTGAAGTCCAAGACTTTACCCAGATCCTGCAAACAGGCGATTTAATCTTTTTTGGCCCCATTGAAAAAGCAAATCATGTTGCTTTGTACCTGGGCGACGGCAAATATATTCATAGTTCAGGTACGGAGCAAGGCCGCAATGGCATCGGTATTGACTTACTCTCCCCCTCTGGAGATGCGGTCACCCAAGCTTACTATAGCCAGATCCATGGCGCAGGCCGGATCATCAAAAGCTACCAGCCAACTGCCTTGACCTAAGGTAAATCCGGCGGATATACGCTCTATCTATCTAATCATAGATATTTTTTGATAGGTCACCCCATCCATCTGGGCTCAATAAGAACATAATCATTTTGAGGCCATGGGCTGGGATGTCTCCCACTCAATATCGCATTTTAGGGCTGGTTGGTCAGGGCCAATTTGGTCGAGTGCTTTGTGCTCGCGATCGCAACACTGGATCATTAGTGGCCCTCAAAGTACTCAACAAACGAGAGCTTCCGACTCGCTTTTTTCTGCGGGAGTTGCGGTTACTCGCCAGTTTGCAACATCCCAACATTGTCTCGGTTCAGACCATTACCTACACCGCCACAGAACGGTATTTGGTCATGGACTATTGCGAGGGTGGCACCTTACGAGATTTACTCATACATCCCGTACACCTCAGCTTTCAGCAACGGTTGCAGCTCATCATCGATGTGCTCAAAGGGTTGGAATATGCCCACCAGAACGACATCATTCACTGCGACCTCAAACCAGAAAATATCTTACTCACCCATACCGAGAATGGGACAACCGCTAGAATCACCGATTTTGGTATAGCTCGATTAGCCGAAGAAGCAGGATTTGGTGTCTTAGGTCAGGGAGACACTGGATCTCCAGCCTATATGGCACCCGAACGATTTTACAGTCAACATTCCTACGCCTCGGATCTCTATGCGGTCGGCGTCATGCTGTATGAGTTATTAATGAACAAACGTCCCTTCATCGGACTGCCTGGCGAACTGATGACCGCCCATCTGAATGAAGCCGCTCAGATTCCTCAGGATGTTCCCTTTCTACTGCGTTCAGTTCTCAAAACTGCTCTGCAAAAACTCCCTCAGAAACGTTTTAAGAGCGCAACGGACATGCTCAATGCCGTCGTGCTTGCTGCAGATATTTTAGCGTCAGAGGATCCTAACTGTACCCTTGCTCCTAGCCAGCGATGGCCAGAGAATCCTGACTTGCTCAATATTCAACAAGAGCAATATCCGAGTCCTATCCACTGTCTACACATACAGGACCATCAAGTTTACTTAGGTAGCCACAACAAGGTCATTTGCCGATCCTATTCCACGGATTTTCCAGCACCGGGTCCATTTCAAAAGCAGCAGTGGCAGTTCGCACTACCGGTCACGGACTTATTCTGGGGAGGTGGCCAAGCCTGGGTCCGTACCATCCAGGGCAACACCTTCAAACAACCCTCTCGCCTACATCCCTTATCCCTGAAAAATACAGTAGATTCCCAACCCTGCGATCTACCCACCATCGAAAACCTCTCAGGTATTGATTGGGGGCAGAACAACAAAATTGGCTGGCGACCCGAACAGAACTGGCTGGCCATTGCCTGCGGCCAGCAATCCTTCGAGGCTGTTCAAGGAGCTGAACTAGGCAGTCAAGCTCTATTACAAATTTTCCAATGGCCCCAGATGCAGCCCATCCACCAGCCTGTTTTGATTCGTAAACCCAACTGGCTATTTGTATTGGACTCCCGTTTTGGTGTCGCCATTTCCGTAGACGAGGACCAAAGTCATTTTCAGGGATTTACTCGCAAAGGCAACAGCTTCCAACCCTTTTCGGTTCCCATCCCCCTGCAACAGATTACTCAAAGTGTTGCCAACCCCTATCGATTATTGGCCGTGAGCAAGCAGGATCCTCAGACTGCCTTCTTAATTGATTTAAAACCTTGGCGACTCACGAAACTATCTTTAGCACTTCAACCAGAACAAATTCTTGCCACCCCTTGGGGATATGTGTTGTTAGCAACCCATCAAGTTCTAGTCCTTAGCCATAATGGACATCCCTTAAGCCACTTCCAGTTGCCGATAGGCGCCAACGAAAAGATCGCAGTTTGTGCCGGGGCTGGGCAAGGATTCATGGTCGGCACCTGGTCAGAACAATCTGCAACCCTTTATACCGTCGATGTGCATTCACACCTCACCGAATGGCATCGACAGACAGAAGACCCTTTTCAAGAAACGGCCCACAACAAAACAGCCTAAACCCAAAAGCCTTTCAGTAGAAACTAGATAGCGGAATAGGGCGACAATCAACGTTTTCTCCTGAATAATAAGGAGCGACACCTAATCTGCCTGAGCAGAGTCATATATTGCGATTGTTCATACCTCTTTTACCTTCAAAGAGAGCTAGGCATGGTCTCTAGATCTCCGCAGGATTGCATTGATTCGCCACTTCTCTAGCTTTTGATGGTGACTCCGTCAAGGTTACGGTTACTCATGTCTCGCAAACCATAGCTCGGAGCTATCGTTTAGAGAACCATCGCGAAACCAAAATAATCTTTTCGGCTAACTTAGCCAACATTGCTTTAGGCAAAAAGCCAGTTCTGTCAGAAGATCTGCAACAGTAAGCAAGATGAAAGATGAGGACTGACAGGTTAGCACCGAGTAATCGTATCGTTAGGTAGCCGATCGTTATAGCTCAGAAGCTGGGGATGGCAACTCTACCCAAAAGTTCCCCAAGCCATCCATAAACCTTACATACAATCCTGCTAGCTACCCACTTCAGACCTGAGCCATAGCAAGATCCGACCGATCACACTTCTTCTGAACAGCTAGAACCACTAGCACCCCAATCTATGGACCAAAAAGGTATTCACTGCCCTGAGCTGTGACAAAAGCTACAATCCTCTCCCTAAGGTAGCTATAGAGATTTATTTATGGATGCACACATCATAGCCATCAGTATTACCACTGAGATTCTATTTTTTATACCTACGGATTCAAATACTTCTTTCCATCTTTTATCCGTTATTGAATCTTCTCTGTATATATACTGACCTCAAAAAATAGGCTTATTTAAGTAGCTATAAATTAAAGCACAAAATCCGTTGACTTAAAAATATATAAAAGCTTAGATATTCATTAATACATCAACCACGACAAGAGAATTAATCCTTTACTAGAAAAGCTTTTATGATTTTTACTAGCATAGACAACTTATGCCAACGTTCTCTATAAAAGCTTTTTTACTGAGGTAGAATAATTTTCAAACATTCAACAAATACCAACAATCAATTCGACCTCTTCACTATCCAGAATTAGGTGTCATCCCGGATTCCAAAAAGGGCATACTGAATCTAGACTGATAAATAAGTTAATAACCCCTGGGTGAACTGATAATTCTGTAAGGCGTTGCTTTCAATCCAAAACAGGCTTTCAAAGAAAGGATTAGTCGCCACTTTTCAGCTCACTGGCTTAAGCTCTTAATTCTAAAAATCTCACTTAGAGATGAAGGCAGAGACTGAGCCATAACCCCTAAGTTTTGAGGGTCCAGCTCAAAACCACAGGAAACCAACCCAGCCAATGGCGGGTCAGTTACAACTCATCTCTGCCGGAAGATGTCTATCTTCCTATTGTCCATTACCAAGAACTCAAAGACGACATCATATGACTCAAGATACACCAAAGTCCCCTAGACGACCACGAAAGCTTGGCCCTCTTACCATTGCAGCCTTATTGGCAGGTGGCCTAGTCCAACCTCTTCTTCCAGCCTTCGCCGCCGGAACAGCCGCTGGTCAACAAATCAGTAACACCGCGACTGCAACCTATTCAGAAACCAATGGTGGACCCACCATTG
Source organism: Acaryochloris marina S15 (assembly GCF_018336915.1). Lineage (GTDB taxonomy): Bacteria > Cyanobacteriota > Cyanobacteriia > Thermosynechococcales > Thermosynechococcaceae > Acaryochloris > Acaryochloris marina_A. The sequence goes on along the minus strand of NZ_CP064923.1, from coordinate 1,280,811 downwards.
ATGCAACATCTAATACGGTTACCGTCACCGTTGCAGAAGTTGCAGGTGTGACCGCAGTTCCTGCCGGTTTCACTGACTTAGATGGCGGTGCTGTTGAAGCTGGTGATACCTTAGAATTCGTTTTCGACGTTACTAACGTGGGTAACGCAGCGACAGATCTTTTTATTCCAGGTATTGACAATATTGGTACTGAGAACTTCACTCCATCACTAGTTCAGATTATTGATGGTACAGGCGCAGTCATCGCAACAGTTCCAGCCGCTGGTGGTAACTTATTAGATGCAGCCGGTATTAACTTAGCCGCTCTGGCTCCTGACACTGTTCTAAAAGTGAAAGTCACAGGTACCCCTGCCGCTGGCACCTCTGCAGGTGCAGATGTCGGCGTCACCTTGGGTAGTACTGGTCCTGACAACAACAGCCCCAGCACTCAAAACCAACCCGATACAGGCGATGGAGATCCAGCAGCTGGAAATACCAATACAGGAGACATTCGTACCATCGATGCGAATCCTGGCAATGGTGCTCCCGTCAACGGCGAGCGTGAAGCAAGTGCCGAGAACAGCATTCCTTTTGCTAGCTCCGTCCGTCCCTTAGCCTTAGCAACTGTCACCAAAATTGCATCTAATCTCGCTCCTGGTGCAACGGCTGCTGCTAATGACGATTTGATTACCTATGACTTAGGGCTAACGGTAGAAAATACGTCTCCTAATGCTGCTTTCACTCCGGCTGATCTAGAAGGAACAGATATTAGTGTCAATGGGACAATCGCTCCTCAGATCTTAGTCTCTGATGCAATTCCAGCTGGTACTGAATTATCTGCGGCAGGGACTGCCCCCGCTGGCTGGACCGTTGTTTATACCGAAACAGCACTGACCACCACAGCAACTAATGCCCTATGGACCACTGCCCTACCGGCAGGTGGATTAACTGATGTCACTCGAATTGGTTTTATCCATAACGATGCAGCTTTAAGTGACACAAACCCACAGGTACTTCGGACAGATCCAGTACAGGGACCTTTCCAGTTCACCGTAGTGACTAATGGTCTACCGACTACTGGTGGACAGGTTGCTAACATTGCCCAGGTATTTGGTGAAACCGTCGGCGATCCTGACGATGAAGTTGTTTACGATGAGTCTGGTGACAGCAATCCCAATAACTTCAACGATGATGGCACCCCACCGGATCCAACGGGTACTAATTATGACCCAACCGCCAATACTGGAGATACTGGTGTTGCAGACCCTGTAACCCAAGGAACTGATACCGGCAATAACAACACGGGTACTGGCCCCGATGGTGAAGACAACGTTGTCAATATCGGTGACGCTGCGGGTACTGACGACCTCCTCAATGGTCCAAATACTGTCCCTGGCGCTGTCGGTCCCACGGACGATAACGATGATTTCACCAATCAGACCACAGATGTTCCTGCTGGGGTGGGTCCAACCGATATCTTTGACCCTGCACCTGAAACCTTTAACAACACGATTCAAAATCCGGCTAGCTCTGGATTTATTTCGAACGTAACCTTGCAACCCATTTCTCCCACCCAGGCAGAGTCTACGGATGACAGTACATTAACAGGTCAATATGGCGCTAACAGCGATATCCCTACTGGCACAACTGTCACGATTACTGCGACTGACGATGCTGGTGTTGTTCAGTCTGCTACATATACTTATAACGGGACAACCTTTGACCTGACCGGTAGCAGTACTGATGGAACTCCTGAGACTGCAGGTAACTTCAAACATGTTAATGTCGGTGACTTAAATGCAGGTGACACCTTAAATTACACGACAGTCGTTGATTTACCTGATGGTAGTGCAGCGGGTACTGCAGATGATGTTCTCCCGAATGATGAGATTCCTGTTCCCATCCTTGCCTTTGCAGATGATAATCCTACTAGCTCTCCTGGGTATAACTTTACCGGTACTCCTGAATCAACTACGAACATAACTCTTGATCGCCTCTATACAGGCTTCATGAAGTTGACTAAGGAAGTACAGATTCTAGATGAGAATGGTGTACTGATCCAAGCTTGGACTTCGGACCAAACAGTACTGGACAATTTGAATAATACTCCTGCTACTGCTCTGCAGCCGGACTACCAAATTGAGTACCGGATTACCTATGAAAACCTCTCGACAGATGTTGTCGGTAGTGGTAATACCACTCTAACTGCCTTTAACTTCGAGATTGTTGAAGATGGAAATCCTGTTGTAAACGCGGGTACTGGTGAGCAGAACGTCAACAACAACTGGGCGTCCTTTACTGACCACGAGCAAAACACCAGTGCTGACCAAGGCACAGTGGAATATTTCACCAACAGCACTGATGGTGCTCCTTTAACCACTGCAGATCCCATTGCTGGAACCAAAGTGGATAAGTATGAGAACCCCGTTGGTCAAGTTGACCCCGGTCAAACCGGTCAATTCCAGTTCCGCCGTCGCATCCAGTAATGCATTGAGTCAGGAAGTGAAGGCAACTTCAACTTCCTGACTCTTATCGCGGTCTCACACCAATTTTGTTAAAGCATTTTTCTGAATTCAAAAGGTTTTCCCATCATGAAACGTCGTCTATCAATCGGTCTCGGTGTCTTAGCAGTAGCCGTCGCCATTCCTTTCGCTAGCAGCACTCCTGTTCTTGCCAATTTGCAGAAAGCAGGCGAAGCTCTCGTCCAGCAAATCCTCCAGCCCAAGGTAAAGATGGTGCTCTCGGCAGAGAAGCAAATCGTTACGACTGATGCTGAAGGTAAGCAAGAAATCTCCTGGGATGCTGTAGAAGGCAATGTCACTGTCCGTCCTGGTGATGTCCTCCGCTATACCTTGCTGAGTGAGAATGCTGGAGACAAGTCTGCTGCTGAGCTAACCATCAACCAGCCTATTCCGAACAAAACTGCTTTTGTTTTGGACTCTGCTCGCGCCAACGGTGCCAAGCTCACCTATAGCATTGACGGTGGCCAAAGCTATTCTGAAAAGCCCATGGTTGAAGTAACTCAGCCCGACGGCACAGTCAAAATGGAGCCCGCTCCTGCTGAAGCTTACACCCATGTTCAGTGGGATTATAGTGAATCCCTCAAGCCCATGGCTTCTGTACAAGCTGTCTATGAAGTAGCAGTTCAGTAACGAATTTGGAGCTATGGGTGAATCCCAGCATTCCCTCGGTTCATCCATAGCTCTGGTCAAACTGCCTTAAGCTTTATTATTTTTCAGCAAAAATGCTGCTTTCAGGCTCAAATCGCGGCCTGATAGGGATCCTATATCCAAAAATACTGCATTTACATCTTTTTGAACCTGAAAAACAGTGTTTTTCAACCTTGTAAAGAGTCAGCGATTCTATCCGATTGTTCCAGAGGAGATATCTCCCGTGAGACCACCTCACTTGCCATTCCCCAATCAATCCTTCCCCAGGTGGGCTCGTGCTCTGACCTCAACCTTGGTTTTGAGCAGTTTATTCTCGAGTTCTGCAATATCTTGGGCCCAAACAACGGAGGAAGAAGATTCCAGAGATCTGCTCAATAACACCGCTTCATATTCCTACACCAATCCCAATACTGACACGCTGATCGAAAGCTTCACCAATCCGATTTCAAACGTGTTGGACCCTTCGTTACTCGACCCCCGTGGACAAGTCTTAGGTTGTGGCGGAGAACCTCTGGCAGACTATACCGGATTTACGGTCGGTCTCTACAATATCGATCCCACCGATCCAACCCAATCGGAACTGGGTAGTTTAGTTTCACTGACTCGAACAGAAGTTCCTGATCTACCCAATAATGGTATTCCCCTGGGAATCACCCCCAATGGGTCTAACTTAAATCCGTTCCCCCTTAGCAATGCAGACCAAGGGACCTATAGCTATCTATTAGATCCTAGCCGGGGACAGCTCTCTGTTGGTCAATCTTACATCTTAGTCGTCACACCACCGGACGCGTCCATCTACAATCAGCGCCGAGTTCGTCTGACGATTACATCTATCATACCGACGGGCAACCGTAACTTAGTTACCTATACAGCTACTTCCCTCGATGGTTTGCCCATCGCCGCAGAAGGAGCCATCAACTTTGAAGATACGGTAACCACCATTGGCGATGCTGAGCGAATCTCGTTGCAGTTATTGGCCCTAAACTTCTCTTCCGCCCTATGCCAGACCAATCAGATTCAAATCAGTAAATCTGGGGACCGGGCCAATGCTGCCCCCGGAGATTCAGTGATTTACCGTCTGACCCTGCGCAACCTGTCGGATGGAGAGCTAGACACCATCTCGGTGCAGGATATTTTACCCGCCGGATTTAAGTTACTCCCCAACTCAGTCAGGGGGGCGCTAGACGGAACAGAAGTTCCCATTACGGTTGAGCAAAACGGCCAAAATCTAACCTTTAGAACCGACGCAGTCATCCCCTTAGAAGGCGTGATCAATGTCGTCTATGCGGCCCAACTCACCCCAGATGCGATTAGAGGCGATGGCAGAAATTCCGCCTCGGTTCTAGGATTCCGAGTGGATAACAACCTAGATGTCCGGGATGGCCCCGTAGTTCACCGCGTACGGGTGAACCCAGGCATTCTTACAGACTGTGGCAATATTTTAGGTCGAGTCTTTGTTGACAAAAACTTTGATGGCGAACAGCAAACGGGAGAACCTGGCGTTCCCAATGCTGTGGTCTGGATGGATGACGGCAATCGCATTACAACCGATGAGAATGGCCTCTTCCATGTCAGATGTGTGTTGCCTGGACCTCGCACCGGCGCTCTGGACCTAACCACATTGCCCGGTTACACCTTGGCACCCAATCTCCAATTTATAGAAAGCAATAGCCCTTCGCGTTTGGTCAAACTCTCTCCCGGTAGCAGTGTACGCATGAACTTCGGTGTCACACCTACCTTCCAGGAGGAGTCCAAATAATGAAACATCAACGTTCTTCCCAGTGGATGCAAACTGGACTTCTCGGAATTGTCGCAGGCACCAGTGTTGTCTTAACCCCTACTCTGGCCAATGCCCAAGCCATTGAAGAAGTTAAGCCTGCAGACGAATCAACCCTGAGTGCAGAAAAGCCATCCGTTAGCCAAGCTGAACCAACCTTAAGTGTCGAAAAGCCGTCCATTAACGAAGCTCTTACCCCAGAGCCTATTATCGAAGAGGTCGTGGCTGATTCTGGCATTGCTGGCGAACCTCAGACGGTTAGTGAACCCCAAACAACCGCTAGGGAACCCCAGCCAGTTGCCCCTAAAGCGGAAATAACTCCTGCTGCAGAAGCTGCCCCTGAAAGCCTGGCGCAAGAGACACTCCTCGTTGGTGATCAACCCGCTGAAGATGCAGTTGCCACTGAAGCCATCCCACAAGAAGCAGTGACAACTGAAGCCATCGCTGAAGAGGCAGCCGCTAAAACACAACCTGCGGTTGCCACACCTCAGCCCCAAACATCACCCCTTAAGGACACGCCCCAAGTTTCGGATGTGCCTGAGACACCTGCTTCTGCTTCTTCTGAAGCACCTACAACAGCTCAAGCTCCAGCGACTACGCCAGCTTCAGGCATTTCAATTCTGACCCCTGGACCAGGCAGCGTTGTTGATAAACCTTCTGCAACCGTCATTATTGAATTTGGCACGGAGCAAAAAGTTGAGCTACGGGTCAATGGTAAGACTGTTGATAGCGCTCAAGTGGGTCGAACTGAGACCAATTCTGCTACTCAGAAAACTCGGCAAACCTGGTATGGGGTCATCCTAGACGCAGGCGTCAATACCATTACGGTGAACGAAGTCGGTCAAGAGACCCCCAGTGCCACCATCCAGGTAGAAGTTCCTGGTGAACCTACCCAGATTAAGGTGCGCACAGCTCAAAACAAAGTTCCTGCTGATGGTCGGTCCACGGCTCAGGTCTTGGGTTACTTGCTGGACTCGAATGGTAACCAGTCGAACTGGGATGCGATTGTCACCCTAGAAGCCACATCAGGAAAATTCGTTGGTACCGATAACAAACCCGATGTTCCTGGGTTCCAGGTGGAAGCCATTGATGGTAAATTCACCGCTGACTTACAGTCGAGCATTAGTGCAGGGTTGGTGCGAGTTCGGGCCACCGCTGCCAATATGGAAGGGTTCCATCAGTTTCAGTTTTCCACTCCCATTCGGCCTTCGGCCCTGTTAACCGGGGTTGTAGATGTCCGGATCGGTCGTCGGGGCACCAACTTTTACGACAGCTTCCGCGAGTTCCTACCTGTAGACGGTGACAATGGGTATGAAGTCGATGCTCGTGCCCAAGCCTTTGGTATTACCTCCATTGGCGATTGGTTATTGACCGGTGCCTTTAATAGCGCTCGCCCCCTAAATGAGGACTGCAACGGCGAAACGACCCTGTTCAAAGCCTCTGGGACAGAATGTGATTACAACAATTACGCCACCTACGGGGATAACTCAATCACGGATGTGACGGCTCCGTCCACCGATAACTTATTTGTACGGTTAGAACGGACCTCACCGGTCCCCGGTGCCGGCAGTGATTACTTCATGTGGGGTGATTACAATACGGAAGAATTTTCTCGTTCGTCTCAGTTATTTACCGCCACCAGCCGCTCTTTACATGGCTTTAAGGGCAATTACAACATCGGTAATCTGCAGCTCACGGCACTGTACGGCAATAACACTGAAGGCTTCCAGCGAGATACCATTGCTCCCGATGGGACTAGCGGATTTTATTTCTTATCTCGACGGTTGCTGATTCCAGGGAGTGAGCAAGTTTACCTAGAGCTGGAAGAACTCAATCGCCCCGGTACTGTATTGAAGCGAGAGCGGTTAAGTCGCGGGGCTGACTATGAAGTAGATTATGATCGCGGTACGTTGAAATTCCAACGCCCGATTCTCCGCACGGATGTCGATGATGATGGCTATGTGCTGGTTCGCCGAATCGTCACCACTTACCAATTTGAAGGCGAAAATGCGGATACCGATACCTTCGGTGGTCGCGCCCAGTATACGTTCTCTCGGAACTTAGATCAGGAAAGCTGGGTGGGGGCCACCTATTTCCGTGAAAATCGCGGTAGCCAAGACTTTGAACTCTATGGTGCTGATGCGTTGGTTTCCTTCGGCAAGGATAACTACCTAGTTGCGGAATATGCTCGTTCTAATAATTCCCTTGATTTCGCCACTCCGGTGAGCGGCAATGCTTACCGGGTTGAAATTGAAGCGAAGCCGACAGATGACATTACTGGTCGAGCTTATTTTAAGCGGGCTGATGTGGGCTTCTCCAACAATGCCACCACTAGCTTTGTTCCTGGGCAAACGCGCTACGGGGCAGAAGTCCTAGCAGCGGTCTCTCGGAATACTAAGCTGCGAGCCAGTTATGACCATGAGGATAATTTTGGCGTTGCGCCTCGTCCGCTTGATCTGTTTGAAGATTTAATTCAACCCGGTTTCTCCGCCACTCCTGGTAATCCCGTTAATAACTCTCTGACCACGATTACGGCAGGGGTTCTCCAGCGGATCGGCGATTCTGAAGTAAGTCTGGACTACGTCCGACGCGATCGCACGGATCGTCTCACGGGCCAGGACATCACCACTGACCAAATTCGCTCTACCGCCCGGATACCGATCACGCGGAAACTGACCTTGCGGGCCTTGAACGAGACCACCTTCTCTTCGGAAATTGATCCCATTTATCCCAACCGCACCTCGGTGGGTCTGGAATATGAGGTTTATCCTGGGGTCACCATTGGTCTGAATAACACCTACTTGACCGGGGGCCAGTTTGATGATGACTTTATTACTAGTCTAGATATCGCCGGACAACATACCTTCTCCACGGATACCACCCTTCGGGGCCAATTCTCCATGATGGGTGACTTGGGCATGGCCGGTTACTTCGGGGTTGAGCAGGGCTTGACCATCGCTCCCGGTCTCCGGGCTGATTTCTCCTACGAGCATGTATTTAACACTGCATTGCAACAAACCGCTGCCAGTCAACAGTTTGCCCAACCCTTTGCTTTAGGGTCTGGTGCTTCCGCCTTGGGCTTAACCCCCGGCGATAGCTTTAGCCTCGGTTTAGCCTATACAGACAACCCTGATTTCCAAGCCAATGCTCGTTTTGAGTACAGTGATACCGCTCAGGGCAGCAATACCATCATCACAGCCAATGCCTTGGGTCGAGCCACCCGTGACCTCACGGTTTTGGCCAGCTACCAACAAGCTAGTGCTTCGAACCAAACCCTGGCTGGGTTGGGTACAACCCGAGACTTGAAAGTGGGTGTGGCCTATCGGAATCCCGATAGTGATAAGTTCAACGCCTTACTCCGCTATGAGTATCGCGAGAATCCCTCCACGATTCCTGATACCTTACTATTTGCCAACGGCACCGGCTCCACGGATCATCTGATCTCAGCAGAGGCTATCTATGCCCCCAACTGGCGCTGGGAACTCTACGGCAAGTTTGGCTGGCGACATAGCAAGTCTTACCTGGCTCAGGATTTAATCGGCACTAGTAGCATTTCCTTGGCTCAAATGCGGGCCACCTATCGAATTAGCTACCGTTGGGATATTGGCGGTGAAGTTCGCTGGATTCGCCAAAATAGTACTGGGTTTAATGAGGTGGGCGCTTCTGCGGAAGTCGGTTACTACCTCAATCCCAACTTACGATTGGCGGCTGGATACGCTTTTGGAGATGTGGGAGACCGTGACTTTGGTAACTCTCGCTCTGCCAGCGGTCCTTACTTTGGCGTCACCCTGAAGCTAGACAACAATCTCTTTGATGATTTTGGCTTCGGTGAAAATAAGGTAGCGCCCCCGCAGCAGCAAGAGTCTGCACCAGATAACGGCCAGGTCCAAGAAGCTTCAAACCCTGCTTCTCCCTCTGAAGCGAACGTTTCCAAGCCTGAAGTTAAGTCTAAGCCTGAAGTTAAAGTCTCCAAGCCTAAGGCTGAACTCGTGGATACCAAGTCTGAACCCGAGGTTGTCGTGGAGCCAGCAGCGTCCCAAACTCAACCCAGTTTTGAAGTCGTCCGATAGCTGAACCACTAAACCTGTCATTCTTCTGAACGACAGGTTTAGTGCTATCTCCGACATCACACCTATTAAATGACATCACACCTATTAAATCCCTACCTAGTTTGTATCCCCAAGAGGTAATAATGAAATCTCGCGGCACGCTCCAATCAACTCCCCGCCTTCCCCATCCATCTTCAGGAATGGCTATTGCCTGGGCTTCCTTAACCTCTTTCCTGGCCATCGCAGGGCTAATCAGTACTTACCAAAATGCCCATGCGCAGACCGTTAGAGCGACTACTGCTCCGGTGCAAGTCACGGTTAATAGTCCTTTAGATGGCGAAATTAAGGCCGATGAGGTGGTTACCTTAAGAGAAGCGATCGCAATTACCAACGGCGTGCTTAACAAAGGCGACCTGAGTGAAGCAGAACGGGCTCAAATCACTCCTAGCACAGATCATAGCCGGATTGATTTTGACTTACCTAGGGACAACACCACGATTCGCCTGCAGGCCCTGCTGCCCACCGTCACTAACCCCGGTCTATTAATTGATGGCACTAGCCAAGCTGGCTATACCCTCGCCGAGGGGGATGCCAGTGCCCCTGCCCCTGTAGTTGCCCTGACCCCAGCCGAGGATACAGAAGTCTTTCGGGGATTAACCCTCGCAGCGGATAAGGTCCATGTCAGAGCCTTGAGTCTCTATGGATTTACCTCCATCCATCAAACCACTGCCACAACCCCCCCTGCAGATATTTTTATTGCCCATCGGCTTCTGCCTTCCAAACGTCTTAAAGAAGATAACCCCCAAGTCACCTATCCCTACGATGACGAGCGGGATCTTCCCCCCCAAGGAATTCTCATTGAGGATAGCTATTTAGGAATTACGCCCCAAGGCACAGCCCCTACCGGTTCTCGATCCGCCTTTGGGGTCTCCATCTACAACGCCATTGGCACGCGCATTCTCAACAACCAGATTGCCCATCACGACGGTAGCGCCGTGATTACCAGCGTCCGCGCCGAACAAACTGAGATTGCCAACAACATCATTGAACAGAATGGCTTGGCCGGCATGCCCGATGCCATCCGCCTAGAAGGCGATATTGATGGCACCAAAATCCATACCAACCAGATTCAACAGAATGCGGGCAGCGCTGTTTACCTTTTCAAGCCCGAAGGGTCGGTCATGATTGAGAAAAATCTGATCGCCGACAATGGCCAACGATTCCGTCGGGCCGCCATCCTGCTGATGGGTGACAATCACCATGTCGTCAACAACACCATCCAAGACCAACCGGGTCCGGGTGTTGTAATCACCTCCTATCCCACGAGCCAGCGCAACTTTATCCTCGACAATCGATTTGCCAATCTTGACGGCCTCAGCATCGATTTGATTGCTCGCGAAAACCGTTTTCTCGACCGCTTCTCTCGCATCTCCATCAACCGCGTGGACTTAGCGTCTCGATCCAATACTAGAGTGCAAGACTACCAAGTAGGGGATGGTCCAAATCCCTTACGCAATTCAGACCAACGTAAGCGCGATACCGCCAACCGAGGCCTTAATACGCCTCAGTTTCTCAGCTCCGAATTTTATTTAATGGAGGGGGCGGTCAACCTAGATGGGGAAGCCGATCCAGGGACAGAAATTGTGCTGTACAAGGTCATGGAAGAGGGTAAGCAAGGTCCTCTCAATGAGCCAGTGACCATGGTCAAATCCGATGAAGAGGGGCGGTTTGCCATCACTCTCACGGATGCCAATGCAGGTGATCGATTCAGTGCGATCGCAATTCACCCTGACTATGGAACGTCTGAACCGGCCCGCAATGCGGTCGTAATAGACCTTAAGTAGCCAAACATAAAACCTAAATTGCTTAATTCCCCTTAACTGAATTATTCACGACGATTTCGAGAAGTTCTCGAAAGCCATTTGTGTGGAGCCCTACACTAGCCTATTTCAGGCTGCTGTTAGGACTTTCCTCATGAATGCTTATATCAACTGTGAATAATTCTGGTTAAGGCTCGATTTGGGTGGTAGAACGTCTCCATTTTCCTCTGTTAGAATTATGAACCACCTTTATGCAATTGCGAGAAAACTAAATTCTCATCAAAATTTTTCAACATCAAACAAGAATCGAACGTACCTTCGGGTCCCATCTTGGATCACCAAAGTAGCCCTGGCAGGGACAACCCTGGGAATGTTGTGGGTACCCTCTAAAGCTCTGGCAGAAGGTTCCTATCAGCTTGAACTTCGCGATGAAACCAACTCTGTCCCTACTCAATTTCAAGGCTTGCTAGAGTATGATTCGACCTATAGTGGTGCTTCTTCTTCAGGCATCACCCAGAAGGATAGACCATTGTATGTTGACGTTCAGGCTGGGGAAGTCATTAACGTCTCTGCCTGTGGACGGGGTAATGCTGATTCAGTTGAAGTAGAAATTTATTACCATCCTCCCGGAACCTTTAATGAGTTCACGACCCTTCCCCCTCTAGGCACTAAAGTCGCAGATACTGGCTCTGTTGGTAACAATATTTCTTGCACTAGTGATATGAATGGTGTCATTACCAACCCGCTAGTTCGGTATGACTCTGATAGTGCCGCAGGTGGACAAGGGGCTGGTACGTATGAGATCCGCTTGTTCAACACCTCTCAAAATGGGAATAATGGTACGCTGAACCGTTTTGATATCACCCTCACCCCAGACACTGCAACAGATCCAGATCCTAGACTCAATCAGGGGCGTCTCTGGACTTATGTGTGGGGGTTTCGAGGTAATTCATTTAACTCAGCCTCTGCTGCAGACACGAACTATTACGTTCCAGTTCCCGGCGGCTTCCCCAATACCAACTTTGTCTGGCAATTGGACCTGAATAATTTTGCAGGTTTTGCCTACGAGATTATTGCCAATGAGCTGGGGGTGGATTCCCCCAATGCTGCGGGTAACAATGTTGCGGGTTTGAGTGTTCCTATCAGTGGGAACTCTGCTACTCCTCAATATAAGGTCTATCTCAGCTATCCAACCCTCAATATTGGTCCACCCCCCGCCCAATCCCCAGTTATTTCCAATCTACGATTCGAAGACAGTGCTGGGGTTGATTTTACGTTCTCGCCAACGGCAACTCCAGGTGTACAAGATACGGGCTTCTTCAAATTTACCAGTAACGTTGATGGCACCTATGGCATCATCATTGACACAGATGATGGCAATGGCAATGGCCCAGATGGCGTCTATGGTCCCGGGGATGTACTCCTGCTAGGCACAACTCAAGCCAATGCGGAGACATCGGTTGAGTGGGATGGTAAAGATGCTAACGGCAATACCCTACCAGTCGGAAATTACAGCGCTCAGGTGCAAGCCAGACTGGGTGAATATCACTTTGTCGCAACGGATGCTGAAACCAGCGGAGGTGGCGCACAAAATGGCCTCACGATTTTTCGAGCATCTTCGAATACGAACACCAGTAATACCCTGGTCTATTGGGATGATATTACGGGTCTAGGGAATCCTGCTGGTGCGACCACGACGTTACCCAACGGTGCACTCTCCAATACCCCTGCGGGTAAGCACACCTGGGGTAATTTCAGCTCAGGTGGATTTGGGAACCTCCGGCATATCGATACTTATGTTTTCGGCAACAGCAGTAGTAGTACCACGCCATTAGTTATCGAAACGACCGATACACCTGTCACCAATAACCCCAATGTGTTGTTGGTTAAGCGCATTACCCGGGTCAATGGCCTCACCACCAATGGCAGTACCAATCTCAATGTCTATGTTGATGATCCCAACTACCCGTACGATGACAATACCCTCGATAGTCCTGAACCGACGCCTCTAGATACAGAATATTGGCCAACTCCCAGCACCTATCTACTCGGTGCGACCAATGGGGGTGAAACACGACCGGGAGATGAGATTGAGTACACCATTTATTTCTTATCCACAGGTGATAAAGCCGCAGTAGATGTTCAGTTATGCGATAAAGTCCCCAGCTTTCAGACTTTTATCCCAGACGCTTATAACTCGGTAACCCCAGCTCCCAGCGGTGGTGTAGGGGCTAATCGAGGCATTGCAGTGGAGTATAACGGCACCCCCTTGTCTTATACCAATGATGCCGATGGTGATACAGCGCAGTATTATCCACCTGGTTCAACCCTCCCTGCTGCTTGTGATAATGCCCCTGCCCAAGCAGAAGACAATGGTGCCGTGGTGATCAATTTAGGAAATCTACCTGAATCGACTGCTCCAGGAACCCCTACCACTTCCTATGGCGCATTAAAATTCCGGGCCAAGGTAAAGTAGGTCACTAGGACTCCATACCTAATCGACGCCGCATCAAATGCCTAGCTCTTTACCAGGAATTGATGACAGCGCTTACTCTCCACCTACGCACCCATCTCGATATCAATGAGGTGGGCATCGTGGAACAAGTTTATAACCGCCCAAGGAGTGAGAGTGGGATAGACATTAAGTATGGGCTTGGGTCGTTGCCGTGGACGCAAATATGAATTGCAAACCAAGACGACCCAACGTCTTCTGTTTATGGTGATCGTTCAGCTCGTAATAACGAACGCTTGCTAAAGAGCATTAACAGGTCTCCAGCAAATTTTGATCAATATGGCCATGGGCTCCAAGGCGAGGTATTTGAGTCGCTCATGCCACTAGTAATATTCCGGGACGCAGCACATCAAAGTGAATGCGTCTTTTTATTTACTAATGGCAAAAATATCTCTTGGCAGGCCAACTATAGCCATAGATGGTCGACTTTCTCTGTAAATGGTCAACTATAGCTACAGAAAAAGTCTACTGAATAGCCCTTTACTTCTTCTGAGTGAATGAGGTGAAGCCTCCTATCTACCTGATTGGAGGGAGGAAGAACCTGCGATATTGCTAGGCAAAAAGCTCTTGCTGCCTGAATAGATGGCAAGCCTTTCTACCTTAAGACATCCATAGATGACTTTTTTGGGAAATTTATCTGATTTCAAGCTTTATCAGCATATTTTTCTTATTCGCAAGTAAAAAACGTATACCTATCCATTATTTCAGGGGTTTTATCTTTTTGGGATACACCCTTTTCCATTTTGTTCAACATCCAGTGACTCATGATGTTTCCTAGATTTTCCAAGCCAAACTTCTTCGCCTCTTCTAAATGCCAGCAGACATTAGCAGGTCTGATTTTATTCGGAGCTGTGGGAAGTGTTGGCTACAGCAGCCCTTCACAGGCTGCTATGGAGATTTATCCACAAGCTAAGCATGATCTAGTCTCTGCCTACTCAAAATCTCCAACTCATTTAGGGCAAACCTCTACCCGTCTCCTTGCCACTCCCATGACGGATGTGATTATTGTTGATGCAGGTGTAACCAACCCAGATGCGTTGCTCAAAAATTTGCCTAGCCAGGCTGCTGTGCACTTTATTAATTCAAACGCAGATGGACTAGATCAAATTAGCGATATTCTCAGCAACTATCGCAATCTTAAAGCAGTGCACTTGATCTCTCATGGATCTGCTGCTCAGTTACATCTGGGAAACTCACGGGTCAATTCAACCACTCTCCACCAAAAGGCGGGACAAATTCAGCAGTGGCAAACGGCACTATCGCCAACGGCAGATATCTTTCTCTATGGATGCAATGTTGCCTCGACAACGGAAGGGAAAGCATTTGTTTCTAACCTTAGCGCCCTAAGCAACGCTGATGTGGCTGCCTCCAATAATCCAACGGGTGATGCAACCCAGGGTGGAGATTGGACCTTAGAGTATCAGCTGGGTGAACTAGAACCCCAGATGGTTTCTCAGCAACTAGCGCAGTCGAATTACGCTCAGCTCTTACAAGTTACCGTTCTAAATTTCAATGACTCAACACCAACATTAGAGCCCGCCACAACGAACGTTTACCGCTTCCAGAATGTCGCTACCGTAGGTGGGCAAGGGATTGATGCGTTAGTCACGGTTAGCAATATCAATAATGCCACCCTCACCACCTTGGATGATAACAATACGTTCCCCGATCGATTTCAGCCGGTCATTCGCCACGATGGCGGAGCGAATACCATCTCTTCGATTCAGTTTGATTTTCAGTTAGTTCAAGCAGGAACAAATACTCCTTTAGCAGCAACCAACGTTTTTTTCAGTGCTCAGGATGTTGATGGAAACGGAGCTGCGAACGCGGTTAGAGAGTTTGTGGAAGTGGTCGGTGCCGACACCGTATTTATCGATGATCCAACCTTGTTGGAACTCGTGCCGCCGACCGGAGGCGGGATTCGTCATCGAATTCAGAATTCTTCGAATGTGCAAAACGGGATTGGCACAGACGATCGCTACGAGGTTTATAGTTACCTGGGAGACACGGTCAGCACCTTCACCATAATTGCTGGGAATGATGTGGGGGCTGCCAACTGTTCTGGTGCAAGCTGCCCTCGCCAAAACTCTTGGACTTTTGATATTTCTGATATTCAAGTTATCGATTTTAGCGATGCCCCGTCCGATTACGGTGTTCCCTCCCATGCGGGTACTACAGCTACTACGCTTCAGCTGGGTGCTGCAAGAGATGGCGATAATGGTCCCATTCCTACAGCCAATGCTTTAGGAGACGATAACAATGGCTCTCCTGATGATGAGGATGGTGTGATCTTAGCGGCCCTCAACGCCAGCGATACCTCCTACACCATTCAGGCAGCAAATATCTCCGCAACCAATGATACTGGGGGGCCGGCTACCCTACATGCCTGGGTGGACTTTGATGGAAATGGCACTTTTGAGGCTGATGAATATGCCAGTCAAACGGTACAAAGCGGCAACAGTTCTCCAGATGGGGCATTAACCTGGTCTGGGGCCGGCGTGAGTGGGCTGACAGGTGGCACGACCACCTATGCTCGTTTTCGCCTCACCACAGATGTCAACGTCAATGCCAACACACCGGGGGGATTTGCTAGGAATGGTGAGGTAGAAGATTACACACTTGCGATCGCAACTCCAGAAAATCCAGATATAGATAATAACTTCTGTCAGGTGAGCAGTGACATGATGTTTATCTTGGATAAATCTGGTTCAGTGGATCTCAGTGAGCGACGAGCACAACGTGATGCGGTCATGGCAATGCTCAATTACTTGGTCGATAACAATATTACTTCTCGGGTTGGTATTGTCCGGTTTGATACTTCCAGTGCCACAGTGATTAATTACACCGACGTAACGGCTGCTAATTTACCCACCTTCGAAAGTGCTCTAAATACTAACTATGTCAATATTGGCGGGGGCTTCACCAATTGGGAAGCTGGATTCCAGCAGGCTATTTCTCTGGGGGTATCACCTGGCAGTCCTGATGCCGTTTTCTTCTTCGCAGATGGCAATATCAATACAGGAGGCAGCCCGAACGATGAAGCATTGCAATTCAAGCAGGCAGGTGCTCATGTTTATGGAATTGGCATCCAAAATTTAGATATCAATGATTTCTTGGGTATAACCGATGGTAGTAATACCACGCAATTTAATGCTGCGCTGGATAATGCTAATTCTGCAGATTATGTAGAAGTCAATACCTATGATGACTTAGCGGACGATATGACCAGCTTGTTACGCTCACTTTGCCCACCTGCAACCAACAACCCCAATGTGTTATTGGTCAAGCGGATCACCCGTGTAAATGGTCTCACAGCGAATGGGGGCACTAACCTCAATGTTTACGTTGATGACCCCAGCTATGAGTACGACGACAATACCCTCAATAGCCCTGCGCCAACTCCCTTGGATACAGAATACTGGCCCACTCCAAGCACCTTTTTACTGGGGGCCACCAATGGGGGTCAAACCCGTCCAGGGGACGAGATAGAGTACACCATCTATTTCCTATCAACGGGTACTTCAACGGCCATGGATGTCCAATTCTGCGATAAAGTTCCCAGTTTCCAAACCTTTGTGCCTGATGCGTTTAACGCCGTAACCCCTGCCCCTAGTGGAGGCATCGGAGCTAATCGGGGCATTACAGTCGAATACAACGGCAGTCTTCTCTCATTTACCAACGATGCAGATGGAGATACCGCTCAGTATTACCCACCGGGTTCCTCTTTGCCTGCAGTTTGTGATAATGCCCCCGCTCAAACAGAAGACAACGGTGCCATTGTCGTTAACTTAGGTGACTTACCCCAGACAACGGGCGTAGGTACCCCGGCAACTTCTTACGGTGCCGTTCGGTTTCGGGCCAACGTAAAGTAGGTGTCTGCCACTTCACACCTATTAATTGAGGTGCAAAGGCTCAATTAATAGGTGTGAAAGTCTAGCGGATTTAGAACTCATACCTCATCGTTACTGGAGAAATTACCAGCTCAAGTCGCGATTTTCAGGGACTCCTATTCGCCACCGATGCTAATAGGAGTACCCCACATTTTGACATCTGTTAGATTAATATTGGCAATAACTGCTCCCCGCGCTTCGACATTGTAGAGTCGGGCTCGGGTCATGTTCACGGACTCCAAACGGGTGAGATTCAGGCTGGCATTGGTGAGAAAGGCATCCGTCAAATCGGCTTGCTTCAGACTCGCCCCAGTTAAATCTGCGCCTTCTAAATTGGCTTCTTGCAGTTGAGCACCCGTCAAATCAGCATTCCGCAAGTCAGCTCCAATCAGATGAGCTTGCCGCAGATCTACACCTGAAAGATCACACCCTTCGCAGGAGTTAGTCGTTAAAAGCTGCTGGACCTGAACAGGATCTGCCGCTTGGACAGGACGAGCCCAGAGCAAAGGGGTGAGGAATGCAAAAACCACTAAGAGTTTGCGTTTCATAGCTTATCCTCCTTTAGCATTGCCCTTCCTTGGCAACTGCACTCATAAAAAGCTGGGAAGAGGCTTGCTAGATGGCGATACGGAAGTCTGCCGTATCTTTACCCCTTGATCGTCCCATAAGGTTGGGGGAGAGGGTCTGAAATGTTGATAGTTTTAACAGAGTCATAATACTCCGCAACATTTGCGCCTCAAGGCCAATATCAGCCGATTATTCGCTACTAATTGAAAAATAGGCCCAAAGCCCCGCTCGCTGCTTCTGGGTCACAGGCTGAGGTTGTAGTGCTGTCCAGCATCTTGTCTGGTAGTTGTAAAGATCTGGGCAACTAACTCTGCCCGTGATGACACCTCTAGCTTGCGAAACATCCGCTTTAACGCCTGCTTGACAGAATTTTCTGTAATCCACAGTTCTTTGCCAATGGCTGCATTGGTTAAACCCGATGCCACCAATTCAGCAATCTCTAATTCACGGGGGGTTAAGCATTCTCGTTTTTGGGCATTTTCCTGAGGTTTGACTGCAGCGACCCAAGTCGACAGGTGTAAGCAAATGGCACTCAAATCCGCTAAGTCTTGGGTATCAAAAGCGGGTTTGGCTTGTTCACGGGTCAAGCCCACTGCTCCTACAAGCCGTCCTTGGCTTACTAATGGCCCTGCCATCACATGCCAATGATCTAGACGAGGGCAAATCATCCGCCAGACCTTGGGGGATGTGACCAGAGATTCATGAACGGGCGCATGGCGCTCAGTAATATATCGGACAACAGGGTTGTGTTCTATGGAGAGGGCACGGTCCATCACTTGTTGCAACTGAGGCTCTAGCACGGCAAGCTGATCGAAGAAAAATAGCCCTTGCCGTGTACTGGAAAAGTACTGCCCCAACGAGGGAATAACCTGCTGTCGCAACGCTTGTTCAGTTGGGGCTTGATGAATGGCGGTGAACAACTCTTGAATCATGATCATCACAATGCCTCAAAGAGTACCCGATCGAGGACTGGGTCTAGGTGACCTACTTCCCTAATCTTAGCGGTAGTCCTTTTGACGAGAGTATCGCCCATGTCTGAGTATGCCAATCCCGAAGTCTTAGTTGATCCACAATGGCTGAAGGAGCATCTCAACGACTCTAATCTTCGCATTCTTGAGGTGGAGATGAGTCCTGAGACTTACAGCAATGCCCATATTCCCGGTGCAGTTTTTTGGCAGATTGGCATAGAACTGATGATGCCAGATTTGTCCCTTAATTTAGATCCTGGTGCCTTCAGTACCTTGCTGGGAAAGTCTGGGATTGACGCAACTACAACCGTTGTCGCTTACGGCAGCTACCCCGGTACGGGGGCATTTATGTTTTGGCTATTTCAGCTCTTTGGCCATCAAAATATAGTGGTGCTCAATGGGGGATATCAGCAATGGATCGCCCAAAGGGGGCCTGTAGTTTCGGAGTTATCAACTTTCCCCGCAACTCTGTATCCGGTGCAAGGACCTGATGCTAATTTACGAGTCTTGTCTGCGGAAGTACTCGCTGCGCTGGAGAGACCTAATCAAGTCTTGCTAGATGTAAGAACACAGGCTGAATATGCGGGTGAACTGTATCTGATGGAACCAACCCAAGGAGATGAAGTTGGGGGACATATCCCTGGAGCTGTGCATCTAGACCATGCCGAGACGCTGAATGAGGATGGAACGTTCAAGTCGGCGGATGAGTTACACGCTCTCTTCCAACAGCAAGGGATTACAACGAATAAGAGAATATTTCCCTACTGTGCCATTGGTGGACGCTCTGCCTACGTTTGGTTTGTTTTGAAATATTTGTTGGGCTACCCCCAAGTGCGTAACTATGATGGCTCTTGGCAGGAATGGAGTCGGTTGCCCGATGTTCCTATTGATCGAGGGTGAGAGGACTCGAAGTTTAGAAGGGCTGGCTTTGCTCAACTCTGCTCTATTGGGTCTTTAGCCAAACAGTTAGAAGAGTGACAGATATCCCAATAATGGGGAATCGAGTTGAGCTGCTATTGTTGATGGTCTTGTTTTTAGTCATCTTTCCCAAACCAAGGAGGAAAGGTGTATCCAATTGTTTCAAACATCGGGCAAAGCAGTACCCCGCATTTTCATCGACAGGGTTAACCATATATCTCGATGACCTTCATTCAAACGGTTGTGGGGCTCGATCGGGGAGTGCTGATCGAGGTCAATGCCTGGGCACACAAAGCCAACTGGGTCAATGCTACTATTAACACGCCTTCTGTTCTTGAAACTATGCCTATCCCTGCTTACCAAGATCCTGTAGCCCAACTCCTCACCCAAGGATATCCTGCAGATTTAAACAGCTCTGAAGATATTGACTATCTTCAAGCCCTTGGATTTACAGAAGCTCATATCCCTGAACTCAGTCGGCTCGCTGCTGAAGAAAACTTGAACTGGGATGATGAGGGAGAGTGTTACTCCCCCATGCATGCTTGTCGTGCATTAGGTCAACTCAAAACAGAGAATGCGATTCAAGCACTGTTGGCTCTCTTTGATAGTGAGTATGACTTTTTAAGGGAAGAGTTGCCCGCCATCTTGGCAAAAATAGGTCCAACCTGTATTCCAACACTCTCAGATTATCTAGCTGAAGGGAAACGCCCTTGGCTGGGTATATCTACAGCCGCTTCAGGACTCACCAAAATTGCTCAACGATATCCTGATTATCGGCAAGACTGCATTGATGAATTAACAGCAGCCCTGGCTCGACACAAGGAACAGGCAGCAGAGACTAATGGAAGTTTAGTCTGCGAATTACTCAACTTAAAAGCGACTGGAGCCGCCAGTGTGCTCGAACGGGCTTACAAAGAAGGCCCAATGGACGAAATGTTTTGTGGCAGCTGGGCAAGAGTGCAGATTTCGTTAGGATTGGCAACAGAAGCCGACTTTTCTCCAGAAGAACTTCAGCATCAGGAACCCGAATGGATGGAGCATATCCGCCAATTGGCAAATATGCCCACTGAGTCGCAACCTGAACAGGGCAAATTACACGCCTTTGGCAAGGGTGCCTTATCACAGAGCCAGAAGAAGTCAGGGAAGAAAACCACGGGGTTTGGGGTTGTGAAACCAAAGAATAAAAAACGAAAAAACAAGTGATGGGTCGGTCTATCCAGGGAACAGATGCGTCTTTGACTGAGCGGTTTCGTCTATAGGAGTGAAGCCATCAAAATTTGAACTAGAGGCCAAACGATGTCTCGTTTACAACTCGCCCTAAATGTCCAAGACCTGGAAGCTGCTACCCATTTTTACAGCAAACTGTTTGCCACTGAGCCTGCCAAGCGTCGGCCTGGGTATACCAACTTTGCGATCGCAAACCCGTCTCTCAAACTGGTGTTATTCGAAAACCCCACAGCCACCCACAAGTTAAACCACTTGGGTATTGAAATGGAGTCATCTGAGCAGGTTGCCCAGGAAAGGGAACGTCTTAGCAAAGCTAGCCTATCAGTTCGATCAGAAGATCAGACCACCTGTTGCTATGCGGTTCAAGACAAAGCTTGGGTCACGGATACAGATGGAGACGCCTGGGAAATCTACGCTGTTCTAGAAGACTCAGAATCGTTAGCTTGTGGCTGTGCCTGATCGGGTGGTGCTTCAAATGGATATCGAACAGCTTTGGCAAGACTATCAACAGCAATTACGGCACTTTCTCCAGACTAGAGTCCACAATCCTGCTGATGTGGATGACCTCCTTCAAGACATTTGGATTAAGTCTTACCAACGTCTGGGAACTGTACAGCAGCCCAGCAAGATTCAAGTATGGCTGTTTCAAATTGCCCGCAATTCTTTGATTGACTATTATCGAAGACCTCACCCAGACAGAGCTGAGGTCGATATCACTCATCTGCCTCAGCTCGATAACAAGGTGGAAGATTATGAGCAAATTCGGCAGGAACTAGCTCGCTGTATTCGACCATTTATCGCCCAATTGCCTGATAAATATCGCGAGGCTGTCGATTGGGTTGATTTACAAGGAAAATCCCAGAAAGTCTTGGCTGAAGAATTAAGGCTTTCTCACTCTGCCGTTAAATCGCGCGTACAGCGGGGAAGGCGACTGCTAGGCTCTCTTTTCCATGCCTGCTGTCAATATCAGCTAGATGCGCGGGGTAATCTAATTGCTATGGAAGCTACTGCCAAACATTGTCAGATTTGTGATTCCTACTGACCTTTGCATGGCAATTCATAAGACCCATTAAAATAGAAACACCATCCATCTCCACAGTCATACCTCATGTACATTGAACTCAAACCCGCGCAAAAGCAGTTTGTTCAAAAGCAGCTTGAAAAGGGGCGATTCAATACCGTCGATGAACTCTTCGATATGGCCTTAATGTTGTTAGAGCAAGACCAACGACTGGAAGAACTTCGTCACCAGATAGATGTTGGTACAGAACAAATCCAACAAGGCAAAGTTGTGGATGGGGAAGCTGTGTTTGATCATCTACAGGCCAAGATTAGCAATATGTCTCCACCAGAGGCATGAGCAGCTATTCTTTCTCTGAAGCAGCTATCCAAGACCTAGACAATATTTGCGATTATATTGCTAAGCGAAATCCTGATGCTGCGAGTAAGCTGTTCGATACCTTCCGTCAAAAGTGTCGTCAGGCGGCTGAATTTCCTAACATGGGTAAGTCCTACGAACTTTTATCCCAGGGATTACGTGGGTTGAGTGTGGATGACTATATTATTTTTTACTACCCCAGACCAGATGGCATTGATGTCGTACGCGTTGTCAGTGGCTATCGTGACCTTGAAGCACTATTTTAGGCAACACTATACTAATGAGTGGTCATAAAGTTCAAAAGATTAGCGGTATCCACTAGCTTCTGAAAAATTGAGCAATCGTTACACTTAGAAATTGAACCAACCAAAGAACATTTGACCTAAATCTGGATTGCCCCCTGACGCAAAACCTCCCAATCTTGCCCATCCCATTTGATGACGGTCGACGGCAAAGATTCTGACGATTGAGGTTCAGGCCATAGGTGAACTAGAGGAGTGAATACTTCGGGGAAGTATTGATTAATATCCTGAACGGTGGTTAAAGCGGGTTGCCCGGAGCGATTGATGCTGGTGGTAGCTAAGGGGCCAGTTTGCTGCAAAATCATTTGAGCCACCTTGGAATTGGGTACTCGAATGCCAATACTGTCGGGGTTGAGGGGATTCATGGCTGGAGGGACGCGATCGCAAGTCGGTAACACCAACGTCAACGCTCCCGGCCAATAGTCAGCAGCCATCTGTTGCCACTGCTGCAATTCTTCCTCACTGCCACCTACATAAGGCCAAAGTGCTTCTGGAGAAGCCCCCATCAAAATCAGGGGTTTATCCGGCTGTCTTTGCTTGGCTGCAAAGATTTGCGAAGCCTGGTCAGGACGGACAGCCAAGGCCGGAACCGTATCCGTAGGGAAACTGATCAGCCGACCGGAACGAGCGGCAGCAATGAAGGCAGCAATAGGAAGTTGAGTCATGCCAAACGCGGATTAGAATAGGATTTGGGGGAAGTTTAGTTGTCTATTGGTGTCTAGTCAGACGGCTAGAATATCTTCTCACCCCCCACCTCAGAAATAAATGAATTCTAGTTCTGATGTCTTAGTGATTGGCGGTGGCGCGATGGGTTTAGCCACTGCCATTGCCCTCACGCAACAAGGGGCTAAAGTCACGATCCTCAGCCGCAATTTCCAGGAAGCTGCTCTCCATGCGGCGGCGGGAATGCTGGCTCCCCAAGCAGAGGGATTGGAACCGGGTCCCATGCTGGATTTGTGTATACGCAGTCGTGACCTCTATCCAGACTGGACCCGCCAACTGACGGAACT
Organism: Acaryochloris marina S15; assembly: GCF_018336915.1. Taxonomy (GTDB): domain Bacteria; phylum Cyanobacteriota; class Cyanobacteriia; order Thermosynechococcales; family Thermosynechococcaceae; genus Acaryochloris; species Acaryochloris marina_A. Next base: position 1,257,244 of record NZ_CP064923.1, on the reverse strand, counting down.
CACCGGACTAGAGGCGGGATACTGGCCCTGTGGGATTTTAGCTCCTACCTTTGCGGATTCGCCACCTCGATATACGGGTGATGTGGAATGGTGCGATCGCACCACGATACACCAGCATCAGCCCGACCTCAGCCCAGACATCGTGGGCGGTTGGTGGTTTCCCCAAGATGCCCAAGTCAATAACCAGCAACTGGCCCAGGTATTACTACAATCGGCTCGCCAGCTTGGGGTCACCTTAGAAGAAGGGGTTGGCGTTACAGGGTTTGAGACCAAAGACCAGCAAATCCAGCAGGTTCAAACCACAGCCGGATCCTGGCAAGCTCAAACCTATGTCTTGGCAACCGGATCTTGGTCTCAGGAGCTATTGCCCATCCCCGTTACCCCCCGCAAAGGCCAGCTATTTGCAGTACAGACTCCCAAGCAAACCTTAAACAAAGTTTTGTTTGGGCCAGGGACTTATATTGTTCCCCGTCAAAATGGCCGCATTGTCGTCGGTGCCACCAGTGAAGATGTCGGTTTTGCCGCTTACAATACCCCCGGTGGAATCCAGTCACTCCTAGAGAAGACGATTCGTCTCTATCCCCCCTTAGCCGACCATCCCCTAGAAGCTTGTTGGTGGGGCTTTCGACCCGCAACCCCAGATGAATCGCCCATATTGGGCCATAGTCCTTACGACAATCTGATTTTGGCGACGGGACATTACCGGAATGGCATTTTGCTGACGCCCGTGACTGCCCGCCTAATTACGGACCTAATTATGACGGGACAAGCAGATCCTTGCCTGACGAATTTTAGTTGGCAGCGGTTTACATCCTCTTCTCCATCTACAGAACGTCTGGCCTTAGCCCATTAGAACCACCAGAGGCCCAAGACTACAGCAACACCGGTCAAGGTGAGGTTATCGATATCTCGAAAAGGTAAAGCCTCAACGAGGGTGGCGATTAGGGCAATCGCCGCCACAATACCGACTGTGCCAGCCAATGGGGGCTGGAAATAGTTCAAGCGATTAAACAAACTCAAAAAACTAAAGGCAAACAGAAAGCTCCCTGCAAACATGGCGGCAGACCCAGCCCAGCTTTTCTCGGGACTAAAGGGCAGCTTGTGAACCCCCAACCGTCGGCCCACAATATCCGCCAAGCCGTCTCCACCACACATCATCATTAAGGCCAGCATCCCTACGGGGGAGGTGCGCCAAAACCCAATGGTGCAAGCGACAAATACCAGACCATAAAACAGGGGGCCTTTGAGAATTTCTTTGGGATTGCCTGTTCGAGTCATGGCTTGGACGGCATCAGGATCTTGAATCCAGCCCACGCCAATGGCAATAAATTGGAGGGTAATGGCTAAGGGGACTAGGGCAGCAAAGTAGCGAGCGGTCGGCTGGGGACTAAAAAAGGGCCAGCACAATACAAACAATGGACCTGTGCCCATATGAATGATCTTGCGGCTGAGTTTTTGCTCCAATACTCCATTGGCGGCGAGGGCATCCATGATCCGCAACCAGCTCAGAGCTAGCAGCAAGGTAATCACCATAACGACACTATCCTGAAGCAGTGGATTGGCCGTGAGTTGTTCCCAAAGCATTCGATGTCATCTATGGACTTCTGTATCCGTAGCTTACTCGGATTATGGGAGAGATAAAAACTAAATCAATCCAATTGATTCTCACAGGTTATTCAGGTTTCGAGTAGTCATTTTGGCGAGCCAATCCTTTTTAGCAAGATACTCCCAGTAAGTTTTTGGCTTTAGCACTGAACAGATTTCCAGTCGCACTCTAATACCGCCACAACCAGTTGGAGAACTGATCAAGAAAAGAAAAGCTAAAGCAGAAGTATTTCACTCCGAAAGAAAATAGAATTAAATTAGGAATTAATATCAATAAGGTGAAGCTAAGATGCTCGTTGTGCTTCTATGAAATCGCAGCATTCGACTCTGGCTCAAGCCAAACTGATTGAAGGTTTGCAACCCAAGTTAGCGACAGTATCTCTAATGCCAACAACCAACCAAGCTGAGATTATCCAACTTCCCAGCCCAGCTTGTAGTGGTTCGATTCAGAAATGGCGACTGCGCCCAGGGTTGGAGTTAGTGATTCACGAAATAGGGATACGAGAAAAGATCGTCATTGAACGGGATACCTCCAACAAAGAGACACAGCTAGGATTGAGTTTTTGTCTGGCAGGTCAAATTCGAGGCATGGGGCTCAATGCCGAACAGGCACTTCAATTTGAAGCTGGGCAGGTCAGTTTGGGAGTAATCAATGGGGGTAAGCGGCGAGTTGAATATGCCGAGAAACAACGTATTTCATTGGTACATTGCCATGTTCAACCAGAAACGATCGGCTTATCGAACCAGGATTCCATTGATCAACTACCCCAGCCACTGCAGGAGGCAATCTCTGGACGCGATCGCCCATCTTATTTCCAGTCTGCCTCTATGACTCCCCTGATGACTGCTACCGTGCGCCAATTGCTGCAATGCCCCTACCAAGGATTATCACAGCGGCTTTACATTGAGAGTAAAACCTTGGAATTGATAGGTCTTTACTTTGACCAACTGTTGTCTAACGATCGCTCACAACACCAAGGGGCCGGGCTCAGTGGCGATGAAGTCGATCGTATTCACTATGCGCGGGATATCATACTGAGCCAAATCGACAACCCACCCACATTGCTAGAGCTAGCTCATCGTGTTGGCCTCAATGATCGCAAACTCAAGCAGGGATTTAGGCAAGTTTTTGGCACGACGGTATTCAGCTATTTGCACAAGCATCGCATGGAGCAAGCCCAACAATTATTGCTCATGCCAGGTGCCACCATTGCTGGTGTTGCCCAAGCGGTTGGCTACCGCAGTCCCGAAGCCTTCAGCGTCTCTTTTCGCCGCACCTTTGCCATTAGTCCCAAGGCTTATCAAATGGGAAGTGGTTGAAGATCCATTCTTGCACGCCAACATACCACCTAAAAAGTCCGCCTGAGACAGAAAAAAAGTCCCGCTGGCAAAGAAAAGAATAAGACAGACTCGGTACTATCAATCTACATACATTAATGAGAAGTATTCCCGTTTGATGTCGGGAGAGTAGATATGACTGTGAAATGGGATACATGGGGCAGTTTACTGCTAGAAGTAACGATTGGCTCATGGCTATTAATGAGTCAGGAGGCAATCGCGGAAGGGCTGGCCCAGCCAAAGAAAAAACTAGAGGAGGCGATACCCATTGAGGAGATGCTGAAGTCCACTGACATGAATATCCCTGCAACAACGGTCGATGAGTGGTTAGCGCAAATTAAACAGGCTGATTTAGTTGAAATCACTATTGTTCAAGTTGAAGACACTGCTGACGGCTTTAGATTACAGCTGGCAACGACGAGTCAATTGGCAACCCCTACAACCTCGGTATCGGGGAATATTGTGAGGGTTAATATCGCCAACGCGACCTTAAAATTGCCAGATGGAGAGACTTTTGTGGCCAATGCTCCTGCCCCAGGCATCACTTCAGTAAACGTCACCAATCTCCCTGATAATCAAGTGCGCATCACTATCACGGGAACAGATACGCCACCTGCATTAGAAATCAACGCTGGTCCTGCGGCATTGACGGTGAGTGCACCCCCAAGTGATCCGACCGTACAAGTACCAGAAGCAGACTTGACAGAGGTTGTCGTCACGGGCGAGCGAACTAATACAGACTATTTTATTCCCGAGGCTAGTACCGCAACCCGAACTGATACCCCCATTCTGGATACACCCTCTTCGATTCAGGTGATTCCTAAGCAGGTCCTGGAAGATCAGCAAGTCACTGAATTGGATGATGCCTTACAGAATGTCGCTGGAGCCACAGTCAGTACAACAGAAGGTAGAGGGTTTCAGATTAATCTGCGTGGATTTGACGGTGTTCCAGTATTTCGAGATGGATTCCGTCTTTTCAGTCCCAATGACAACGGTGATGCAGCGGGGCAAGGCTTCCCTGAAATCGCCAATGTTGAACGTATTGAGGTGCTGCGCGGGCCAGCCTCTATCCTGTTTGGCCAGCTAGATCCGGGCGGGGCCGTCAATGTAGTGTCTAAACGCCCCCTCGAGACTCCGTTTTATAAGGTCGCGCTACAGGCGGGTAGCTATGGATTAGTGCGACCACAGGTGGATCTCTCCGGTCCACTGACTGAGGATGGTAGCCTACTCTATCGCCTAAATGCCGTCTATCAGAGGGAGGACGGCTTTCGAGACTTTGCCCAAAAGACCAATCGTTTCTTTATCGGCCCAACCCTAACCTGGCGTATTAGTGATCGCACCGAAGTTGACTTTCAGCTAGAGTACCTAGATGATGAACGTCCCTTGGATCCAGGACTGGTAGCCCTCGGTAATCGGGTCGCGGATATTCCGCGCGATCGCATTCTGGGTGAGCCGAACGATCGAATCGAGAGCACGTTTATCCGAGTAGGATACGATTTTGAGCATCGGTTTAACGAAAACTGGACCCTACGTAATGCCTTCCGATATCTTGAATCGAACGACGACATTAGTGCGACTCTCAGTTTTCCATTTATTGGTGGTTTGGATGAAACAACTGGCCTCCTCAGTCGCGTCTTTGCCGAACAAACTGTTGCCAATGAGACCCTAGCGCTACAAACCAATGTTGTTGGCAAATTTACCACGGGGTCCATTGACCACACGCTGCTAATGGGGGTGGATTTAGCGCGGTATCGTTTGGATTCGGAATCGTTCACGCTCTTTTTCCCACCCAATGTGCGCGTACCGATTAATATCTTCAATCCCGTATATGGTGCTGTCCCCCGTCCTGATCGTCTTGAGGCTCCCACCAGCAGCGAAACGATTGACACCGATAGCCTGCAAATTTACATCCAAGACCAAATCAAACTGCTGGACAATTTGATTCTTGTAGCGGGACTTAATTATGAAACGGTCAGTCAAAACACCACTACAATTCGTGGCGGCCAAACCACTGCGATTGACCTGAGCGAGGATACTTTCAGCCCAAGGGTGGGCTTAGTTTATCAGCCCATCGAGAACCTCTCCCTCTATGCCAACTATGCACGATCGTTTTTCCCTAGTGCAGCAGTGACAGTGGATGGTAATCCCCTTCAGGCCGAAAAAGGGGAAGGGTTTGAGGTTGGCATTAAAACAGAACTGTTGAATCAGAAGTTGCTGGCTACACTGGCCTACTTCAACCTCACCCGCCAAAACGTGGCCACCGCAGATCCAACCGATCCACGCTTTTCAATTGCGACGGGTGAACAGCAAAGCCAAGGTCTTGAGTTGAGTCTAACGGGCGAAATTTTATCGGGCTGGAACGTCCTTGGGTCCTATACCTACACCGATGCTGAAATCACTGCTGACAATCGGTTCGAGGTCGGTAACCGTCTCCCAGGCGTCCCTGAACATAGTGCCAGCCTCTGGAGCACCTATGAGATTCAGACCGGTAGCCTAGAAGGACTGAAATTTGGGATTGGCTTTAACTGGGTCGGTGATCGCACCGGAGATTTCCAAAACAGTTTTAACCTGGACAGCTATTTTCTCACCAGCGTAGCGATTGCTTATCAGCGTGACAACTGGCGGTTTGGCCTCAATTTCCAAAACATCTTTGATGTGAACTATATCTCTGGCATCCCCCGCACTCGTACCCGTGGTATCCAGCCCGGAGAACCCTTTACGGTGATTGGATCGATTAGCTATGAATTCTAATCCATCTTGCCCCTTCTTCCTTTGAGCTGACCCATGACGCTTAACTTAGAAACACCTCCCCAACAGAGTCTGCATCCAGCTTTTAAATGGATCCTTCTCAGCAGTCTCTATACCTCCCAATTCCTGCCGTCAGCATTTTTCTTTCAAGCCTTGCCCATCTTCCTGCGACAGCAAGGTGCATCTTTACAGGTGGTTGGGCTATTGGGGCTGTTAACCCTACCATGGATGCTGAAGTTTCTCTGGGCACCGCTGGTCGATCGCTACGGCTCTCGCCGATGGGGTCACTACAAATCTTGGATTTTTGTCACCCAATTTTTGCTTGCCCTAACACTGATGGGCTGTGCATCCATGGATGCTTCTAATAATGCCATGGGGTTATTCCAAGGCATTTTTTTAATGGTGACATTCGCCGCTACTCAGGATATTGCCACAGATGCATTGGCGATCCGCTTACTGGCTCCCTATGAACGGGGCTGGGGCAACGGTATCCAGAGTGCCGGTCGAGCAACTGGGGGGATCTTAGGGGGTGGTGTCATGCTGCTGGTTTTGAATCAGGTAGGCTGGCAGGTCAGCGTCAGAATTTTGGCAGGGGGCGTACTGCTTGCCCTGGTACCACTGTGCTTCTACCAAGAGCCGCGCCACAGTGTAGGAGAGGTGAGGCAAGCGGTAGGGGTGAAACGGGCAATCGCCAACTACTTAAATACATTGCTGAGTTTTGTTCAGCAATCAGGGATGCTGATCTGGCTGCTATTTATTCTGCTTTACGTCACCGGCAGCAGTATGGCGGCAACTATGTTTCGTCCTCTGTTGGTGGATTTGGGGCTATCGATGGTCGATATTGGCTGGATGACTGGCATCGTAGGATCGGGATCTGCGATTATGGGTTCTTTGCTTGCGGGTGGGCTGATTCAGCCCTTGGGTCGAAGGCAATCGCTCATTATATTCGGCGTGATCCAAGCCATTGCCGTAATCGCACTGACCCTCCCAGCAATGGGGGTTCGCGATCCGGCCATACTTTATGGCGTGAGTACTGGTGAAGTATTCGCCCGCAGCCTAGCGAATACGGCCCTATTCACGGTGATGATGGACAAAAGTCGTCGAGATATGGCTGGCAGTGACTACACCCTACAATCGTCAGTCTTTATTATTGGGCACCACGTCGGCATCCCTGCCCTGAGCGGCTTTATCGCGACTGCATTAGGCTACACCGGTGTTTTTCTGATCGGCTTTATGCTGTGTTTGGTCAGTGTCTGGCTAGCCACACAGATCGTTGAAAAAGCTGCCATGGAACACCCTTGAGATGAGAATGCAGATATTCTCTCGTTCCATTGAAATATTGCCTCCACTTACCAACGTTGGTAGAACGGCCAAAAGCAGGAGTCTGCGACATCTTAGCCTTATGAAGCAATTAAAGAGATTGACGAGTGGATACACAATGGCTGTATTGGAGATGGTTTGTGATGGGTAATCAGCATTCAAACAAAGGAGATGGCGCACCGCTAACGGATAAGTTACTAGTTGCGATCGCAACTCATCTAAACCAAGACCATCGCGAAGATCTACTAGCCTGCGCCAAAGCAGCCCATCTGGATTGGGCCGCACAAGCCAAGGTACTTCGTCTAGATGCAGCCGGAATTCAGCTCGAAGTCAGTGGAGATGGACGGACGCAACCCCTGAGAATCGACTTCTCTGAACCAGCAAATGGCGTACTCGCTTTTAAGCGAATTCTGGGAGAAGTCATCGCTACAAGCCGCGCCCAGTTGGGATGGGCAACAGTGGAAGAAAGCCCTTAGGCATACGTATCAAGCCTTAATTCCTACCTTATCGACTCCTCTAAATAACCCCAATTTTAATCTCAGCAAGCAATACAGGGATCTATCGAAGCTCCAAAACGAATGCTTCTCAGTTTTCTCAGGGAACTCTTTTGCCTTGCTCAGCAAAGTGGATGATTCCCCACAGATTTCCCTAACTTTGCCCTCAGCTAGCCCTCGTACATTAAAGACATTGAAGTTGGAGCAAAAGATTATGAACGTTACTCAAATGACCCGCAACACCATCGCAGCAGTCGCCCTTATTACCCTAGGCATTAGCACAAACGCCGTTGCAGAAACCCAAACCGTCACCCGTGGCCCCAATGGCGCTCCTTCCATCGTCAAGCAAGTTCCCTTGGATGCCCAACAGCAGCCTAAAACTGAGCCCCATGACGCCTTATCTGTTATCAACCGTGGTCCTAACGGTGCGGCCCATATCGCCAATACTGAATCTGCCGTCCGCAGCGCCACCACCCCTTCAGGCCAAATCATCACTCGTGGCCCCAACGGTGCAGCTTTTATCGCTAACTAATTCACTGAATTCAAAAGTTTCTCACTGAGTAGGAACAGGGGTAGATCGAGTCGGGTCTACCCTTTTTTTTGCGATATTTTTTATTCAGTCAAGGGAAACACTAAAGACGAAAATAGTGAGCACACACCCTCATTATCCAATACGTTCTTTTACCTTTCCAGACTTACATTTAGCAGTGCGTTTGAGTAGAGTTCCCGCTCCCAGCAACATCATCGAGCCCAAAATAGTCGAAGGTTCTGGAACGGTTGCGAGATAAGCCTGAGAATTACCCTCTGTGGGGTCAATGCCAAAATTGGAATCAACGACACTCGTATTGCCGATGGTTTCCCAGCCTGAGAAATCACCCGTTTCGAAGCCACCATTAGTCCCCACATTGACGTTATCTACCAATAAACCAGAACTAACAATTCTGTCTTCCACGTCAACAACCCCCAGCCCGATTGTGTAAGTTCCAGTGGTCGGAATTTGATAAGAGAAGGTGTTGTACCCCGTCTCACTATTAAAACGATTATTATTTCCGAGTAGTGGAAAGCGCGAGTTCGTATCCGCTAAAGTTGACGTCCCTCCTAGAGGCCGTACAGAGACAAAAGCAAAGTCATTGAATGGCGTATTGGGAGTAAACTCATTCGTTAAAAAATTCCAATCTAAGGTGACAGATTGCCCTGCTGATGCTGAAAAAGTTTGCTTAATTGCTGAACCTTCAGTTGCATTACCATTACCAAGGCCATCGATAGTGCCAGGGGGTTGACCCAAAAAATTGTCTAACGCAGCATCAAAAACAGGTTGTGCAGCAGCTAAAGACTGAAACCCTATTAAGCCAGTACTTAGAAACAAACCGCAGGTTGGAGCTATCGCCGAATATAGTGCTAATTTTAGGTTCATTAAACCCTCCCCCTATGGCTTTAATACGATAGATTAACTACAAAAAATATAGATTTTAGTTCAATTGACATAAATATCATTCTGTCAGTCTAGTAAATCTATTTATGCCTCTTGAATACTAAAAGATATTTTTAAATTACTCTGAGAGATACTTATAAGTTAACACTGCAAATACACACAATCATTGCAGTTGTTTTTATTGCCATAGCATTTTAATTTTAAATACATAGAAATAGATTTAATCAATCATAAAAAGTCTCTTTATAGAGATAAATAGATTTCTTTTTTATGGAGTACTCACGGCCATTTAACGCATTTACTCCACAAGTATTCATCAAAGAAATACATCAAAAAAAAACTGTATCGAGCAGGCTCATCAACCATCCATTGCATTGAAATATAATCAGGCTGCATTATCCTAAGAAAAACACTGTACGCCACAAACCACCTAGGCACATTTCGATAACATAAAATTGAATGAGTCTTCTCTACCTGTTGAAATGCACACCCGAACTGCAACTCCAGCAGACACGCACCTTATTTATCAGTTTATTCAGCACAAGGCCGAGTTTGACCGTAGCGTTGGAGCCTATCAGGGCACCATACAAACTTCAGAAGCCAAAATTCAATCCACAATTTTTGGTCCTACCCCGTTTGCCTATGTGCTGTTTGCAGACCAGCAAGACCAGCCTGTCGGATTTGCCCTTTACGGATTTCGATATTCTTCTTTTGCGGGTCAGCCCAGCATTTGGTTAGATGACCTGTACATTGCAGCAAAAGATCGTAGCCAGGGTGCAGGCACAGCCTTAATGCAGCATTTAGCCCAAATTGCCTCCAGCCATAACTGCACCCATATTGCCTGGACAGCGGATGCCCGCAATCATCGAGGTCTCCAGTTTTATTACCGATTAGGTGCAGAAATTATTAAACAGGACAGAAACCGCTGTTATTGGCAGTGGATGTTTGCTGACTGCGAAAGTCTAACCTCCCTATAGATTCATAGGTTGGAGTCACACTTCATCGTGTTATCGCATTTCCCCCCTCGACAGAAAATACCTATTGGCAAAGAAGTGACTTCCTCTCCTGTCTACAATTTTGCCAAGATTTGCATGAAAAAATTCGAATCTTTTTTAGGTATCAGATCAAATATTTTGAAGAGATACAGAGCAAGTTTAAATATCGCTGAATGTTTAATTTTTCAAGGTTGTATAGAGGCACAATATCCCCGGAGAATAAACAAGAGAATATATAACAATTGATTGAGGGCAGAACCCTACAAACACGAAAGCAGCGTAGACTATACAGTATTGAACTCAACGATATCTTGTGATGATGTCTTAGAAATATGGACGTATCTTCACGTAAGCTGTCTCAGCCTGCGATTTTAATCGTTGATGACCGAATTGAGACCATTCAAACCCTCGCCATACTATTAGAAAATCACGGCTATTCCGTAACTTGTGCAAGCAATGGCCAAAATGCGTTGCAGCGTCTAAATGCTCAACAACCTGATCTCATCCTATTAGATTTATTCATGCCAGGGATGGATGGGTTTGAATTGTGCGAACAAATAAAATCAAATTCGGACTTTCAAGACATTCCTATCTTATTCCTAACAGCAAGCCGTGACCAGGAGCATATCCTTAAAGCCTTTGAGAAAGGCGCCGTAGATTATGTGATGAAACCCTTTAATGATCGGGAAGTCTTAACACGGGTTAATACGCATATTAATCTGAGGCAACAAAAAATAGAAATTCAAAGACTGAACAATAAATTTGAGACGATTATTACCAATGTTCAGGATGGTCTTTTAGTGATTGATCAAGAGGGAATCATTAAATTTGCTAATCCAGCAGTGATCCATATGTTCAATAAACTAGACTCTAACCTGTTGGGGCACCATCTGGGCATTCCTATTGTTGAGGAACATCTCGCGCAAATAGAAATTCTCCGGTTGGATAATACCTATGGTATAGCTGAAATCACTGTTGCAGATGCTCAGTGGGAAGGGCAGGGAGCATCTGTTGTCTGTTTGCGTGATGTCAGCGACAGTCAAGCTAGGAAAGATTCTTAACGGGCAGATTTAGGACCAATATTAAGGCTACACCTCAACCCGCTGTCCTGTTTGGACGCGCCAAAGCTGAGCATAGATGCCGTCATGAGCCAGCAACTGTTCATGCTTTCCTTGTTCTACAATCCGGCCTTGCTCCATCACATAGATACAGTCGGCATGGCGAATCGTAGATAAACGATGGGCGATGGCAATGGTTGTCCGATCCACCGTAATCCGATCTAAAGACCGCTGAATCGCTGCTTCCGTCTCGTTATCCACGGCAGAGGTGGCTTCATCCAGGATCAAAATCGGTGGATCTTTGAGTAGCGTGCGGGCAATAGCAAGTCGTTGCCGTTGCCCGCCAGACAACTTCTGGCCTCGTTCCCCCACAATCGTGTGATACCCCTCTGGCAGCTGGGAAATAAATTCATGAGCTTCGGCATTTTTGGCCGCCTTTTCCACCTGGGCCTGATCGATTTGGGGTTGGCCGTAGGCAATATTTTCGTAAACCGTACCGTGAAACAGAAATACATCCTGGCTGACTAGGCCAATGGCTTGGCGCAAGTCTTTAAGCTGCAGGGTTTCAATACCAATACCGTCTAGGGTGATGTCCCCCGTATGGGCTTCATAAAATCGCAATAAGAGCTTCACCAGAGTACTTTTTCCCGATCCAGTCGAACCGACGATAGCAATGGTTTCACCTGCCGGAATCGTCAGAGAAACATTATGGATAATCGGTAAATCGGGATAGTACTCAAACGAAACATCCTTAAACTGCACCTCTCCTTTAACCTGCGGGACGGGTAAATTTAGATGCCCCGGATGAATTTGAATCGGCGTATCCAGCAAGGCCATCACCCGCTGAATCGAAGCCATTGCTCGCTGGTACTGATCGAGGGTGTCTCCCAATCGAGTCAAGGGCCACAGCAGGCGCTGGGTCAGAAAGACTAACACGCTATAGGTGCCCACCTCTAGACGATCGGCCATCACTTCCATACCGCCAAACAGCATAATCGCCATAAACGCCAGCAAAATCAAAATTCGAATCAGAGGAATAAACGCCGCACTAAAAGCAATGGCCCGACTATTGCTCTGGCGGTAGGCATCGCTATCGGTTCTCACCTGTTGGGCTTCAAATTCCTCCGCCGTAAAGCTCTTGATCGTCACCATACCGCTGAGATTATTGGCAAGACGACCATTGAGAAAGCTCACCTTTTCTCGCACAGTCATATAGTAGGGAGCCAGCTTTTTTTGAAATGCGATCGCACCCCAAATAATCAAAGGAATCGGCAGCATCGCCATCCACCCCACCGTAGGAGCCAGGATAAAAAAGGCACTACTAATAATCACCACGGTGGTGATTACCTGCAAAATATCGTTGGCCCCACCATCCAAAAACCGCTCTAGCTGGTTAATGTCGTCGTTCAGAATCGACATCAGCTCCCCCGTACTGCGATCCTCGAAATAGGCCAACTCCAGATTCTGTAAATGCTGATAGGCATCTAAACGCAGGTCATGCTGCATTGTCTGGGCTAAGTTCCGCCACAGACGCGCATAGGCATATTCAAAGACAGACTCCAGTCCCCAAATAATCGCCGAAATAAGCGACAAGGCCAGCAATTGCTGAAAGACATCAGTAATGCCCAGGGCCGCAATCAGAGAATCCTGACGCTTGACCACAATATCCACCGCCGCTCCAATCAGTACCGGAGGGGCCAGATCAAAAATCTTGTTGAGGACAGAGCAGGTTGCTGCAGACCAAATTTGGGAACGATAAACCCGCCCATACTTGAACAGCCGAGTCAGCGGATGCAGGGTTTTGGAGTCAGGATGCTTTGTTGCCATAGGTCAATTGGAACAGCGTTGATTGCTGGGATATCTTTTCAGCGTACTGTGTTGCTGCTCTCCCTTGGGCAAGTCATCATAGATTTCTCGTGAAGGAACAAATGCAGTGAAGCGAATCAGTCTGACCCGAAATGACTCACACCATTGAATATGGTTGGCTAAGGAATGGGTAAGCCCCCTCATGGCTTACCGTTCTACTGCACAACTGCAATACAGACGGTATATTATTGAGCCTGAATTCAAATTGACTGATGCTCCTGGCTCTAGGATGCCGTTACCTAGCTGTTTTAGGCTTGACTGTATTCCTTTGACAGCAGCAGTTCTGTGGGGGAAGTAGTGATTTAGAGGCATTAAAAGGTATGACTGGTGAAATGAGCTGGACGCCAACTGAAAACGTCGTTCGCCATGTTGGGAGTCAAATTATTCCAGATATGGAGTTTTTTGCGCCACCACCACCCGAAATAGGTGAGATTATTTCAGCAGATAGCAGCTTATCCCGTTCTAAACAGGCGAACCAAGGTCAAGAGCGACTCAAGAACTGCATGCTTTGGGCCAGCGGTGGAGCAGTGGGAGGCTGTATTTTTGCATTTGTGACGGAACTTCCCGTCCTGATTTGTGCCCTGATAAGTACAGTGATTTTCATTGGTATTGGCATCCTCACCACGCAATATTTCTATCAATGCTCTTATGTTGGCGAGCTGGGTATTGCCCTCCACAGCCTCAAGGGGAAGCGCTCCGGCCAACCTAAAACTGAGATCTTTCTATTTAAGGATGGAAAAAATCTCTTCACTCAGCAAACCCGGAATTATTACAACGGCGTCTATACCGGCACAACCTTCAACTACTGGTGGACTCGACTTTCAGGGCCAGAATTTAGGCTAAAGGGCTCCTACCGCAGTCAAAAAGGAAACCCACCTGCGGATAATTTGTGCCACTTTGCCCAGGCTGCAGAAGGGCGGTGGAGCACCCATCTCTTACCAGTCATCAACGAACAACTCAACCAACTGGGGTATATCGAGTTTCCCATTGGCAAGACCTTGCGCGTGGTGAGGATTGGGCCAGGCTTTATGGAGTTTGAAGAGAAGAGCGGCACTCACAAAGTCGAGGTGGCTGATATGAAAGATATTCAGTTGGGGGGTGGAGTATTTCAGTTTAAGCATAAGGATTCCACCTGGTGGTCTGGGAAAGGCAAGTATTCCTTCGGCTATGCCGCAATTCCCAATGCCAGACTCTTTCTAATTTGCCTCGAAAGATTAACAGGCATTCACTGGTAGATCTTTCATGGCAACGGGGTCAATCTCCAACATAGCCAGAGACCACCTATAAATTTTTCCGGGTTTACTCATGAATTTAGCCTCTCTCTCTTCCAGCCGGCAGAGTCAACATCTTTCATGAGCATCCAGCCCAACAGAAATTTGATCTGGGGTTGACAAAACTTTACATAAGGTTTACATTAGTTTACATAAGTTAATTCGCATTACGGAGTCAAACACCATGAGCATCAAGAATCAGACTTGGGGTTTTAACAGCTTTGCAGAGACATTCAGTGGTCGCCTAGCAATGTCTGGGTTTTTCATCGCCTTGATCACTGAGGTATTGACAGGAAAAGGAATCCTCGGACAACTTTCTTCATTTTTCTTCTTTGTTAATTAATTTCTATTTGCACCTGACTTAGCGTCGTGAATAGTCCTTAACTACCTCTTCCTTCTTCTTTGACCCCAGCTGTGAGCTGGGGTTATTTTTTTTCCATTACTTCCATTATTGAAACCTTTCTGGATTATGCTCATCATTCCATTTCTTTGGATATTCAGATTAGCAATCAACAAAATACTGCACTATGGAAATTGCGAGAAGTTCCTCATGCGTCCCCAGAAGACGATGCAACAACATCCTCTTAGCAAAACTCCTACAATCTCTAAATCCTCAACAGCGGGAAGTCATTACCTTACGGTATGACCTGATCGATCAAAACCCATTGACCTTAGTAAAAGTAGGTGAGCATTTGAATGTGAGTCGAGAATAGGTGCGTCGAGTTGAGCGAGCAGCATTTCAACTGTTTCGGTCACAGAAGGGGGGCTTGCAAGAGTATATGGCTTCCTAAACTAGGGCCACTCAAACATTCTCTCTACCTCTCAAGCTGCTCTTTATATAGAAGAGCAGCTTCTTTTGTTTTACATACATTTACAAAAAACAATAAGCTCAGAGACTTCAGGATGAAGTCATAATTTTATTAAAGACGGATAAATAAGCAAATAAGACTTAAAAACTTTATTAATTGATTTTTCATAGTATTTATTGCTCTATAAATACTTTTCAATCCTAAAATCATTGATTTAAGGGTAAAAGACGTAATAATTGCTCAAATCGTCTTTTTTATCACAAAAACATGAATATGTAAATTTATTTGACACAACTTTACAAAATAGTTAATATAGTTTACATAAAGTTACACAAAGGAATTCATCATGTTTGCCCCTCTCGTCGTCCTAGTTCGCAACATCGTTGGTCAGCCCAAATTTGTAAAGCTCAGAGGCAAAGGCATCGCTATGCACTCTAAAGCCATTACGAATGTCTGCAATCAAATGGGTATTGACCGGAGTCGCCGTCAAGGTTGGATTCGACTAGCTCGCGACAATGGCAAACGTCTTGGACTCCTAGCATAAAAAGCCAGCGCAACGATGGGTTCGCGTTATCGAACCCTTAAGACCTGAGTCTTGCCCATCGAGTTATTACACCACTTTTTTAGATAAGGACCTTCTCATGCCTGTTAATGACAAACCACGCCGTCCTAATCCCTTAAGAATAATCTTACTGTTACTGCCTTTGGGGCTATTAGTCATCAATCTAGTGTTGACCTTTGGTAATGGTCCACAAGTTTCTAAAGTTCCCTATAGCTTCTTTATTGAGCAAGTCCAAGATGAAGAAGTGGCTCGGGTCTCCGTTGGCCAAGACGTTATCCGTTATCAACTCAAAGGTACAGAGGGAGATGTCAGTCGAGTTCAAGAAACCACTCCTATCTTTGACCTAGAACTCCCCAAGCTTCTCGAATCTAAAGGCGTCGAATTCGCTGCTACCCCTCCTGCGGGCAATCGCTGGTTCACTACCCTCCTGAGCTGGGTCATTCCCCCCGTTATCTTCGTCGCCATCTTCCAATTCTTTAGTCGTGGTGGCATGGGCGGCGGTGGTCCCCAAGGTGCCCTCTCTGTGACCAAGAACAAAGCCAAAGTCTATGTCGAAGGCGATGACAATAAAGTCACCTTTGATGATGTCGCTGGTGTCGAAGAATCCAAAGCCGAACTCGAAGAAATTGTTGAGTTCCTCCAGTCTCCCAAGCGCTTTACTGACATTGGTGCCAAGATTCCCAAGGGTGTTCTCCTAGTAGGTCCTCCTGGAACCGGTAAAACATTGATGGCTAAGGCCGTCGCCGGTGAAGCTGGGGTTGCGTTCTTCAGTATCTCGGGTTCTGAGTTTGTGGAACTATTTGTCGGTACTGGTGCCGCTCGCGTTCGTGATTTGTTTGAACAAGCGAAGAAGAAAGCCCCCTGCATTATCTTTATTGACGAATTGGATGCCATTGGTAAATCCCGGTCTGGTGGAAATGGCTTCGTCGGCGGGAATGATGAGCGGGAACAAACTCTCAACCAACTCTTAACAGAAATGGATGGGTTTGGGGCTGGAGATGCAACTGTTATCGTTCTTGCTGCAACTAACCGTCCTGAAACTTTAGACCCTGCCCTATTACGTCCCGGTCGATTTGACCGTCAAGTACTAGTAGACCGTCCTGATCTCACGGGTCGTCTAGCTATCTTGGAAATCTATGCCAAGAAAGTGAAGCTGGGTGAGAATGTTGACCTTAAGGCCATGGCCACTCGTACTCCTGGTTTTGCCGGGGCTGACCTAGCCAACTTGGTGAATGAAGCGGCACTACTAGCAGCCCGACGCGGCAACAAGGTGGTGGAGACTCAAGACTTTGCTGAAGCGATTGAGCGAGTGGTGGCTGGTCTAGAGAAGAAGAGCCGTGTGCTCAATGAGAAGGAGAAGAAGATTGTGGCTTACCACGAGGTCGGTCATGCCCTTGTCGGGGCCAAGATGTCCGGTTCAGATCAAGTGGAGAAGATTTCCATTGTTCCTCGCGGTATGGCTGCCTTGGGTTATACCTTGCAAGTGCCTACGGAAGATCGGTTCTTGTTGAATGAGGCTGAGCTGCGCGGTCAGATTGCCACTCTGTTAGGTGGACGAGCTGCGGAGGAGGTCATCTTCGGGAGTATCACGACGGGTGCTTCTAATGATTTACAGAGAGCGACGGATCTGGCGGAGCAGATGGTGACGTCTTACGGCATGAGTGAGGTGTTAGGTCCTCTAGCTTATGACAAGGGTCAGCAGAATAATTTCCTCGGTGGGGGGATGAATGCTCGCCGGGCTGTGAGCGATGAGACGGCGAAGGAGATTGATAAGGAGGTTAAGGGCATTGTGGAGACGGCTCACCAGGAAGCTCTCGGTATCCTGAAGGGAAATAAGGAGCTGCTGGAGATGATTTCTGAGCAGTTGCTGGAGAAGGAAGTGATTGAGGGCGATGGTCTCCGAGAGATGCTCGCTAAGGTCCATCCTGAATTAGAGGCTCAACCTGAACAGCATGTCCAAGAGACTGAAGAGCCTCTCGCTGTCTAAACCTTTTCATTGAGAATTCCTTTGGTTGCCCTCTGCTTTGCAGGGGGCTTTTTTATACGTCTGTCCTTACCTCATTTGCTGTTGGTGTGTTTGACCTTTACTCAAAAAAGTGGACAGTAATTTAACCTGCAAGTGTTTGGTTTCATGTCCTCCAGTAATCCTATTCAAACTGCACAGGGCAATCAAGCTGGGAAGAGCCTTGATTACCGCCGTCGTCAGCAAGCAGAGAAGACAATTGGCAGTGAAAAGGGAGTAGATGTTGTCGTTGGACGCTGTCAGAAGAATAAGGGGATGAGTGGGGATGAAAAAGGAAGTCGAGCTTTAGCCATTCTGAAGACCGTGGAGCTTAATGGCCGATGGCAGCCGATCTGGATCCCTCAAATCATTGCAGAGTAAGAAAACCCAGAAAAATTTACAGGTGGGCCAGAGTTCTAATCCGATTGTTTTCAATAGTTTGTGCCCACCTGCCATAAATTCAGGCAGTTTCAGAAACCAGTTAAGGGTCAAGTTCTATGGCAAATCCTTGTCGTTTCCTCATTACACCCACTTTCATAGAAATAGATGCCCCAAGGGGCAAGTGAATCTGAGGTTTAAAGATGAAACGATGTTTGTCTCTATTATTGGCACTTCCCATTAGTTTGATGGTCGTGCCTCAAGTAATTGTGGGTTGAGTATACTAGAGGCTCAGCTCAGCTTCTAACCTACCCATGCAATGCCCACTATGCGGTCATTCCAAAGCACACAAGCATGGCAAGATGCCCAACATGCTTCAACGATACCGTTGTCCTGAGTGCCAGCAGACCTTTACTGAACGCTTTGATACCCTTTACTATCGTCGTCAGGTGAGTCCAGAGCAGGTCCGACAAGTTCTCCAAGCCCATGCAGAAGGGAGTAGTCTTCGAGGTATCACTCGGACCAGTGGCCTGGCTTACAACACTGTAGTCTCTCTAGTAAGAGCTGCTAGCCAACGATCTCAGCAACTCCATAATGGCCAAGTGCAAGCCGTTGAAACGGAGGATGTCAGTGCAGATGAAATGTGGTCCTTTGTGAAAAAAAGCAAAAACACTGTCTTCCCTATGAGCTAGAGATGGGTGATTGTTGGATGGCGATTACCTTGGCAAACACAAGCGGCGTGATCCTCTCGTGTCGTGTGGGCAAGCACACCGATTCATTATTGAATGAACTGGTGACTAGCACTGAAGGTAAGACCGATTGCAAGGACTGGAATAGCGACGATTGGGGGGGTACGAAAGAGTGTTGCCTTGGGAGATTGACCATTACATTGGCAAGGACAGAACTCAACGACTCGAACGCACCAATGGCATTATTCGACAGCACAGTGGTCGATGGCATCGACGCCAGAACAAATTTGGCAAAGTGTGGGCGCAAACCAAAGTCACTGCTCGATTAGTGGTCAGCTATTTCAATTGGATTTGGACACACAGTCGGCTTAAAACAACGGCGGCACAACGTGCTGATCTAGCCTCGCGAGCTTGGCATTGGGATGACATACTCACCTACCCCACAATTGTTTGATGCACGACCAGTTTGATGATGTCTAGAGCTGCTGCAGCTGAAACGATTGAACTGCAGGTCTTCCCTATCAATGGCCCAGAGCAAGGCTGTCCGAAGACAGTGATTGCTTACCAAACTAGGCAGCCTTATCAAGAAGGGGGATATGCAACGGATGGCATGGTGAATTTAAGTGCGATCGCAACCAATATCACCCTAGCTCCCAAGGAACCTTACAGCGCTACTTGGATTGGTACCCTTAAGCCCCAATATCGCAACTGCGAAGGGACTGCTGGCATGCTCAAAATCGATGGCAAAGAGCATACCGGCCCTTCTTTTATTCGATTACAACTGTTCCAAGGCAAAGCCAAAGTCATCTTAGATATGACGGGGATGCGAGATGTAAACGGATTTACAACTCAAATCATCAAAAGTGGCCTCCGCCAAGGCAATCCTCGCTGGACATGGGGCGGCACGGACTAAACCATTCACAGTTCATCGGTAAAGAGTGCAAATGCAATGAGGACTCGAAGTCTAAGATTCAACTTGTTCCACAAGTAGGAAAGCGGTAGCAACATATCACTCACCCCAGCCGTCAAATCAGCAGGCCAATCCATCGGTGTAGGGTTATCGCCAAAAAGGCACTGATGGGTATGGGGTAACAAGACAAAAAAACTCCCTTCAAGATTCTACGAGAAGGGAGTTATAACTCTTGACTGAGATTAAAAGCTAGCTTGTGCTGCCATGACGCTGTACACCGCATAGGCAATCAGAGAAGCAGCCCCAATTACAGCACCAAGAACCAATACTCCATCTTTTGAAACAGGCATAAATTTCTCCTTGTCTTATTGAGAATAGATAAAAATTAAGGGAAGCAAAAAATTCACCTCAGACAAACTGAGGTGACCAAGCCAACGAAAGAGAATGGCTCTCTTGTCATCGATTGGATTCGAGAAATCGGTAATTAAATCTGAATTATCATAGTCACTAATCCCTCACCGAAAACCATTGAAGGCTTCGATACTTTAGGGATGGAGGCATTGTAGATCCAAATGAGACGGGTTGAAATCATGAACACAGCTGTCTAGATCGCCTGTTAACATTTTTCTTGCCCAGCCAAGTTGTCCAACCCTCTATATAGAATGATTTCAGCTAAATTTTGCGTGCCACTAATAGAGGTATTCAAGGGCATAATAAGATTTCTCAACATGGAAGCTAGACCGTCTCGTTTTTACAGATCTATACGCTTCGCAATCTGTATATAAAATCCTATTAAAAAGTCATTATCTGTAGCAGCTAAGACTAGCTTAAGTCAATTATAGCGACAGCTACATTGAAGAATAAGATTGCACAGTCATTGCAGGATCTCTGCTGATTTTATGACGTACAAATAACAATATTTTTAGCCTATTCTTCAAGGAAAATCTCCATGGATTTCAGCTCAAATCATTCTTCAAACTAGCTGGAAAATTAGATCAAAACGAACGTCTTTCACTCACTTTTTCAGCTTTGCTTTTAAGATTTGATGTTGCTCTGCAATCTCGTCCAGTAGCTGATGGACACTCAGTGGATCTAGGAATTGGGCTGCCTCTTGTCGCTGTGAAGCCGACGTGTAAGCTGATATTCTGGGAGGCTGCTCCACCGTTGTCTGATCGGTCATTACAACATCGTATTGAACTTCGAGGGGGGCAGACGGAGTGGCAAAGAAGATTGACGATTGGGGTATAGAGAACGATGCACTACTCTAAAGTTGATTGTGATTGCACAGTCTTACTTAGAATTTTCGCAGAAACGTTAGGCTATGATATTCCTCAGCATTTTTTTGGCTTAACCTGAACCCTTAAGACTCGCTTAATCTCAGCCGATGAATACCCCTGCCCATATTCTGCTTAACCTGCTGTGCTTAGGCCGAAACCGATCAGCAAAGTTAGTTACCTCTGTTGCCATTGGCGGTATATTGCCTGATGCCCCGATGTTTGTGTTCTACTTTGTGGAGAAAGTACTACGGGGCAGTTCTGAGCAATATATTTGGCGACAGGCCTACTATCAAACCCATTGGCAGAACTTTATTGATGTCTTTAATTCACTGCCAATCATGGCCTTTGGCTTTTTGCTTGCGTTATGGGCTAGCTCCCAAGTCGGCATGTTGTTATTTGCCAGTATGGGTTTACACGCCCTAGGGGATTTGCCCCTGCATCATGATGATGGCCATCGCCACTTCTTTCCGTTTTCTAATTGGCGATTTGAAAGTCCTATTTCCTATTGGGATCCGGATCATCATGGGGGCACCGTCACCCGTCTCGAAATTCTAGCCGTTGTCATCAGTTGCACCATCCTGTTTCGCCACTATAAATCTCTAAAAGGTCGCATTGCGCTAGGGACCGTTGGCTGCTTATATGGGGCGTATTTTGTCTATGTATTTACGGTGTGGGCCTAGGTGAAATATCACCGTTTTCCACAGGTGCAATAATATTTCCCATTGCTAGCATCTTCTCCAGACATGGTTCGTATTGATTGAAAACCCGTTTGGCCTAATAAGTTTTCCACAGCGTCTACCTCATACCCTTTAAATCCTTGCTGGATTAAACCTTGTTCTTCCAGAAACGTTTGGGTGTTGTAGCAAATCACTAATTTTCCTTCCGGCCTCAGCGTGCGGTAACACTCTTGAAACACCGCTAGGGCATCCGGCCAAAAGTAGAGGGTATTGACCGTACAAATGTAATCAAACTGCTGGTCAGGGAAAGGAAGATGATCGGCATTCCCTTGCTGTAGGGTGAGTTGGCCTGACCGCATATATTGTCGTAATTTTGTCTGCGCGACTTTCAACGCATCTTCTGCATAGTCAATTCCCACAACCGTTTCTGGCAGGCCCGTTTGTAAGATCTGAGCCAGCAGACTGCCCCCACCAAACCCGATTTCTAGGATGCGATCGCCTTGACGCATCGCCAATTGCTCAAAAGCCAACTGATGCATACCCGCATTTCCTCTATTGAGGAATCGCAACAGCAGTCGCCCCCAGATACCAGAGGGATACCCAAGTTGTTGAGCAACAAAAGTCTGTAAAGAAGACAGCACAGTCAACCTAACCCCGGCAAAAGACCCATTCGGTTTCTTGTGAAAGACTGGGATTGAACTGATATCGTTCTACATCAAACCCTTGTAAACCCTCAGGTTCAGCAATGCGGTTGTGGATGGCATAGTTCACCATCAACCCTCGGGCGCGCTTAGCGTGAATCCCAATCACCTTATAGGTGCCATTCTTATTTTCCTTAAAGGCAATATTGAGCACTTTCCCCTTGAGCTGCTGAGGCTGGACGGCCTTGAAATACTCCCCCGATGCCAGGTTAATCAGGGGCGTATGGGCGTCTAAATCGGTATTGAGTGCATCTGTAATTTGAGCCCCCCAAAAGTCATAGAGGGTCTTGCCCTTGTCCGTCTGGAGTTTAGTTCCCATCTCCAACCGATAGGGCTGGATCAAATCCAGGGGCTTGAGGAGACCGTACAACCCCGACAGAATACGGAGATGGGCCTGGGCGAAAGCAAAATCATCCTGGGAGTAGGTCTCGACCTCAATACCGTTATAGACGTCGCCCCTAAAAGCCAAGAGGGCTTGCTTGGCATTTTCTTGGGTAAAGGAGTCCTGAAAGTCTTGGTAGCGCTGCCAGTTAAGATCAGACAGTTTAGGGCTAATTTTCATCAACTTGCCCAAGTCTTCCGGGCTATATTGTCGCAGTTGTTTGGCCAAAATTTGGGTTTGGGCAGCCTGAGTCGGCACCGTATAGTCGATTGCAGGTGGTGGATCAAAGTTTTGAGTTTTCGAGGGGGAGATGATCATTAACATGGCTCTACTCCTGCTGTCGGCATTGGGTCTTGCTCTAGGGCGCACGCGCATCTGACAATTTACCACGGCTGATTTATCAGGCGTTGATCGACCTTCTTTTCACACCTAAAATTAATCAAGGAATTAATAGGTGCGTAATGTCCTTCGCTTTAACCCTCGCAGCCCTAGCCATCCCAACCCACTGCCGATGAAATAGTAAGGAAAGTCTGTCCAGCTAAAGGTATTGCCCAACACCAGCCGTCCAGGTAAGGTCCCTCGGATCGCCTGGAGCCAAGCCGGTTGCCACAGCTGCAGGAATTCTAATCCACAGGTGGCGAGACACACTGCGATCGCAATTCTCCCCGGCGATACTGCAGGCCAAATATAAGCCGCCAGCAAAACAAAGAAAATCTCATAGGGGACGCCGCCAAACGTATCATTCAGCCAGGACTGCCCCGGTCCCTGATAAAACTTGATACCCAATCCCAACGGCACAATCACCGCCATACTCACGGCCAAAGCCTGGCGATAGTGACGATACGGTGGGGCTGGTGGCTTAGGCATATCAACGATCCTAGTGACTCTCCAGTAAATCCAACCTAGGATGACTTTACCCGCTTATCAAGAGCTGCGATGACCGCCTTACTCCCTGCCATCCTGCCAGTCAGCCTGATTATCTGCATTGGCTATATAGCAGGCAAAACCCTAAAGCTGGACTACCAAACCTTATCGCATCTGGCCATCTATATTTTGGTCCCAGCCCTCATTGCCAGTAGTCTCTATCGCAACACCCTCTCCCTCCAGAGTGCGACAGGGTTGATTGCTGGGTATCTCCTGACAACGGTTACCCTGGCGGTGATTGTCCTGCTCCTCAGTCGAGGGTTAAACCTTCCAACCCCGACCAAGATGAGTCTGCTCGCCACCACCCTTTTTGGCAATGCTGGCAATCTGGGTTTGCCCATGGTCTCTTTTACCTTGGGGGCAGCAGGGTTAGAACGGGCCATTATTTATTTAATTGCCGCCTCCATTTTGATGGCAGGCGTTGGGCCAGCCCTACTGAATACGTCAGGGATTCGAGCAGGCATCGCTTTAACCCTAAAATTACCGCTATTTTGGGCCATGCTCGCAGGCTTGCTGCTTCAGCTATCTGGGTTTCAGCTACCGTTTCGCCTAGATGAAGGAGTTGCCATGCTGGGGAATGCAGCAATTCCCATTGCCCTTGTGACTTTAGGGATGCAGCTGGCCCAAACCCCCTTAAGGTTAGGCAAGTATGAGCTTCTAGCAGCTAGTTTACGGTTGATCATGGCTCCCCTGATCGCCCTAGGAATTGGGACTATTTTGCAACTCGCCCCCTTGGATTTAAAAGTTTTAGTGCTCCAAAGCGCTATGCCCACTGCCGTCAACACTCTGATTTGGGTGAATGAGTTTGGAGGAGATCCCTCTCGTGTCGCTCGCACCATTATTGGGTCCACCTTGTTAAGCCTGATCACCTTACCGATGATGTTGGGCCTGATCCAATCCATCGGCACTTGAGAGGTAGACATTGCCGACTCAACGTTAGCTGGCTTTGGGTTTTTTCTTGTTGTCTAGAATCGTAAATTCATCCAGATCATTATCAAAGGTCGGAGCAGCCCCAGGAGAAACGCTGGAACGACTGAGAATCTGATCCAAGTTGGCAAGGGCAGCCATCAGATCTTGCTGATTCAAGGTGCAGCCCCCCATGCCATTTAAGAGGGACTGTAGAGATTGCACAAATGTGCCGATTTTCAGGGACAGCTGATCGCAAGGAAACGCAGGCAATATTTTCCCAGTTCCTGTGGGCAGAGTTACATTCGTTTCCACAATGGCAGCAGAAGCGACGGTACTGAGAGTCAAAAATAAGGGCAGCTGGGGGTAAGTATCCTGACACCAAGAACACAACCCTAGGGCATCCCCTTTATAAGCTTCGATATCCACCAGCAGTAAATCAGGCAGAACATTGGCAGCCGCATCTAGGTTCATGCGCTGTTGTAAGTCTGCAGCAGGGGGCAGCCAATGCACATCAAATCCTTGAGAACAGAGGATTTCCTGCCAAATAATCCCTTGAATTGCCGACTCCTGCATCATCAACACCTGCTTGGGGCGAAACGGCACCGTAGACCCTGAGTGGGTAACATAGGGCAAATGAAATCGGATATCAGTGGATCCGATGGTAATCACATCCCCATGCTTGAGAAGTAAGGGCTCGTTAGCACGTTTCTGATTGATTTGAGAGCCATTGCTGCTATTGAGATCTACAAAGTAGCAATGCCGGTTATCTACAACTTCTAGCTTGGCATGATGCCGAGAGACTGCTCCTTCCGCCAGCACAATCGCATTGATGGAACTCCGTCCTAACGTCCAAGTTTTTTGACGGGTGAGATCAATTTGTTGGGGAATCTCACCCGTAATAATCAATTGGGGCGTAGGAGCAGAAGTCATCGTTTAGATCTAAATGCAAGGGCATAGGGTTCATAGACTTAGTATGGGAATTTCCCTCCGGTTAATGAACATCTGCTCTGAAACTCACCCTAATTTTCCTATGATCCGGATCTTCAATCTGTCACAAAAAACGAGCCCCTTGATTCAGAGGCCCGTTGATACTTGGATTATGTATGGCTCACTAGCCTTTCAGAGTTACCTGGAGTCCCCCTGGCTCAGCCGGATCACCATATAGCTCGACCCCCCGGTTATTGGCGGCGAGATGTCGGACAATTTTATAGATGGTCTCTATTTTGTCAGGGGCGTCTGCTTTCTCAGCCAGACTGGTGATGGGTAATGGCGTTAATGTACTTCTGAGGATTTGCACGACTGTATTCTGCAAAGCGATGGTGTCCGTTGCGGCTTTCTTGCCTGCTTCTACACCGGGTTGGTGATAAGCATTGACATTAATTAAGGACGCATAAAGACCCACGGCCCGCTCATATAGAGCAATCAAAGCACCCACATGTTTAGAAGTCACTTCCGGTAGAGTAACGGTAATGGAGTCACGACGCTTCTCGTAGAGAGCAGTTCGGGTTCCTAACAGGAATCCAGATAAATAATCTCCCGAGGTCACACCTGGCTCTACTTCAAACCGATCACCGTCTCGATCTTTTAAGACTTCAAAAAAGGTGAGAAAGAAGTTGGGAATCCCTTCCCGCAGTTCTTGGACATAGGCATGTTGATCCGTTGATCCTTTGTTGCCATAGACGGCAATGCCTTGGTGAACAATCTTGTTGTCGAGATCTTTTTCTTTGCCTAAGGACTCCATCACCAGCTGCTGGAGATAACGGCTAAACAACATCAGACTGTCTTTGTAAGGCAAAATCACCATGTCTTTTTTGCCTTCACCTTCCCCGGAAAAATACCAAGATAATGCTAACAAGGCGGCGGGATTGGTTTTTAGATCATGGACTCGGGTGGCCTCGTCCATGGCTTTGGCCCCTGCCAACATCTCTCGAATGGCAATGCCTTGTAAGGAGGCGGGAACCAAACCAACAGCGGAAAGCTCAGAGGTTCTTCCCCCCACCCAATCATGCATGGGGAGCATTGCTAACCAGCCTTCACTTTCGGCAATTTGAGCGAGTTTACTGCCATAGCCCGTGACTGCGACCGCATGTTGAGGAAAATCTAATCCCAGGTTCTTGAAGCGGTTCTTCACCTCTAACATGCCATTCCGAGTTTCAGGCGTGCCGCCAGACTTAGAAATGGTGACGACCAGGGTGGTATCCAAGCGATCTTGGACCGTATCCAAGATGTAATCGATGCCCGCTGGATCGGTGTTATCAATAAAATGCATCACCAAGGCAGGATGGAGGACCGCCAATGCCTGGGACACAAACTGGGGGCCTAGAGAAGATCCCCCAATACCAATGGAAATTACATCCGTAAAGCGGGGGGCAGTTGCGGGCTTGATTCGTCCCGCATGGACATCTGCGGCAAAGGCTTCAATCTTTTCTAATGTGGTAACAATTTCTTTTTTTAATTCGGGGGTGGGGGCAAGATTGGAGTCCCGGAGCCAATAATGGCCGACCATGCGATTTTCGTCAGGATTTGCGATCGCACCCGCTTCCAGGGCATCCATTTCCTTGAAAGCCTTGACAAACTTAGGCTCCAAGCGTTCGACGAACGCATCATCAAAACTCATGCGGCTGATGTCTACATAGATACCAAGCTGCTCGTGGTAGTAGAGCCAGTCTTGATAACGTTGCCAAAGGGCGGCTGCATCCATATATCGTTCCTGAGTGCAATGATTTGTTGATGATTAAACCATAGCGTGTGGCCTGAAAAGGTGACTAAATATTCGGATGGGCTTTAGCATTTCTGGGCAGAGGAAATATCCCCCGGCCTGATAAAATCCTGGAGACGTTGATTTAGGCGGCGCACCTGCGCTTTTACCCCCTCGCAAGCCTATGGAAGTTGGCTATTTTGTCTCTCTCGCACTTTTCACTACTATTTATGCCTTATTCAGTCTGGGACTGAACTTACAGTGGGGCTATACCGGGCTGATTAACTTTGGTCATATCGCCTTTATGGCAATTGGAGCCTACACCACCATTGCCTTGACCCTGCCCAATTTCATCAAGGAGATGCCCCAGCGACTGATGGAGCAATATCCGGTGATTGAAAGCCAAGAGTGGCTGGCTTCGGGTTTGTATTTTCTCGGGGATATCCTGCCAGAACAGTTTCCCTTAGTGATTGCGGTCCTCATTGGCGCTGTATTAGCCGCACTCCTGGGACTCGCCATCGGCACCAGTACCCTACGGTTGCGGGAAGATTATCTATCTATTGTCACCATTGGCGTATCAGAAGTGGTGCGACTTATCGCCGTCAATGAAGAATGGCTGACACGGGGGCCGCGCGGCGTCTTTAATTATCCCCTGCCCCTAGAAAAACTGCAGCCTAACCTTTTAGTTAAAGGGGGGATGATTGCCTCTCTAGCCTTGGTATTAGGTTTGGCCCTTTGGCGTCTGTGGCAATGGCTGCTACAGCAACCCCAGCGGGAAGGGCGTCCACCCTTATCACCCGCTCTCTTTGTTGGCTATGTCATCTGTTTAGTGGGAGTAGCCACCTGTTGGTGGTTTTCCTTTTCCCTAAGTCTCACCATTCAGCTGCCTTCGGCTTTACAGGAAATCGTATTGCTAGTGATGCGGTTTGCAATGGTAGTACCCCTCGCCATTGTGGGCGTGTTTCTGGTCTACGCCTCTTGTCGGCAGCCTTTCCAGCAACTCCGCACTCAGTCCCTAAGCACCCACCTCAGTCTACTGACGGTCTCCATCGGCATGGGATTGGTGGTGATGTTTTTCGGTGCCCATATGATGGGCATTATCAACTACACCTATAAAGCGGGCCTGCTATGGCTGTTGATTTTGACCATTGCCTTTGTATTTTGGCAATTAGAGCGCTGGGTCCATTCGCCCTGGGGTCGGGTGTTAACCTCGATTCGAGAAGATGAAGAAGTCGCCAAAGCCCTGGGCAAAGATGTCTTTCGCTATAAGCTGCAGTCCTTTATGTTAGGCGGTGCGATCGCAGGTATTGCCGGATCCTTTTATGCCTGGCAACTCACCTTTATTAACCCTGATGGTTTTATCCCCCTCCTCACCTTCCAAGCCTGGATTATTATTGTGGCTGGCGGCGCAGGTAATAACGTGGGCACGCTGCTGGGAGCCGGAATTTTTTGGGCCTACAATGAGGTGACTCGATTTATTCTGCCCAATATCCTGCCCCTAGACGATGCTCGATTGGGAGCCTTTCGGGTGATGGTGATTGGCCTGATGTTGATTGTTTTGATGATGTGGCGACCCCAAGGTCTGCTGGGTAAAAAGGAGGAACTCACCCTTGGAAGATAAGCGCCAGCCCGACCCTCAAGTCCAACCGGAAAAAATGCTGTTGACCGCCCAGGGACTCTCCAAAGCCTTTGGCGGAATTCAAGCGGTAAATAATGCTGAGCTCCATGTCCCCGAAGGCAAGATTGTTGGCTTAATCGGTCCCAACGGCGCCGGTAAAACCACCCTGTTTAATCTACTCTGCAACTTCATCGCCCCAGATCACGGTCGGATTATTTTCAACGGCAGGCCCATCGAACGTTTGCAACCCCATAAAATTGCTCTCCAGGGCATGATTCGCACCTTTCAAGTCGCCCGTGTTTTATCTAGGCTGTCCGTCTTAGAGAATATGCTGTTAGCCGCTCCTCACCAAACCGGGGAAAAGCTGCACAATACCTTTTTCCAAGCTCATATCATTCGTAAGCAAGAGAAAGAGCTGAAGGAAAAAGCCCATATCATTCTCGAATCCGTCGGCCTAGCTGCAAAAGTCAATGACTATGCCGGTGCCCTCTCCGGTGGTCAGCGCAAGCTGCTGGAAATGGCCCGAGGTCTAATGGCTGACCCTAAACTAATGCTGCTGGATGAACCCGCTGCGGGGGTAAACCCCACCTTGATTCAGCAAATCTGTGGACATATCAATCGGTGGAATGACAACGGCATTACCTTCTTGATCATCGAGCATAATATGGATGTGATTATGTCCCTGTGCGATCGCGTCTGGGTATTGGCCGAGGGACAAAACCTCGCTGAGGGCACCCCCGCTGAAATCCAATCCAACAAAGAAGTACTAGAAGCCTATCTGGGACAGTAACTTGCAAAAACGATGAGGGGCAGAAACAAGACTTGCAGCACCATTAGTCACTACAAGCTTTACCAGTCAAGATATACGCCGCTAGATTTTTCGGAGACAACGTCATTGACTGACTAATGAAGTCTTCCCAGATGAGTTTATTACTGAAAATCACGCCCTGATGATAGATTCACCTTTGCTAAGGGGTGAGGATGATTGCTGACTGGAGAATGTAGAGTCTCTCCAGAATAGATAGACGCAGCTTTAGGACTAAACTGCCCAGAATTGCAGGTTAAAGGAGCCAGAATGATCAATGCAAGGGCACTGACCGTACTAAACCATCCACAATACCGATCTAAATCAGACCAAATAGGATTTTCCACAGAAATATGGGGATGAACTGTTGATTGTTGCATGATCAGGATGCTATCTCAGTCGGGGAACACATCAGTTCTTGAACGGAACGTATACACAAGTTAATCGTTACAGTTACCTTGAAGGTCAAGGCCATAGTTCATAAGAAAATCTTATAAGCACCCTCTATCCCCTCAGATAAAAGTCTTTCAGAGCATTTCCACATTTCCACAAACTATCCATATTGCTGGAGTAGCAAACCGATGTATAAGATTCGCTACTCCAACAGGTCTAAGGAATCAAGGCATGATGGCCTCTGCAACGGAGTCCCATCATGCTCAACCTATACGTACTGGATGGCACTACTATTGAGACTAAAGTTAGCACCTTGGATAATCGCGATGATCTCAGAAGAATTACCGCCTTGATAAATCAACGCTGTTCCACTGGGTAGTCCCCGAGGTGAAGAACCTAACGAGTAATCACTCGCTGAGCCATTCAGTTGCAGGACATCTCCTTGACTGATTGAGAAGTCCTGCACCACAGCATAGTTGCTGGTCGCTGGACCGTCAGCATAATAAACCTTTTGGCTATCTCCCAATACAAAAACATCTGCATCTCTTCCCCCTCGGAGGAAATCAATCTCTCCGACACCGGGTTTAGCATCACGGGCATTGACACCAATCAACCGATCGCGGCCATTGCCCCCCGAAAGAAAGTCATTGCCCGAGCCACCATTCAATACATCATTGCCTGAGTTGCCACTCAAGCCATCGTTGCCCGAGCCACCATTCATACGGTCGTTGCCCGAACCACCATTCATGCGATCGTTACCACTATCGCCGGACATAAAATCATTACCCGAGCCACCAAACACGCGATCGTTACCGCTGCCTGCCAGAAGGCGATCATTTCCCCTCCTACCACTCAGCAGATCATTGCCCGCAAACCCTCGAATCACATCATTACGAGATCCACCCCGTAAAACATCATTGCGATTGGTGCCATCAATCCGGTTGTCGCCAGGAGTAGGACTCGGGGTTGGAGCCGGAGTTGGAGCCGGAGTTGGAGCTGGAGTTGGGGCCGGCGTTGGGGCCGGGGTTGGAGCCGGCGTTGGAGCCGGGGTTGGGGCCGGCGTTGGAGCCGGAGTTGGGGCAGGAACCGGGACTGGAGCCGGAGCCGGAGCTGGAGCTGGTGTTGGAGCTGGTGTCGGAGCCGGAGTTGGAGCTGGTGGAGGTGACAAGGGACTAACACCCCCTGTACCACTACCATAGAGGCTGCGAATACCATTGATATCATCCTGCAGCAAGAACGCACTGCCCGCTCCAGTAAACCGCCTTTGAATAGAGGGATTCATAATGGCATCCACCCCGGATTCATGCCCTAAACCAAGACTATGACCTGTTTCGTGAACGGCGGTTTCTAGAAACAAGCTAGCATTCCAATTGTCGCCATTATCATAGGTTTGATCACCTCCTTGCGGGAAGAACGCAAAGGCTAGGGTATTACTAGGACCATCGATAAAATCAGCCCCGACGCGGATATCAACGTCTCTGCCATTTCCAGGATCTTGAACTTCTTGGAAATTCAACGGCGCAAAATCTGCCCAAACACCTAGTGCTTCTCGGAAGAGAGATTTTGCTTCGTTATTCGATAACCCTTTTAATGAAAAACTGGGCGCAAAACTGTAAGAAATATTGACGGCTTGACCACTTCCCCCAGGCTGGCTCCACTTAAAGCGCCCATTACTGTCATTAAATTGGGCAACACTTCCACCAGCCTGAAACCTTGCACCATGGCTATGCCCAGTTCCACAAGCAGTACATAAACAGCAATAACCACTTTCTACTGCATTGGGAGGCTGAGTTCCCACATTTCCTTCTGGAATAGATTCTTGGGCTGATGACTCAGACGAAAAAAGCGGTGTAGAGATAAAGGTCTGAATATCAGGAAGACTAGCTCTAGTAGCTAACTCAGAGAGTTCTAGGATTTGTAGAGGGATATCAATACCAAGATTCTCGCTATTGGTATTGACAGATGATAGAGAGGTTGAACCAAATTTCAGGTCATTCAAGCTTTCAATTGGAGATTCAAACCCTTGATCAAAATCAAGCTGAAATGAATGACGCATATATCCTCCTAAGGATCATTAATTTACAAGTTTTAGAGACATAAGCTCCCCCTTTAAATCCGTATATCCTTAGAGTTTTTATCACATAGTGGATACACCTGTGAAGTAATTCAGGATACGGATATAGCGAGGAAGACAACCTTTTTGTATCTACTGACTAGATCAGTAGATTTTGAATTGACGTTAAAATTCCCTAATCACAAAATATTTTTCTTGAGAATATTAATCTCTTGCCTTATCACATAGCTCTGGCTACGATATTGCCTAGATTTATTTTCTATCCTTCATCTCATGCATAACTATTGAAATAGTTTTTACATCAAAAAAGAATAAAATTACTTATGGTAAACCTATGGTTTTGAAGTGCCAGAGAAAGTCTGCGTACTCTATCGAAAAATTCCAGAAAGAGTTTGAACACAAAATATGGGTAACGGCTTGCATCGTTGTAGGTCGCGATGATGCCATCTTTGATCAGAATATGGACATCGATCGGACTTGCATTGCCTCGACAAGTGTTGGGAAAACCCAACCATCTAGATGGCAATATGAGTCACTTGAGAAGGCAGTACTAGATCTAGCTAAAGCATGGAAGCTCAGTGCCTGACTTATAGCCATGGTAGCCAGGGCAAGCTTTTCAGACCATCGTCCATGAGCATCCCGGTTAGCTCTTGACGCTATGTCTATGTATGGAAGTGGGAAAGTACGTGAATGCTAGTTATCAGAGTTTGGGGTGAAGACGCAGAGACGGACTGTCGTATAGAGACTATTCTCTGTGCCTAAACGCCTAATCAAATCTGAATTACTGTTACGTTGTGAGAAATTGCCGAAAAGCTCGTTGCCCAGAAGGGTTGAATTCGGGTTGCCAGCCATATAATACCTTATTGCTTATGGTTCTATGGATATTCCTCAGAAGAAAAAAGCTAATGTTTTGGCAGATGTACTGATTGCTCAACTTTAATTAAAAGTGCATGCAATCATGAATAAATGAAATAGGTAATGATCCTTAAAATTTATTCTACTTGTTGGAATAAATTTCTAAGTCAGACTTAAGATAATTAATTATTTATTTAGAAATCAATTATCCAAAAAATCATATGGCCCCATTCTTTATATAGCTTAGTCAGTGAATTATCATGCATGCTGATAGATTTTGATCTAAGGCATGAGATGACATAACTCTTAGTTGCCAAGCTAAAAACTAGAAGCGGATAAGCTTTCTTCTCTGAATCAGTATGGCAACCCATTGTTTGAGATAGCGTTTGAGAATAACCAATATCCGTATAACTTTGGTTTTGTTTTGTATAACTTGAAAGAATTAATTATTCCATAATAAAAGTATTCGCATTTCAGATGCTTTTGCCTTCTATTATTTCTTTAAAAATATATTCAACTATTTATTCACAGTAAAAATTCAGCTATTGAGAGAGAACAATAAGATTTATAATTTCAAGATTACCTACTCTATCTATCAATTTAGACAAGCTTCAATTTATCAACATTTTGTTCTAAACACAGAAAAATTTCGCCTTAAACATTGCTTAATTTCAGCCACGATAGATAATGCAATACCAAAATAGCTAGCTAAAAACTGCTCACATACACGCCGTGAGTTTAGTATTATGGTTTGTTTTGAATGGGCGATGACGGGCTCGAACCGCCGACATCTTCGGTGTAAACGAAGCGCTCTACCAACTGAGCTAATCGCCCTTACGATTGAAGCAATCGAAAATGTATTGTAGCAGACTGTTGCTAGCTTTACCCACAAATTCAACAAATCCAGCATAATGGATGCAACTTTGCTCCGGCTTTTCCTATGCCCTCCGGCCGCACCCATGACCAAATCACCTTAGGGATGCTTCCCGGCGTTGCTATCGTTACCCTTGTTCTGAGTCGGAGTGCTAGTCTGACTCTCTGTCTCAGTGGTGCCTTTCTCTTCAGTGGGTTGATGTTTGGCCCAGATCTCGATATCTACTCCGTCCAATACAAACGGTGGGGATGGCTGAGAGTTATTTGGTTGCCCTATCGCAAGGCATTGCACCATCGCTCTTGGCTATCCCATGGCCCCATTGTTGGCACGATACTGAGGTTGCTCTATCTAGGAGTTTGGCTCGGGTTAGGGGCTACACTAGCAGGAATCTTGCTCACCCAGGTGGGGGGGGTCCCTGTGGATAGTCAGCAACTCCTACAGCAGGCGGAACAGTATAGTCAGCAATATCTACCGGAAGGACTGGCTATTTTACTGGGTCTAGAGATAGGAGCCATGAGTCATTCTTTTAGTGATGGCCTTAGCTCTCTATATAAGAGAACATTAAAGCGGCTTAAGCCTTAAGGTTCTCAACTTCGTTGCCAGAAATCTTGATCACTTCATTTGAATTACTGGCTATATAACTGGTAAATAACGCATCATATGGTTAGCCCTCACAATTGTGATGCCATGCCAAGCCCCGAAACTCCCGCCAAATTGCAAATTGTCACGGCAGCCAGTGTCTTGACTGAGGGCGTCCAGCTCCACGTTCCAGTGCTAATTACTCAAATCGAATCCGCCTCGGTGATGCGGACCTTACATGCAGCTCTGCAAGCCGCGTTCCCTTTAGATTATCCCGTCAGTATTGTGGGAGAGCTAACAGCTGAAGACCCGCAACTGTCGCAAACAACCCTAGAGCAAATTGGTGAGAAGAAAGGCATTTCCTACCCGGCCAATGTGTACTTGCCTGCCCAGGTATCGGCAGTGACAATCGCTGTTCAGCAGCTGGTGGAAGTGGTGGCTAAGTTGAGATCTCCCGATGGCGGCTGTCCTTGGGATCTAGAGCAAACCCCCCAAAGCCTCACTCCTTACATTATTGAAGAAGCTTATGAAACCATTGATGCTATCCAGTCTGGCAGTGCAGAAGCCATTACTGAAGAGTTAGGAGATTTGCTCCTACAAGTGGTTCTACAAGCCCAGATCGCTTGTGAGCAGAACCAGTTTAGTCTAGAAGAAATTGCCCAAGGCATTACTAAGAAGCTGATTCGCCGCCATCCCCATGTGTTTGCGGATGTGGAAGCCAACAGCATTGAGGAAGTGCGGGCCAATTGGGAAGAGATCAAAGCTGCTGAGAAAGGTGAATCCCTGGACAAACCTCAAGCATTGAGCGACAAGATGCAGCGCTATACCCGCAGTTTGCCGCCCCTGATGGCCGGGCTAAAACTGTCGGAAAAGGCGGCGGCAGCAGGCCTAGAGTGGCAAGATCTCAATGATGTTTGGACTAAGTTCTATGAGGAGCTAGCTGAATTCCAGGAATCTCTGCTGCAAAGCGATACGGACCATCAACTGTCGGAATTGGGTGACTTGTTCTTTACCCTAGTGAATGTGGCTCGGTGGTGCCAGCTCGATCCCACCTCTGCCCTGCGTAGTACGAATAAAAAGCTGATTGATCGCATCGCTAATATTGAGTCTCAAACGGCCAAGCCCTTGGCCGATCATTCTTTTGAAGAATTAGAAGCTCTGTGGCAAGAAGCTAAACGACAGCTAGACTCGACGGATACAACGACAGATAAAGAACCTACAGCTCTCCCGGCAGGTTTACCCACAGCCTTTGTTGCTCCTGAAACGAGCGAGCCGACCACGGATCCAGTCAATCCTGAATTATCTTCTACCTAATTCGGATTACAGTTAAGGAATCGTCTGTCCGCTCTATTCATGCATTATCCCCGTTCTACGATTAACCGTGCTGTCCGGGCTGTGGCTTGCAGTCCCTTTACGATTCATTTATTGATGATGATGCGATCGCAAAGTGTATCTCTTCAGGAAATGTGCGATCGCAGTGGCGTTACCGCAGGCTATACCCAAACTGCCCTATCTGAACGGCAAGCCGAAGATACCTTACTGTGGCTGATCCAGGTGGGCCTTCTGCGCCGAGAAGTGGATGGCCAGGGCCTTACCGATAGTTTTCGCCTCACCCCCTTGGGCCGTCAGCTGATTGATCAATGGCAGCATCAGGGCAAAGACATTCCTAAACCTTCCCTCTCAGACCGATTCCAAAACCTTTGTCAGCGCTGGGTCAGGATTCCCGTTTAATGGGCGCGATCATGGTGGTCGGGACCACCTCCCATGCCGGGAAATCGATCATGGCGGCGGTTATTTGCCGGATGCTCAAGCGCCAAGGCTACCGGGTGACTCCTTTTAAAGGGCAAAATATGGCCCTCAATGCCTATGTCACCGATGCTGGCGATGAAATCGGCCATGCCCAAGCCGTGCAAGCCTGGGCTGCAGGTCTCGAACCTCGGGTAGAAATGAACCCCATTTTGCTCAAGCCCCAGGGAGATATGACCTCCCAGGTGATCCTCAATGGCAAAGCCGTCGGCAGAACCCAAGCCGCCGACTATTATCGTGATTATTTTGATCGGGGTTGGCAGGCTATTACAGCCGCATTGGCTATCCTCCAGCAGGAATTTGATTGGATCGTCTGTGAAGGCGCAGGCAGTCCTGCTGAGATTAATCTCAAGCATCGCGATCTTACGAATATGCGAGTCGCCAAACATCTCAATGCCCCTACGCTATTAGTCGCAGATATTGATCGGGGCGGTGTGTTTGCCCATATCGTCGGTACCTTAGAACTGCTCGACCTCGATGAGCGCGCCCTGATTAAAGGATTTGTGATTAACAAGTTTCGCGGGCAACGATCGCTACTGGAATCCGGCATTACCTGGCTAGAAGACCGGACGGGTATTCCCGTAGTGGGCGTGATTCCCTGGCTAGAGCACTCTTTACCAGCAG
Source organism: Acaryochloris marina S15 (assembly GCF_018336915.1). GTDB lineage: Bacteria > Cyanobacteriota > Cyanobacteriia > Thermosynechococcales > Thermosynechococcaceae > Acaryochloris > Acaryochloris marina_A. The sequence goes on along the minus strand of NZ_CP064923.1, from coordinate 1,220,571 downwards.
AAGACTCCTTAGATCTATTTGAACGACGCCGAACCAAACCCAATGCCGAGCTAACCATTGCGGTGATCCGTCTGTCTCGCATCTCGAATTTCACGGATTTTGATCCGCTAGAAGCCGAGCCATCCGTGCGTTTGCAGTTTGTTAGTCCTCATCAACCCTTAGGCCAACCCGATGCCGTGATTGTGCCAGGGTCTAAGACCACCATTTCAGACCTGCAGCAGCTCCAGGTCTCGGGTATGGCGGATCAACTCCTCGCCTATAGCCAAGCAGGAGGAATGGTCTTAGGCATTTGTGGTGGTCTGCAAATGCTGGGGCAAACGATCGCAGATCCCCAGGGCACTGAAGGTCAATCGGGTGAGTTTCCAGGACTAGGACTGCTCCCTCTCCAGACCACCATGACTGGGGACAAGATTACGCGCCAGCGCCAAACCCAAATTACATTGCCAGCCTACTGTTCTGCTTTAGGCAATGAGGCGAGAACTGTACAGGGCTATGAAATTCATCAAGGTCAAACCAAGGTCTTACAGCCAGAAGCGGTGCAAGCGTGGTTCGACGATCCGGCATTAGGTGTAGCGAGTTGCAACCATCGCACCCTGGGAACCTATTTACACGGGATATTTAACAATGGGCCCTGGCGACGTGTGTGGTTGAATCAGTTGCGAGCCCAGAAACATTTGCCTCCTCTCTCCCTTGAGATTTCAGATTATGAAGTCTATCGAGACCATATGCTGGACCAAGTCACAGATGCCATAGCTCCCTACCTCAATCTTCAACCTTTCCTAGAGGGGTCCTAGAACAGCCTCATGTCCCGCTTTGTCTTTCTAGTCGGGATTCCATGTTTAAGGTCTGACGACGACAGACGATAGGTTTTAGGCTAGGCAAGAAATGACGGGTGTCCGCTTATCCCGAATAGCAATAACCCATACAAAGCCATCTCCATTCGGGGTAGATTCATCTCTTTTGAGCACTTTCAATGTAGTAGATGGCCACACACTACACCCTATCTTCGTCAGTATTAATACCCATCATTGGGAAAGTTACGCTCAGCTCCTATTTCTTGGAGTCACCCTGTCTAGTCGATTCTTCTATGTTTTTATTTGTAATCACCAATTTTTAGATCTAGTGCTCAAAGATATACAGATTTAAATCGTAAATAAAACATGTTTGTATACAAGCCCTGGTCATACTGTTAGAGAGTCAGGCAGAGCGTATCTGTCCCTCTGTATGAGTAACGCTTTAGGTCTCTCTCTATAAATTGTTCTGTCTTTATCCCTCAAGTTAGAACGGTTTGCTCCGCTACATCAGAGTTCGATGCCATAAGCGAAACCTCCTTCAACTGAAGAACCGTCTCTAAATCCGTATATTCCTTGTTGCGGACTGGCCGAGTAGCGTGATTACATCTCAAGAAATCCGTATTTTCTGGGATGGCATCGCTCAATGTATTTGCTATGCACAGTCAAAAGAATTATTTGCGATCCTAGTAAAATCAGTATTTTCTGTGATTTAGAAATCATAAATATTGAGCATACTAAGAGTAGTTACAGAAAAACATGACAAGCGAATAATAATAACTGTTGTTCGCAAGACATCAAAAATTATGTAACAGAGGGGTGTGAGCAAAACAGTCTGTTTTGTTCGTTGATTTTATAAATCTAAATTTTTCAATCTAGCGTACTGCTAGATAAATATGACTTTGACTCTAAAGGCTTTTCAGCCTTAGTTTCTGCTGCCCAGAATTATCTGCTCAAGCTTTGGGATTGGATAGCTATGGTCTTCGGCCTACAGGCACCTAGGCTTCCATTTCAAGGACAACACCATCTCTTTTAACTATGAACAAGAGACGACAACAATTTAGATATGCTTTATGGCTGGGACTGTCCCTATTGACTTGGACAACTGCCACTCCAAAAGCTATAGCCGCCACACTTCCCGCTAACAGTGACTTGCAGCTTCAAACGAGTGGCCCGCTGCGCTGTGCAAATATTGGAGATTGGTATACCACGAATGGCAGCAGTGGGGGAGGGGCTTGCAATGGTGCAGCCACCACCAGTACCGATAGAATTCATCGATTTGTCGTCGATATCACGCCCGAAATGCTGGCTGCATTGGGAGGAAGTGTCACAGTCAGCATTGAAGATGCAGAAAGTGTCGCAGGTCCTGGTTTTATAGATGAAGTTTCGGGAACCAGTGACCCAACTCGATTCCAACTCCGGACAGCCGACGGGAATACGGTTTTACAAACTCAAACCGTCAATCCATCCGTGGATGGCAGTGGGAATAATACCACGGTTAATTTTACGATCAGTACTGCTGGTACTTACCAAATCACTAGTGAAACCGGTGCTGGCCCAATCTTTGGCGACAACACCACTGCTCTCAATAACGATGACAATAGCTTTAGAATCAGAATTCCAGATGTCCCTAGCTTACCCCCTAACTCCCAGGGCTTAGTCGGACAATATCAGGGCACCGCTCAACATAATGAGAGTGGAAGCTTGACCATTCCGTTTTACTTTCTAGTAGGACCTGGGACCGGGAGTCTATTTCTCCGCAACTTTGACATTGATGGCAACGGGACGTTGACCTACACCCGTCCCAATGGGTCCACGATTCCTGGCACTAACTCTGGCAACGGCCGCTGGAATAACAGCGGAACGCTCAATACTGGAGGCGATACCATTGCCGGGTTAACCCTTTCTGAAGCTGGATTATGGGGTCTGCGGGTCAATAATTTATCCAGAAACAACCAAATGATTGTGGAGGCAAATACGGGAACGGGGGACCGTTTAGTACTCTTTAACGAACCACCGACTCGGGCGGGTGATTTTACGATTACTCCGGATACGACTCTATCAACAACGATTGGTGTAGCTGTCGATCATCCTTTCACTGTCACCAATGAATTTCTAACCACGGACATTATCAACCTCAACCCCGTTGGCACCAATGCGAACTATACGGTCCAGTTACTAGATGCCAGCGGTAATACCCTAACGGATACAGATGGTGATGGCCAGCTAGATACGGGGATTCTAAACCCTAATCAAACTCAAAGTTTTATCTTGCGGGTTACGCCCCTAGCAGGTGCAAGTACTACTGATATCACAGAGATTCAAGCCATATCTTTTATGGATCAGCGAGTGGATCCGACCAATAACAAAACCTTGTCCATTACCAAGACAACAACCCTCCAGCCTCCTCCAAAGCTGGTTCTCGTCAAACGTATCACGGCGATCAATGGCAACCGGACTATTAATCCCAATGACAATACGGTGTTGAATCAGTTTGTTGATGATGTCACCACTAACGATAACGAGGCTGGCTGGCCCAGTAATTATTTAAATGGTGCTTTCAGTGGCGGCCTGGTAAGACCTGGGGATGAAATTGAATATACGATTTACTTTCTCAATGCTGGGGGGCGGCCTGCGTTTGAGGTAACCATCTGCGATCGCATACAGCCATTCCAAACCTTTAAACCCATTCCATTTACCGCCAGCGGAGATGCAGAATTCCAGCTAGGAACAAGTGCAGTCATACCGTTAACCGCAGCGGATGACAGTAGTGATCGCGCCCAGTTTGTCGCTCCCAATGCAGCGATACCGAGTGAGTGTAACTTGCCAGGCCCCAATGGAAACGGAACGTTTGTCCTCAATTTAACGGGCAATACGGGAACAGGTATGCCCAATCTACCGAATCTCCCCAACTCAACTGGAGCCGGAGCCCCCAATAATTCCTATGGGTTATTCCGCTTTCGCACCACAGTGGATGAGTAGGAAGGACTCTGGCTAAAGTTTCTGACTAACGGCCAGTGATGCTAAGCCCAACCTTATGAGGGCTTGATAGTTGCCTGTCTCAGCGCGAAAGAATTCATCAGATGTGGGTTAATCGCGATTAATCTTCTTTTGCAATGATAATGGGTATCCAGCGTTTGATGAGAAATCTGCGATCTCTTGCAACTCTGTCATTAACCCGAATGGGGGTTACCTAAATACAATATCTAAGACTTTATACAAATTCATCCAGACTAAAATTTCATCTTTCACATTAGTTTGTCTTGTCTATCGTCTTGACAGATATGCAAGTCACAATGACCAGTACTATCTTCTCGATAAAGAGCTCTCAAACCACCCTGTTGCCAATGTTCAAAAAAGAATTCCAAATCCCTATACTTATAAATTGAAGGAGTTCTATGTTTTCTAGAAGTTCCTCCTTTGTCATCTGGTGGGCCTAAAATTTCCTCAAGCTCTCTTCTAGACATACCAAAGTGTAGTGGTTTGATGGACCCAGTCTCAATGAACTGACTATACCAGACATTAAAATCCATGCTTCAAACCGAAAAACTAATACTGAACTCTGGAGAAGTTTTGGAGGAAAAAGAAAATTTTTTTACGATAGATACACTTTATTAGACAAGCAAAGAGAAGGAATTTTCATAATTGTTGATGTGAATCGATTTTACTCTAAGATGAGCCGAATCTTACATAGGATGACTTGACAAATCCCTAATAGATCCCATCAGTCTATTCACACCATCTATACAATTCATTTTTAATTCTGAGTTATCCCTTGAAAATTTGTCCCACTGATCGATGTACTTATCTGCTATGTTCGTGCCGTTTTTGGTATCTAAGTAGACAACAGCTCCAAAAACCGCACCTTGATCGAATTGAAGTTCTGGATGTTGCAGATAATGGTTCAGATAGTTACACAAATATGAAATTGAATTGTCTGTATTGAATCGTGCAAGAGCAAGTGCATGGGCCTGACCTGCGTAACAGACATCGGAACGTAGGAGTAATCTGCCGATATGCTGGCAATGCCTCTTTGAGTTTTCAATAGCTGCGAAGTATGAGCCTACTTTGCGCGAACGCCAATTGAAGTATGTGAGAAGCTTACTAATGAGAATAGGATCGATCTGACTACGTATTGTTGAATAGGACTGTTGAAATTCTTCGAACCTATTATTGATGTTGGTCAGACAAAATGGATTAATCCACATTTCGAAAAAATTTTGATCTGGATTGGACATTACAACCGGAATTTCAAGATTAGAGTAAGGTCCAGCATGAACCACTGTCGCCCCAGAAACATGCATTTCCAGTTGTTGTTTGGACTCTTCATCCATATATAAAACTGACCAATAGGACTAAATCAGGAAAGCGAGAATTAATCAAACGCGTTAATCAATAACATAATTCGATTGTCGTTATTCATTAGCCTATAAGATTGCTATTGAAGAACTATCTAACAGATGAGAATTAACAAGACCATCAAGTTTAGGAGTTTCAGGTTATGTAGCATCAGTAGACACTGCTTTTTTCTGACCTAAACGGGGTTCAGTCCCTGCTAATAAGCGTTGGATATTTGCCCAATGCCGCCATATCACATAGACACCTGCCGTGATACCAAAAAGCACATAGGCCAAGGGTTCTTTGGCGACAAACATCAGGACCGGTAGAGCAACTGCTGCACTAATAGAACTCAGCGATACAATCCGTGACAGGGATACCACCAAAGCAAAAATCCCCAAAGCTGCCAGACCCACCGTCCAGCTCATCACCAATAGCACCCCTAACCCAGTCGCCACTGACTTACCACCCGAAAAGTTCAGCCAGATAGATTTACTATGGCCCAAAATCGCCATCAGCCCAGCCATAATCACGAATAGTGACAGCCAGAGGCCAAGATTGGTCGCCTCTGGGGCTTGAGTCAAAAACGTAGGATTCCCATAGGCCCAGCGTATGAGTGCCACAGCTCCCGCTCCTTTGCAGATATCAACCGCTAACGTGGCTAAGCCTGGTCCCTTGCCTAACGTCCTCAAAACATTCGTGGCTCCTGTGGATTTCGATCCATACTCACGAATATCGATACCTTGGAGAGCCTTCCCCAGCAAATAGCCCGTGGGAAAAGAACCTAAAAAGTAGGCAACGATTAACAATACACCGTTACAAAGTAGCCAGATAGCCATGGGAAACCAAACGTCCTAAACGCGCACTTAATCCCTATTGTTCCACGTCTAGCAGCTAAGGCTACAGGGCTTAGAGACGTTTTTGCAACACCCGTTCTAAGGTTTTGAAATTTTCCAAAACCTTACCCGTACCTAAGGCTACACAACTGAGAGGATCAGGCGGAACATGGACCACTAAGCCCGTCTCATAGCTGATCAGCGCATCCAGTCCTCTCAGTTTCGCTCCACCACCCGTAATCACAATGCCTCGATCAATCAGGTCTGCCGCCAACTCCGGGGGGATCTTTTCTAGGACTCGTTTAATGGCAGAAATAATGCGGGCCAGAGACTCCGATAACGCCTCCCGAATTTCCGCTCCCTGCAAAACCACACTGCCGGGTAACCCCGACAATAACCGCAAACCAGAGACCTCTAAAGTTGTCTCATCATATTCAGGATTGGGATAGACCGTGCCAATCTTCATCTTCACGGTTTCAGCCGTTCTTTCTCCGATCAACAGATCATGGTTCTTTTTGACATGGCGACAAATAATATCGTCAAACTTGTTGCCTGCTACCCGCAGCGATTCCGTTACTACTGTTCCCATGTAGCTCACAATGGCAATTTCCGTAGTGCCGCCGCCAATATCCACCACCATATTGCCAATGGGTTCTTCCACAGGCAAATCGGCACCGATAGCCGCAGCAACGGGTTCATCAATCAGGTACACTTCCCGAGCACCCGCTTGAGCAGCGACTTCTGACAAGGCCCGCTTTTCAATACTGGTGGATCCAACAGGACTACTAATAATCACCCGAGGGTACAGCAAGGTTTGTCCCTTCTGTACCTGTTGAATAAAATGCTTGAGCATCAACCGAGCCGTATCAAACCCTACAATCACCCCATCTGAAAGGGGACGATTGACATCAATGCTAGCGGGATTGCGGCGCATCATCGCTTCAGCCTCGCTGCCAATCGCCAGCAAAGTTCGATTGGTGTGATCGAGAGCAACCACAGAGGGTTCTCGCAGTACAATACCTTGATCGCTGAGAAAGATGAGGGTGTTTGCAGTGCCCAAATCAATGCCAATGCCGTGGGATAGATGATTTAACGGACCCAACTCCTAATACCTCCTAGACACCTAAATATCTTTAATGCAGATAAAGTCCCCGATCTTGTCTAAAGAAATGTCAGGTTAAACCCTTGTGTGATCACTCAATTCCTTGCTTAGTCTAGCGGTCTTTTTCCCACCACAGCGAATTATTCAGGATCTCTATTCAAACCAATCGAACGTGGCTCGTTCTTTGCGAAGCTGCGGTTCTGGCGCAAAGGCTAACCAGAGAGGAAATTGCAGAATCGATAAACTGACTTCCTCTTCCGCATCATCAATCAAAATTAAGGGTAGCTGTTGTTCCTTGACGAGCCGATCCGCTTTTTGAGCCAGGGCATCAGGAGATTCAAACAAAACCAAACCTCGCTCTGGACCAAAATCAGACCGATCAATGCCCAAACAGTCCTGTAGACCCCGTCGCCAATCTCCTAGTCGTTCAGGGGAATTCGCCAGAATCAAGGTGCGGACGCCGTTGCCATACAGCTGGCGCAAAATCGAGATCGTAGCAGAGGCCACCAAAATATTTTGCAGACGGCTACTTAAGGTCCGCAAGGCCCCGCGGCCTCCAAAGGTAAAAAACCAGCTGGCTACCCGCTCTGCATGAATGGGCTCAAAGGTCCGGCGCAACTGCCAAGGGGGACCGTAGTAATTGGGATTGGTGCGGTATTGATCCAGAATCTGGCGAATCTGCCGCGTTTCGTCCGCAAATTCCTGAGTCGCAAATTGAGGGCCAGACCGTTGAGGAGGAGCAGACCGCTGTTGAGGCGGGCGGGACTGTCGAGGAGGAGCAGACCGCGGCGGGCGCTGTTCTGCTGCTGGTTCAGGGCGAGGAGCAGGCGGTGCTTGAGCCGGTGCTTTTGGTTTGGGTGCTTCCTTGGGGGCCAGCTCTAGTTTTTCGGCTGCGATCACCAGATCTTGCAAACTGGTCACGAGATAGTCATGAAAGCCGTGGATCCGAATCGCTAAATCTTGAGACACTCCCGCAAAACTTTGGCGCATTTCCGCCTGGACCCGTTCTTGGCGACGCTCTAGCTGATCAACCGCAATTTGGAGGGTTTGCTTCCGCTCTTCTAATGTTTTGAGGTGGTCGTTGGCAAATCGTTCTAGGGCTGTTTGGGTCGCTGAGAGCTGCTGTTCGAGGAGCTTGGCTTTCGTTCCCCGCAGTTCAGCGATTTCCGCCCGGAGGGTCTGAGCGTCTTTTTGAAGTTGTTCTACAGAAGGGGTGTTGTTGGCGATACCGGAAGAATCAGTCACGTTAATCCACTTGAATCAGTAAAATAATGGTCGTTGAGCAGGATACCTTAAGATCTGGGGCATCGCTCTTCTAGACAGGTCAATAGCGCTCGGGCATCAAAGAGCATAGGCATGAAGTGAATACTCTTGACCTCTTTAAAAAAGAACAAGATAGGAATGGGGGGAACCAAAATCAGCCAGTCTTGCCACTCGGCAAAGGGAAACTGGCGCAGCTGTTTTTCGCCTCGGTACAGCTCAAAAGCTGTGGCTGTAAATTGGACTTTCACAGTGGCGGCCTGAAAACCCAGAAAACAACCTAATAGGATGATAGGAACACCAGCCCAGGGGGTGAGGAAGGTTAGGATTGTACCTGCGATCGCAACTCCGATCGGCACCCAATAGCGGGGCGTCAAAACGACCGTCGATTGTGTATTAGAAACCTGAGAAACAGCCATTGCACGTTCATAGGGTGAGCAAACTGTTTTCCATTCTAAGGGGTTCTGCTTCACAAGTTTTGTAGAGCAGTTCCACCTGACCCTTGGAACATCACCCAAGACAAGAAAAAGTTGGTCATAAACACCATCACAAGGGCCGTCACCACCGCAGCTGTGGTGGATTGTCCCACCCCTTTTGCTCCCCCATAGGTCGTTAACCCCCAACTAGATCCAACGATGGCAATAATCCCGCCAAAAATAACAGCTTTAATCATGGAGTTCCAAATATCCCAGACCCCCAAAAAGCTATGGACTGAATCTAAGAAGACACTATAGGGAATGCCATAGAGAACAGATGCCACTACCATGCCACCAGTCACCCCCGCCACTAAAGAAATCAGGGTCAAAATCGGTAGCATCAAGGTACAGGCCAAGAGCCGAGGTACCACTAAAAAATCAACCGGATCAGTATCCAGCATTTGTAGGGCATCGATTTGTTCCGTGACACGCATCGTGCCAATTTCAGCGGCAAAAGCAGAGCAAACCCGCCCTGTAATAATTACGGCTGTCAGCACCGGGGCCAATTCTCGGGTAAGAGCAAGGGCCAACACTCCCCCCACGGTTTGCACTAGGCCAAAGGCAATAAACTCTCCAGCGACTTGAATGGTAAACACCATACCCACAAAGCTAGCGGTCAATAGGGCAACCAGCAAAGACTCCGGTCCGACAATCGCCATCTGCTCAATGGTATTGCGGCGATGAATTTTGCCTCTGAGTAAGTGGACGATTACCTGCCCGCCTAAAAAGATGGCTGCGAGCAAGCGACGGCTCCAAATATTGAATCCCGTCCAGGCCAGTAAGGATTTCACAAACACCTAAACTTTACTGCTGCGATGGTGATCAAAAGGCAGGGTTTGGAGGATATCAATCATACTGTCTCATCGCTAAACGAGTAATGGGCGATAAACCACCAACAACATACTACTTTGGCGATGGAGATTGTGGCACTGGCCATCCCGATAAAACCCAGAAAGTCCTGATTGCCTAATTTTTGGACGATAAAACGAATCAACCGTTTTAACTGCCAGACCGCTGCTGCTGTGACCAAACTCGTGTGGGAAGTCCCCAAACATAGATAAACCCTTCCGCAGCCTTGTGATCAAAGGTATCTTGAGACCCATAGGTCGCCAAGTCAGGTGTATATAGAGAGTGAGGTGATTGTCGTCCCACTACCATTGCAGATCCCTTAAATAGCTTGACCCGTACCGTACCTGTAACCTGTTTTTGAGTTTGCTGAATAAAGGCATCCAGGGCATCTTTGAGGGGACTATACCAGAGGCCGTTATAGACCAGTTGGCTATAGGTTTCTTCAATCCCTCGCTTGTACTGGGTCACATCTGCCGTCAGGGCAAGGCTCTCTAATTCTCGGTGAGCCTGGATCAACACCAATAAGGCGGGGGCTTCATAAATTTCGCGGGACTTAATGCCGACCAAGCGATTTTCCACCATATCAATGCGGCCTACCCCATGATTGCCCACCACTTGATTAAGCTGTTCGACTAGGGCTACAGGACTGAGGGCTTGTCCATTGAGCTGGGTGGGAATGCCCTGAGCGAAGTCAATATCAATATACTCAGGCTGATCGGGGGTATCAACAATCGCCTTGGTTAGATCATAAACCTCTTCCAAAGGCTCCACCCAGGGATCTTCCAAGGGGCCTGCTTCCACGCTTCGCCCCAATAAGTTGCGATCAATGCTGTAGGGAGAGGATTTCTTGACGGGGGACTGCACCCCATACTTTTCCCCGTAGGCAATGGTTTCTTCCCGACTCATGCCCCATTCGCGGGCAGGAGCTAAAACTTTGATGTCGGGATTAAGAGCAGTAATAGACACATCAAACCGCACCTGATCATTGCCTTTGCCCGTACAGCCATGGGCAACAGCATCGGCTCCGTGGGCCTCAGCAGCTTCCACCAGCAGTTTGGCAATTAAGGGTCGGGCTAGTGCAGTCGATAGAGGATATCGATTTTCGTAGAGAGCATTAGCCTGAATGCCGGGAAAGGCATAGTCGGCAATAAAGCTTTGGGTGGCATCAGCAATCAACGATTGAGCAGCACCAGCATCTAATGCTTTCTGGCGAATGGGTTCTAGTTCATCCCCTTGGCCTAAATCAGCAGCAAGGGTGATGACTTCTTCAACGCCCCACTCATGCTTGAGATACGGAATACACACGGAGGTATCAACCCCCCCTGAATAAGCCAATACAACTTTTTTGGCGCGCCCCATGATCGCTTTTGTTCCTGCAAAACTGCGTTCCCTATTATGCAGGGTTAAAGGTCAGATTGCTACCAAACATCAGTAATCAATGACGCAAATTCGTGATGTACTGGAGGGGAGGAAATGGTTAGTTCCGAGAAGTGTCCATTCTCGTGAAGATGCTGAAAAAGTGTTGTCATAATTTCTATTTACAAAACGAATGAGATTTTGGCCATATCAAGAAGCGCTTCTAAAATCTTCTGAGGAAAAATCCAATCGTCGTAAATTCAAGCTTCTAAAATATTGATTATTTATTTTCTCTGAACACTACATAATTCTCATTTTTCTTATATAAATCTCGCGAAAATCTCAGCAAACTCTAATAAATTGCTCAGATAAACATCATTGATATCTCATGTTTCTTGCTTAGATTAAGGATATAGAGATGAAGCGTTGTTGAAGTTGAACACACAAAAATACTGATGCACAGAGGTTTTCCTGAACTTGCTGACAGTAGTTCAGAAAATTTAGATACAGCATCATCAACTCTCATTGAGCCAGATTTAGCAGATCAATAAGATTGACAAAAAAATAGAATCAATCAGCATCTCTTGCTGCCTCGATTTATAGATACTCCTTAAACATCCTCAGAAGTAAATTTTATGATTAACTTAATCGAGTTTCAGATTTCAGTGCAAGATGATCAATCAACAGATGACACAATGATCGATTTCCTGGCTCATCTAGCGATGGATCTGGAACGTCAGAATGCCGTTGTAACCTCTGCTCAGTTGCCTAGTCAGGCTGGCAAAGTAGGATGCTTTTCTCAAGAAGATAGAAGCAGTAGTCTGCTAAACATTGAAGTTAATCGAGATAATTGGCAAATCTGTAGCCAGTGGCTTTATGAGCGCTTAGTGGGGACCACGACCAAGGTTAGATTTGAACATGAAGATCTTGAGTTTGCCTTTCAAGAACGCGATCATCACGATCAGCAACTCGCTCACAAAGAATTTGAAGTCTTAGTGAATTGGATGGAAACCTCTAGAAAAGTGCTAAATGCAGCATAAGAGGATCTGCTTACACTGACTACCTCTGAGAGCGTTGTCCGAATAAGCTACAAATTTCTTTAGCAAATCCTATATCGCTTATTCCCCTGCCAAACGGAATTCCTGTTATGCAGGGTTAAAGGTCGGATTGATATTGCTATGGGAGCTTGGTCCCAAGTATCAAACGCTTAAAGCTGTTTCATGAAAATAAGGCACGATCCCTATTGCTGAGTTTGTTGTGCTTTCGGTTGCAGTGAGGAAGGGTTTACTGAGCTGGGAGGAGATTGAGTAATCTACACAATACTTGAACGAGTAATGGCAATCAGACTGCCTATCAACCAGCGAGTCAAGTCTTCTGACAAGCTAATTTACAAGCTAAATGCTGGCTTTTTTATTTCTTCGTTTGGCTTTTCATTAAACATTACTGATAATTCCTATTTCAAACATTATGAGATTCTTCAGGTGTTTTTATTTGTCGATTTTTCGCCTTATTGATGGCAATCCTAGATTATCTAAAGGAATCTGGATATAGTTAGCTAAAATTAATTCCAATACTTCCTGCACCATACGCAGTTGGATATACCAACTGGGTCGTTGCTCACTTTGCATTCGTTTTTTGAGTAGAACTAGATTTGCTACATACTCTTCTGGGAAAACAACAATAAGTTGTCCTGTTAATGAGATATTGAGTGGACTACGGGATTTGAGAAGAACAAGTAAGAAGATACCTGCTGAAACGGTCGGGATGAGTAGATAGATCAATTCCCATTGCAGATGTGTTGTTGTGATGCGGGAAGCAACAATGATTTCTAATTTTTGGCGTGTTTGCTGCAGAATCGCCTGTGCAATTTTGGGGTCATTGATTTGAGCAAATGCGGCTGCAATCGCTCTCAGAGTATAAGATTTGTAACATGGATCATCAATTTTTTCGGCAACGGTTAGGGCATTTTTCAAGCCTTCATGGGCGAGTTTCGGGTCATTGATTTGACCATAGGCAGCTGTAATCGTGATCAGGGCATCGGATTTGATACTTGGGTTATCAATTTTTTCGGCGACGGCTAGGGCATTTTTCAAGCCTTCCTGGGTGAGTTTCGGGTCATTGATTTGACCATATGCGGCTGTAATCGCTCTCAGGGCATCGGATTTGGAATACAGGTTATCAATTTTTTCGGCGACAGCTAGGGCATTTTTCAAGCCTTCATGGACGAGTTTCGGGTCATTGATTTGACCATAAGCAGCTGTAATCATGCTCAGGGAAGAGGATTTGTAACTTGGGTTATCAATTTTTTCAGCGACGGCTAGGGCATTTTTTAATCCTTCATGGGCGAGTTTCGGGTCATTGATTTGACCATAGGCGGCTGCAATCATGCTCAGGGCAAAGGTTTGGGAACTTGGGTTATCAATTTTTTCGGCGACGGTTAGGGCATTTTTCAAGACTTCCTGGGCGAGTTTGGGGTCATTGATTTGACCATAGGCGGCTGCAATCGCGCTCAGGACATCGGATTTGGAACTTGGGTTATCAATTTTTTCGGCGACGGTTAGAGCATTTTTCAAGACTTCCTGGGCGAGTTTCGGGTCATTGATTTGACCATAGGTGGCTGCAATCGCTCTCAGGGCATCGGATTTGATACTTGGGTTATCAATTTTTTCGGCGACGGTTAGAGCATTTTTCAAGACTTCCTGGGCGAGTTTCGGGTCATTGATTTGACTATAGGCGGCTGCAATCGCTCTCAGGGCATCGGATTTGATACTTGGGTTATCAATTTTTTCGGCGACGGTTAGGGCATTTTTCAAGCCTTCATGGGCGAGTTTGGGGTCATTGATTTGACCATAGGCGGCTATAATCGCGCTCAGGGTAGAGGATTGGGAACTTAGGTTGTCAATTTTTTCGGCGACGGTTAGGGCATTTTTCAAGACTTCCTGGGCGAGTTTCGGGTCATTGATTTGACCATAGGCGGCTGCAATCGCTCTCAGGGCATCGGATTTGATACTTGGGTTATCAATTTTTTCGGCGACGGTTAGGGCATTTTTCAAGCCTTCATGGGCGAGTTTGGGGTCATTGATTTGACCATAGGCGGCTATAATCGCGCTCAGGGTAGAGGATTGGGAACTTGGGTCATCAATTTTTTCGGCGACGATTAGGGTATGTTTTAATCCTTCCTGGACGAGTTTCGGGTCATTGATTTGACCATAGGCGGCTATGATCGCGCTCAGGGTAGAGGATTGGGAATACGAGTCATCAAAATTTTCGGCGACGATTAGGGTATGTTTTAATCCTTCCTGGACGAGTTTCGGGTCATTGATTTGACCATAGGCGGCTGCAATCGCGCTCAGGACATCGGATTGGGAACTTGGGTCATCAATTTTTTCGGTGACGGTTAGGGTATGTTTTAATCCTTCCTGGGCGAGTTTCGGGTCATTGATTTGACCATAGGCGGCTGCAATCGCGCTCAGGACATCGACTTTTGAATATGGGTCATCAATTTTTTCGGTGACGATTAGGGTATGTTTTAATCCTTCCTGGACGAGTTTCGGGTCATTGATTTGACCATAGGCGGCTGCAATCGCGCTCAGGACATCGGATTGGGAACTTGGGTCATCAATTTTTTCGGTGACGGTTAGGGTATGTTTTAATCCTTCCTGGGCGAGTTTCGGGTCATTGATTTGACCATAGGCGGCTGCAATCGCGCTCAGGACATCGACTTTTGAATATGGGTCATCAATTTTTTCGGCGACGATTAGGGTATGTTTTAATCCTTCCTGGACGAGTTTGGGGTCATTGATTTGACCATAGGCGGCTGCAATCGCTCTCAGGGCATCGGATTTGGAACTTGGGTCATCAATTTTTTCTACTTGCTGGAGCGCTTGCTGAAACATCTCCTGCATATGCTGATAATCCCCAAGATTAACCTCCTCTAGCAATCCTTTAATTCTAAGTTCTTGAAAGCGTGAAGAAAGTCGCGATAGCTCTTCCTGACGTTCAATTTGCTCTTGATATGTAGAATGTTGCTTCCACTGATTCTGAAACGCATATATGCGAAGAACGGAAAAGCTAAGCGCAATAACTCCCCCAGCAGTTAACAACCCTCGCTTTAACCAGAATCTCCTAAGCATCTTTCTCTGTTCACATATGTTTTTCATGTCCAAACCACCCCTAGGCAAACTATCCCTGCCCCGATCGCTGAGCCAACATTAACCGATATTGCTGAACGCCATTGAGGGTATTGGCCCCCAACCCTGTCACCTTGTAATACTTGCGCCGGGCACCGCCAGAGTCATCCACCTCATCCCCCCATCGCCAGGAAATCAGACCCTTCTTCTCCAGACGGTTTAGGGCCGGATACAAACTACCAAAGCTTAGTGTGATCGGCCTGCCCTGATTCAGTTCATCCAAAATTTCTAAGCCATAGAACTCTCGTCCTAAAAGAACCGTGAGGATATCTTCATCGATTGCAGACAACCGCACAGGCTTGTCTTTTTCTGCTTTATCTTTGCGCTGTTTTGCCATTAGTTTCTTCGACCACTCGAAGTCTAATTTTTTCAAATACTATATGTTTTTATAATAGCTAACGTTATTCTAATATATTTCTCAGGAATTGGTGGCAATTCATCCTATAAGGCACCCAAATTTGGCATTGACAAGCAAGCAGTGCCAGCTTAATTGCACTCAGCTTCAATGCAAAGAAAGAGTAAAAACCTTTCTGTATTAAGCGATTAAGCACTCTATTTGCTCGTGTCCGGATTGTTTTGTAGACTCTGCAAATCCAAAGCTAAAAACCGATCCAGAGGTCGGTACATCCAATACATCGAACTTGTTGTATCAAGGCTCGTCTTCTGAAACCCCAACATCGCCCCCATCTTTTCGTAGAGGGGGTGAATCACCAATGTGTGCATATCACAGAGATTGGGAAAATCCTGTTGCATGCGTCGCAACATTTCCTGGGTATCGATCAGAAACGGAATTTGATAGCGGTCCCAATAAAGCGGGTCAATCATCCAGCTCCGAATATAAACCGACACACAGTTTGGATCACCCGGCGTTGCCATTTGAAACGGATCCACTTCTGTCAGCGTACTTAGATGTAGGCCCTTACTGGGTGCCGAAAAGAAATTAACATCAGATTCACTATCCGTGGGATATAGCAAATAAAAGCCCACTGGATTGAGGGTATTGACCTGCCGCAACACTCTCATACCTGTTCCATATTGCTGCGCCCATTGCCGAAGCTTCAGCGTAATTCGATGTGGCGCTGTCTCGGAGTTCTGGTTCATCCAGTTATAGTTGCGGGCCAACAAATTAGCCACTGGAATCGCATCACAGCGGGGGTCAAAGTCATCGGTTTTCAGATCGATGGTCTCTTCTGAAGTATCCCAACCTTCTGGCATCGGCTGAATTTCGATCCAGGTGGTATTGCCATCAAACTGCTTCTGAATCAGACCGAGTGCTGCAAGCTTATCCACCATCATCCCGGCAGCACGATCGCTGCCTTGATCCTTATCAAAGTAGAACAGCTCTGCTGCTTGTCGATGGGTGCACATAACTGGCTTGGTAGGTAATGCTAGCTCGGTTAGGGGTGGTCGCAAACGGGAATTTTCTGCTAACTGCTCCTGGACTAAGGCATAAATCCATAGACGCACGAAACTTTCTGCCCGGACCCGCGTTAACCCCACCCGCTGAATCAATTTCGCTACGGTTTGCTGCTGTTGTTCAGGAGACCACCACTGATCTAGGTCTTCAGTATTCAACTACTTCACCTCACTTCACCCTACTTCAGTATAGTTCTTGGCACTGATATTGCTTCAAAGAACTACGCAGCAGTCATTGTGGCCTCACCAGAGCAGAAGCCAGAATGCAATTAATCAAACAAAGCCCAACGGAGGCCATCATGACTGACAAGAAGTACACCACCCCTACAGCCCACACCAGCGCCTGGATTGCCCAAACCTGGATTTCCTTCACCGTTTCCATCGCCGCAACTGGCATTGGCATTATCTATATGCCCGTCAATACCTGGATGAAGGGTTACTTAGGCATGGGCACCTTATTTTCCATCGGCTCCACAATTAGCTTGTCCAAAACTATTCGCGATGTGGAAGAGTCGAAGCGGGTGATTAGCCGCCTCGATGAAGCCAAGGTCGAAAAAATGCTGGCGGAATATGACCCCTATAACAAAGTGGCCTAGCCCCATCAAACTCCCTTCAAACCATTCTTTAAGGACTCAAAAAATGCTTCTGGCTCACCCCCTCGCTACTTCTCGCAACGCCCTCAACATTGGTAAAGGTGTTTTTTCACTCCTCCGCAATCCCAGTAATACCGAATCGGTCTATGACATTGAAGATGGACTCTATGGTACCCAAGCCATGGAGCTGGCGGTGGACTTTATTAAGACCCATGCCAGTACTGCCGAATTAGTGAAAGACCGTTATATTGCCCCTTCGCCAGATCTAGAAGCCTTGTTGCAATATCCCCAAGATTCTCTAGGTTATTGCTATGCATCGACCCTGACGGACGCTGGATTTGATCCTGAGTTTTATCGTGCGATCGCAGTTCAAGACGATGCCAGCTACATCCTCCTCCGACTCCGACAAACCCACGATATTTGGCACCTGATTACTAGGTTCGGCACGGATGTGGCTGGAGAGTTGGGACTCAAAGCCTTTGAACTCGCCCAAACTCGCCGCCCAATGGCCTTGGTCTTGCTCACCTTTGGCTTACTCAAAGCCCTGTTAAAAACGCCTGATTCCCTAGCGACCCTACTGCCAACGATTTCCCAGGGATACCAGCGAGGACTTCGCGCTCAGCCGCTGCTGTCCCAGAAGTGGGAAGAACAATGGGAAAAGCCACTCCAGCAATGGCAACAAGAGCTGGGCATCACAAGCTGAAATCTCAGGCAGTCCATCCCTAGCCCTGGACTGCTCTATGGATTACATCAAGATTTAAGGAGCGCAAGACTATGAGATATATCGCCTTCGGTTTATTAGCCTTTCTCGCATTAATTATTCTGGCTGGGTATGGTGCCGTCAGCTGGGTGGATATTGCTACCATTCAGTTCGTGGATTGGATTATGAGTCTCGCCATTTTTGGGTGGTTAGTGACCATTACCACCGTTCCCTGGAACGTCCATTTTCAAGCCCGTGAAGTGGTGGCAGAAATCAATCTTTCTTTAGAAAAAGGGATTCACATTGATTCAGAACAGCGCCAATATGCCATGATGGTCGGTCGCCGCAGCTTATGGGTTGCTTTGGCCCTGCATGGCGTCTCTGCAGGCGGTCTCTTTGCCCTAGCCTGGTGGAATATTAGCGCCCTTGGCTATCTGGGCTCCCTCGCGGCGCTACTTTTGACGGTGTTACGCCCTAGCATTCGAGCCTACTCTTTTCTCGCCAAGCGTCTATCGATGATTCAGCGCCAGTGCAGCTATCCCCGCGAAGATGTGTTGGAGTTGCGGGGCCGCATCGCCATGCAGGAAAAGCTGACTGAGAGTCTGACCCAGCGTCTCAATTTAGAGGATCCAACCTCTTGGATCAGTGACCAGCAGCGACAATGGGAATCTATCCGCCAGGATCTCAATCGGGTGATGACGGCCCTGGAAACCTTCAAAGTCAATAATCAGGTGGAGCATCAGCAGTTAGCGAGTGATGCGGAGAATGCGATCGCAAACCTCAGTGAAGACGCACAATTCCTCAATCAAGTCCGGGAGCTCATCCGCTTTGTCAAAACGGCTTAATCTAGCCCAGCAAGCTATCCTAAACACCAGTAGCCCAATACATCACAGCTTGTTCTTTAGCGTTATCATCCCCACCTACAATCGCCTGCCCATTTTGCAAAAATGCTTGGCAGCCCTCTCCCAGCAGGCTTTAACATCCCCTCATACCTATGAAGTGATTGTGGTGGATGATGGCTCTACAGACGATACAGTGGCTTGGCTCCACACTCAGTCCCTCCTTGATCTGCGATATTATTGCCAGTCTCACCAAGGTCCAGCTGCCGCCCGCAATCTGGGTCTCCAAATGGCCCAAGGCGATACCATCGTGTTTATTGATAGCGATTTAGTCGTCACAGATTCCTTCTTACAATCCCATGCTGAGGCGCTAGAGTCGGCGCAACAACGGTTGGGGCATCATCGACTGTTCACCTATGGCCGCGTTATTCAAACTTGCAACTTCGCGGATCCAACATCGACCCCCTACAAACTTTCAGACTATTCAGCCGCCTATTTCGCCACCGGAAATGTTGCCATTGCTCGGCGTTGGCTAGAAGAGGCCGGAGGCTTTGACCCTAGCTTTCAGCAATATGGCTGGGAAGATTTGGAGTTAGGCGTACGGCTCCAACAGCTCAATCTCCAACTAGTCAAAGCACCCAAAGCAGTCGGTTATCACTGGCATCCCCCCTTTCGCCTTGATCAACTGCCCCAGTTAATCGAACAGGAACGGCAGCGGGGGCGAATGGGGGCTAAGTTTTACCTCAAGCACCCCACTCTTCACGTCAAAATGATGGTCCAGCTAACTATTTGGCATCGTTTGCTCTGGAGACTGCTAACCATTAATGGCCAATTAAATGAACGATCTCTCACACCGCTCTTGCAATTTTTGATCCACCACCATCACTCCCCAACGGCCCTCGGTATCACCCGTATCTTCCTTAACGGGTATCAGGTGCAAAGCACTCACCTAGCCTATACCCAGCTTAGAGAAATCGATACGGGTGTTCAAGGCTGATGCTCGGCAAGCCTAAGTTAGCCCCCACGTCAGCCAAAGCATCAATAGGACAGCTCATCGCTCAGACAGATGTAACCCCCAGCATTTCACCACTGATGATCGAGTCGATCAAAGCGGGCATGCTGAACATATACACCTGAGCGACCTATCAGCTATGTCTGTCTCTGATACTGATATTTTGCAGCGATATGCCCAAGGCCACCGGTCCTTCAACAAGATGGATCTAGAGGCCTGCAATCTGAGCCTCCAAGATTTGAACCATGCTTCCTTTGCGAGTGCCAACATGAGCCATAGCGTATTGCACGGAGCCACATTTATTGGCACATCTTTTTGCCAAGCCAACCTTAAAGCCGCAGGGTTGATTGCTGGAGACTTAACTGGCGCTAATTTAAAGGACGCCGATCTAAGGGATGCCCTCCTAACAAATTCTGATTTCTCTGGGGCTGACCTCAGGGGTGCAAACCTTAAACGCGCCGTCCTCGCCCGTGCGGTCTTGCGAGGGGCCAATTTAAGAGATGCAGATTTACGGGAAGCAGACTTGCGAGAAGCCGATTTCACCGGGGCTGATTTATCAGGTGCACAGGTTAAAACTCAGGCCCTAGAAGAAGCCATCTTAAACGAAACCATCTTTCCCGACGGGCGCATCGTCAGTTTAGAGCAAGCCTAAAGGATCAGGGGTCGTAGGATTAACGGATCTATCGGTACTAGCCATCCCTGAGAATCTATTATCTGAGGAAGCTATCCACCAGCCACAGCATCACGAAGATCACACAACTCAAAATAGCTTGAGGCTGCACCGGATCGGTTTGTAATCCTGTTTGTAAGAGG